>NZ_RBWE01000001.1:457194-665380 GCF_003627965.1 Desulfofundulus salinus | reverse complement strand
GCCTTTTTATGGCTTAACCCTAAAAATTTTTTCCAATTCCCCTTCAAAAAGTGCTTGACTTTTTACCGCTGCGCTTTTTTTCCTGTTTGTCGCCTCCCTAAATATGTACCACAACCCACAGCGCTTTGTAAAACCCGGCGTAAAACAAAAAGGCCCCTCGCGCTTTTGCGGGAGGGGCCGGTGGTGAATGCCGTTACTCTTAATGCACATACTAAGGGGGACATATTGCTCATTAAACAGGGAGTTTGAGGATGGTCAATAAAAAGGAAGGTCTTTCCACCCGGGATCTAGTGCTGCTTGCCCTTGGGACGGTGGTAGGGGGTTCTTTTTTCCTCGGTTCAGCCGTAGCCATACGCGCCGCAGGGCCCTCGATAATCATTTCCTTCATCCTTGGAGGGATATTGGTTTACATCATTCTTACGGCCCTTTCCGAAATGACTGTGGCAAATCCCGTACCCGGTTCTTTTCGCACCTATGCCGAGCAAAACTTCGGGCCCTGGCTGGGTTTTGTGGTGGGTTGGGTATACTGGACAGGGCTCACCCTGGCCATGTCCAGCGAGGCTACCGCAGCGTCGATTTTCCTTCATGCCTGGTTCCCGGAAATACCCATAGGGATCATAGCCTCATTGATCATCGTCGTCGTAACCCTGTTAAATCTTGTGGGACCGAGGTTGTTCGCCCGGCTTGAAAGCAGCCTTGCAGCTTTTAAGTTGTTGGCACTGGTGGGTTTTGTGGTCGCCGGCCTGAGCCTGATTCTGGGGATGGTCCCCGCTAAACCGGCCGTCGGCCTTGGCGAACTACGTAAGGAATTCTTTTTAGCCGGAGGGTTGGGTGGCATCGCCGGCAGCATGTTGATTGTAATGTTCACCTATGCCGGTTTTGAAGTCGTGGGCCTCGCGGCGCCGGAAACCCGCAACCCGCTGAAGACAATTCCCCAGGCCATAGCCTACACCGTAATTTCGCTGGTGGGCCTGTACCTGGCCGTTATGGCTACTCTACTGCCCCTCATACCAACAAATGTCCTTTCGGCAGAAAGAAGTCCCCTGGTTATGGCCCTCGAGGCCCACGGGTTAAGGTGGGCCGGGCAGCTGTTCAACGTGGTGATGCTTTCAGCGATCCTCTCCACCATGCTGGCAGCCACTTTCGGGCTGGGGCGGATGACCCAGTCCCTGGCCCTGGAGGGGCACGCCCCATCCTGGCTGAAAGAACCTGCCGCTTCTGCAGGGGTTCCCCGGCGAGGAATCCTGTTTTCGGGTGCAGCCATGCTGGCCGGAGTGAGCCTGTCTTACCTGCTGCCGAAAGGGATATACCTTTTCCTCGTTGCTTCAGGGGGGTTCTCTTTACTTCTGGCCTACGTGATCATCATGGCCACCCATTACCGCTTCCGCAAAGCTTGGGGTTGTCCTCCCACCGGGCGCTGCCAGTTGCCCGGCTACCCCTACACCACTCTGGGAGGGCTGGCCGCTTTGCTGGCTATCATGGCCAGCATGCCCCTGATACCCGGCCAGGGTGCGGGCCTTCTGGCCGGCCTCGCTTTGACGGGCGTATATTCGCTGGGTTATCTGGTGTTCAAAGTTTGGGCTCCCCGTGCCAGGAAGGCCGTTTTAATCAGGCCAGGTGACGTTCAGCCGGAAGCTGCTTGGGAAATCGGGGAAGAGCTTCTCCCGCCGGCAGACGCCACCAAAGAAACACAAACGCCTGACTCTATTGAACGGGACTAGACCGGCAAACCCCAGCGTTAATTTCCTAGATATGCTTTTAATAGACCACGACCATGTTCGGGCGTACACAAAAATAATCCGGTTACCTGGCCGGATCATGTTGAGCATTGTCAGAGGATTTCAGCCCAATTTTTATCCGAACTGGTTATTGAGAATTCGGGATATTTTTAGCCGGAAGCATCAACTGATCAATTTCCAGATCAACTCTGCTGAATTCCGGATCCCGGTGCACCAGCGTAGCAGCTTTTTTCCTTGAAATACCTCTTCGATCAGGTCAGCTGCTTCATCCTGGTAATAGGTCAACAGGGCACTGGTGTCCAGCACGTATTTTTTGATGTCACTCATTTACTTTCCGTTCCTTTTCCCGGTACTTCATCAGTAAACCGAGCAAATCCTTTCCCTTTCCAGCACCCCGGAAAAGTTTACCCGGTTCAGCTGGCAAAGGAATTATTTTTATCTCCCCGCCCTGGTCGATCCAGGCTATGCGCGTGCCTTCCCGGATATTATAGCGTTCCCTAATCCCGGCTGGAATAACGGTCTGGTAACGGTGACTGACAGTGGTTTTAATGATATTTCTTGTGCACAAACAACACACCTCCCTTTTCTTACATTTAATAATGACCCTTTTCCGCCGACGGCCATCGAATTCAGCATAATAAACCTGCTGCCAGGGGCCCAGGTCAAGTCTTCCGCCGGTCACCGGGAGGATCACCTGGTGGTGGACCAGGATGCTCTTCAGATGGGCGTCGCCGTTGTCCTCCCCGGTGCGGTGGTGCAGGTAATCCGGACCAAAGGGGGCCAGCCTCTCCAGCATATTGTCTATGTCCTGGATAATCCCCTCCTCGGCATCATTGACATAGACCCCGGCGGTAATGTGCATGGCCGAGACCAGCACCAGCCCTTCCTTAATACCGGACTTTTTTACCGCCTCCTCCACCTGAGAGGTTATATTGATGTACTCCCTCCGGCTGGTAGTGTTGAACCAGAGGTACTCGGTGTAAGACTTCATTGTAACAGCTCCCTAAGGAAATTTTTTTGTTCCGCAAATTAAACGGGAAATTAAAGGTGGCATCCAATGTGGAAATGGCTGATGTAAGCAGCAGCACGTGAAACAGTTCTCCACAGGATGAGCGAGAGCTCCTTCAGGGTGCTGACGTTAACCTTACGTCGGCATTCTTCCGGGTCTGGTCCTTTTCTTCCAGCCCAACTCTTTTTTCAGTTCCTCGTAAACATGAAACACAATTGGACAGACGGCATAATTATCAATTACCCTGATCAACCGGAAAACAAAACCCTTTTTGTGCAAGTGAGGATAACTCCTGCAATCACCGGGACGGTATGAATATTGCGTACACAGATTGTCCTTTAGAAACGGGCAGGGTTTCTGGTTGAAAAGATAGTCGTTTTCAACTTTCTTCAAGTATTTCTCTATAAATTCAGAAACCGGAATACCCGTCCCTTGAGATAACCTCGTGATATCTTTATCGTGCAGAACTGGACTGCATTCCCGGCAACAGTTGGCGCACTGTTTACAGTCAACCTGCGAAGAAATATCTTTATACAGCCTGTGTACCAGGGAATCCACTTTTTTATCCGCAATACTGGTTTTTAAAAAGGAACGGAATTCCCAGTTTTCATCTTCTTTCTGTGCGGCTATCAATTTAAGCTTTTCCGGCGCAATTTCAATAACCATAATTGGCTCACCTCAGCGGAAAGAATGCCTTTTAGAAAATGTTATCAAAGCGTATAAAAAACAACCGGCAAGGTTTTGGGGCAAAGAAAAGGCTTTAGCCGTGCAGCAACTGGCCCTTGAGCTATTGGATTGACAAAATTGGTTTTATACTGCAAGCTAAACATAGAGGTGATCCTTATGGAAAACATCATTAATGTGGAAAATGCCAGGCGGATTCTGGGGGATTTGATCAGCCGGGTAAACGAAAATAAACAACCGGTAATCATCACCCGGCGCTCGAAAGAAAAGGCCATTCTTCTGGATTATGATGAGTACGTGCGATTGAAAACCCTGGCTGAAAAGGCAAAGGAAGACCAGTTAATCGAAGCCCTGGAAAAGATCCAGCAAGCAGTCGCTGAAGCCGGTATTCCCTATGAAGCAGTCGCCGAAGCCATTCGCGAGGTTCGTTCCAGATGAAAGTTGTTATGGATACAAATATACTGGTATCAGCCATCGGTTGGACTGGCCCCCCGCACCGGCTGCTAAAGGCATGTATAGGGAGAAAACTAAAGCTTTTTATCAGCCCGGCTTTAATCGAAGAATTGATCCTGGTTATAGCCCGCCCGAAGCTTAAAGTGGTCGCCGCCCATCCTGATTTGCGCTGGATAATATCCTGGTTGTGCCAACCGGAACGTCTAATTATCCCCCGGAAGCAGCTAAATGTCATCACGGAAGATCCTGCCGACAACAGGGTTCTCGAGTGTGCACTGGAGGCAGGCGCCGGGGCCATCGTTTCCGGCGACGAACACCTGCTGGGTTTGAAAATCTTTTCTGACATCCCCATCCTGAAGGCTACCGAAGCATGCCGGGCCTGGAAAATTACCTGACTAAAACCGGACCCGGGCTTTTCCCGGTTCTGTGGCTCGAGAAGGGTGTGCTCCCATTTGCCTGCACTGTTTACCTGCACCCGGGGAGGAATAACCAAAAAATGCTTCTCGAGAGCGAAAAAATTATCAGTGAAATTAAACGCCATGTCCAGGACCGGCCACAGGTGGCCGTGGCCTATTTGATGGGGTCTTATGCCGGGGGCACGGCCACCCCTTTGAGTGATGTGGATGTGGGCATCGGCCTTTACCCCTCCCTGTGCCCGAACACAGACGACGCCCTGGACCTGGCAGCGGCACTGGAATACTCCCTGACGGAGGCGCTTTTTCCCGGTTATGACGCCGAACCCTGGGCGGAATGGCTCTTCACCCCGGTGGAAGTGGTGGTGCTGAACGCACCCCACACCCTTTCTTCCCTCCCCTGGATGCTGGCCGGCGCCCTGCCGGTCCACACCCCGGATCCCTCCTTTAAGGTGGAACTGGAAAAGCTGGCTTTCCGGCGCGGCCGCTCCACGCCGGAAGAGGCCACCATTGCCGCCTGGCGGCTAAAGGCAACCTGGATCGTCCGCACCGCCCGGGGCCAGGTTTTTGCCTCCTATGAGGGCATTCTGCGCACCTGCCTGAACCTGGCCCACCGGGCGGTGGTCAGGCTGGGGCTACCCGTGCCGGAAGAACGGCAACAGTTGCCCCTGGTACTGTACCGGGCCGGCATCATTACCCGGCGGGCGGCTTCCTTTATCACAGAAGCCATCAATATACTGTGCCACGACCGTGTAAACTTCCAGGCGTGGGAATACCTGCACCATTACCTCCACCTGCTGGCCGACTATGCCCTGCAGGTGGAAGACGCCCTGGAAAGGACCGTGAAGCAGCAGCAGCGACCGGCGAGATAGAGCCTTGCGGCGCCACCCAGAACCTGCAACCCGGTCTCTGCCAGTAGCAGTGGGATCCTGCCTTAATACACATGCGGCAGCCGCTAAAATGGGGTAGCAAAAAGACGTGTCTCTTCTCCCGGCAAAAACCCCTGAGCAGTTCCGTTTTCCCCACCCGCCGGCGGCCGTATAACACCAGCAGCTGTGCACGACTGCTTCTATAAGCTTCCTCCAGCCAGTTCAATTCAGTTTTGCGGTTTACAAAAACCATTTGCAGTACCTCGCGTGATTAGCCTAATCATGATTATACTACTTTCGTAACATGAATTCAAAGGAGAAAGGCTCTCTTCCCGGTCTGGAAAGAGAGCCCTACTGCTGGGGCATTCCAGCTAAGCATCCGGTCAATGTCCGGCTGGCGGCGCTTGAGCCTAACACTGTCCCCGTGTTAAACTACCAGCCGGTGGGTGTGATAAAGCCGCTAACCGTAAGATCGTCTTTAAAACCGCCCGGGGTTTTGAACTAAGGTCAGTGAGTGACATGTCCTCGCTTTGCTGCCCATTACTTATGATCAAGCGGTCCTCCGAAACCCTTATGGTCACGTTATCAAACTTAATTTCATTAACCTTACTGTCAACGGTCAACTGCTGGTTTTGGGCTCTCCATTTAATCCTCTTACCCAGTCTCCGGATTTCCTTCCAAAGTCTCAATTCTTCTTCAGACCTTAGGCTTAGTTCGGGTAATTCTTGAGCCTTTTGAAGCAAATATAGTGTGGTATATAAATGAGTTCTCACTCCGTACCCAGCCGCTTTTATTGGTTGAACAAGATTTTTCCAGTCACTTACCGTGAATTTGACGTATAGTTCTTCGCTATTTCTGGGCAGTTCGATAATATCCTTTCTCTTTACTACCTCTATCTTATCTACTAGCCCGTAATAGCGGATGCCGGAATCATCCCCGAAGACTGTCTCTGGTTGATAGAGAGCTATATAGTCGACGTTAAAACAAGTCCTCTTCACCCGTTGGTAGGGTATATGATAGAAATGATTATCAAGATTGACTCTCAGCTGCCTCTCATCTCTCACCACCCCGACCAAAACTGTTCTCGGGCGGAACTTTTGCTTATAATACAATTTGGACCCCGCCTGAGGAACCGCCCGTTCAAAGGCCGAATCAGGTGATTCTATAATCAGTTCGTCCAAAAAGCTTTCAACCAAACCAGTCTCCCCTGGAAGAAAAGGTAACCCTCCAATGTTTACTTTTTCAATACTCGAGTAAAAGGCATGTGGTTGTCCGTCCGTTATGCCTGCATAATAACTACTATCCTTGTAAGGGAAAAAATGTAGGCCCCAAAAACAGTTTTGGCTATTTCCTCTCCTCGGGAATAAAGTATAGCATCACGATAACGGTGCATGGTATTTATATCGTCCTCTTCGGGCCCCGGTTTGCGGTATTTTGAGTAATATTCACTGCCGGGAAGGGCGGGATTTAGGCGGTATTTGGCGTCAAACACGTATTGGTACTCAACATCCCCATCTTCCTTTTTCAAGGTAAGCATGCTGTCGGGCCTTTGGCTAGTGGTGGGCATCTTTGTATTGAGTAGGTTGTTGTAGGATAAAACAATCTTCTCATTATTTTGGGGATTAGTATAATAAATACTAGCCCGCCTCGATTTGTCTAATCTAACTGTTAAACCCGTATTGTTTACCCTGATTAGATCATGCTTTTCTAATTGGTACCTGTCCCGTAAGATAGAGTGTAGTTTGAGAAAACACCAGTACTCATAAAGCTGGGCCAGGTCCTTGATGGAAATATGGAAAATATCGGACTGCAAACTCAGCCCTTTAACCAACATTAAGTAATACTTATATACCTCCCGATACCCGGGGGCCATTTGTAAGACCAGTGAAAGAGTGTCTATCCGGTGTAAATCTCCTACATCAACTAGGAAGCTAAACCTCTTCATTTTATATAACCTATTCCACATAGAATCGGTCATTTCAATTATTCGCTCATCAAAAACACTAGAGTCAGCGAATGTCCTTCGGTATACCCTCTGGAAGTGGCGTAGTTTGTTCTGGATCGAGGTAATGATCCATTTGACAAAACGATTCTCAAAGGTATCAATATCAATTCTCTTCCGAATCTCAAGGATTTTGGTTGGCAAATATTACCTCATAAGTCTGGTTTTCATAAAAGCACGGAAAGTAGCGGTCCCCCGGAACGTATAATCTGCTCTCCCCTTCTTCATAAGGGTCAAAAACCCAAGCCTCAAAGTCATCATTGCAAGAGATGATCAGCTCAGCCTTTACCCACTGCCCAGCATTGGTCCGGTGCAAATTCAAAGCATCAACTGTGGGGTGGATGGGTCTTCCTTTGATCGTGAAAACAAACTCTTTAGTTTCAACCAGCAACAACTCATATTGCCTATGCCCAGAAAGATGTAAACCCATCCTCCTCGTACCTCCCTAACATGTAGGCAATCTTTCGGGCACTTCTTGGCCATCTTACTACTGCAACATTTTCTAGGACGTTTTCCGCTTCTTCTGCAGCACCTTCGCTACTTTCTAAAGGAACGTTGGTGCATAATTCAAACAGACCTATCAGAGCTTGGTAAATTTTGCGTGAGCTCCCCTGAAGCCGCGGCAGAATCTTTTGAAGAAGCTGCCAATCAAAAGCTTTGTCTTTATCCATCAAACCAAATTCTTGATTGTAAATCATATAAAAACTAATCTCATCTCGAACCCGGTAACCAACGTGCAGGTTGGCCGGTTGTAAAATATCGTTGACCTTTGTCAAAATGTTTACTACCTCATCGACTATAGCTTTCCTTTCCGGTAGACAGTCACTTAAGACACAGTATTCGCTTCTTAGAACTGAAGATGAAACTTTTTGGGGAAGAAAGGCTTGTCCTTCGAAATGAATTGTCTCTTGATAGCTACCGTAGTTGTCTAAAGCAACCTCAAAAAACTCAATGGTATTAGCCCTGTCTAAGACTTTCTTGCTGAAAGGATGAGTCGTTTCGTCCATATTGACCGAACCGACAATATACAGGTTTTCAGGAATGTACAAGCCAGCAAATTCCTCCCGGTCTTCTTGGAAGACAAAGTCGGTTTCCCTAAAGATCTTATTAGTCCGTAATTCTCCTTTATACCACCGCCTGGTTTCCAGAAGACTTAGGAAATCACTGAAGTAATACTCGACCCGGGCCAAGTTCATCTCATCCAGACAGACAAAGTATGGGTTATTAATATCTGAAAGTGCCCGCTGTATAACTCTTGTAAGGATCCCCGGCTGGAACTTGCCCTCTAAATTCCTGTACCCTAGTAGATCGGAACTGTCGTTCCAGTCAGGCCTAACGGGAATAAGCTCAAACCTACCATTATCACTGGTTGCACCCACTGCCTCGGCAAACAGCTCAATTAGCTTTGTTTTTCCCGTACCAGAAATGCCGGCGAGAATGACAAAAGGCTTTGTCTTTAAGCTGAGGAAGAAGTTGAAGAGCAGGTCTTCTTCAAAGACGAAACCCTTGGCTTTTATATATTCGTAGATACTGTGAACAGTATCACGATAATTAACCGGGGGACGGGACTTTCGATCAATGACGGCAGTTTCATCTGCGTAATTCTTATATACTGAAAGCAAAGAGCAGAGATCCCTTTCCAGTACATTGTCGTCCGGTAAATCTCTTGCATGGTACTCTTTATAGGCGATTGTACCTTCAACGTACAGGAGTCCTAGATGTGACATAGTTGCGAGATCGATATCATTTCCGACTCTAAAACCATCTAATGCTTGTACATCAGGTCGTGCCCCGATCTCTTGTGCTTTATCTCTCAATGAACGCCTCGCTTCTATCGTCCCTAACTTTTGGGATATTTCGGTAACACCTTGATTTAATGTCAGGTAAAGCCTGCTCATGTCCTCGGAAAATAGATAAACAACATAGACACCTTTTTGTGTAGTATCGGTTATTCTAGAATCCAACAGTGCCAACCAAGGTATTTTTGCCCAATTACCCTTGCCAATAGATCCTTCAACTATAATTCCATCATAGGTTGCGACACAGGATATAGCTTGGACTTTTTCTACCATTCTTTTCATGACATTACTCAAGGGATGACCTTTAATCGGATCATGATCTCTAGCATAAGCATAATTATTCATGAATTCTTCAAGCAAAGCCCGCAACCCATTCACCCTTCGTTATAGAAGTATAAAAATTATGCCCAAGAGCCACTGTACAAGGTTCATCCGTTGGTTGATTCGTCAATAATATTGACAATAATCTGATGTTCCCACTATAACAGAACCTAGTAATGATGACTGGACAAAAAAGCCATCTATGGTTCAACTTTAAGCAAAACCCGGTCACCCTCTTCAATTTCAAGGACTGCCCTTATTTCTTTCGGCAACGTCATCTAGCCTTTTGGCCCTATTTTGGGTGTATATATTCTGGTCAAAAAAACCACCTGCCAGGAAACCTGGATTATGGGTATCATAACCAGTTCGACAATACTTAGCCAAAATCCTGCTAAAAACGGTAGCCGCTGCTGCAGATCCTGATGTGACAACCAGCCGGGGTGAAAAAACAGGGCGAGGTTCCACCTGTTCCTCGCCCGTGCAGGTTACAATTCAGTTTACAGGTTTACTTGGCTCACTACGGTTATTACCCGCTTCCCATTTCATTCCTTCAATACGGCCTGCCCGCAAATGCCCGCCTCCTACTCCACCGTCACGCTCTTGGCCAGGTTGCGGGGCTGGTCCACGTCGCAGCCCCTGACCACGGCCATCTGGTAGGCCAGGAGTTGCAGGGGTATCACGGCCAGCACGGGGGCCAGGACGGGGTTGGTGGGCGGGATGTAGAGCACGTGATCGGCCACCTTTTCCAGTTCCTTCTGCCCCTCCATGGCCAGGGCGATTACCGTGGCGTCCCGGGCCTTCACCTCTTTGATGTTGCTTAAGGTCTTTTCAAAGAGGTTCTTCTGGGTGGCCAGGGCGACCACCGGCACGCCCTTTTCAATCAGGGCCAGGGTGCCGTGCTTTAATTCCCCGGCGGCGTAGGCTTCTGCGTGTATATAGGAGATCTCCTTCAGCTTCAAGGAACCTTCCAGGGCTACGGCATGGTCCAGGCCCCGGCCGATGAAGAAGACATCCTCGGCCCTGCCGTAAATCCGGGCGAGATCCCTGATCAGGTGGCCGTTGCTCAGGATCAGTTCCGCCCGGCTGTCCAGCTGTTTTAATTCTTTAATAATCGCCCGCCTCTCCTCAAGGGTAATGGTGCCCCGTACCGTGGCCAGGTGCAGGGCAATCAGGTACATGGCCACCAGCTGGGTGGTATAGGCTTTGGTGGAGGCCACGGCTATCTCGGGGCCGGCCCAGGTATAGAGCACGTGGTCGGCTTCCCGGGCAATGGAGCTGTCCACCACGTTGGTCACGGCCAGCACCGGGGCACCCAGACGCCTGGCTTCCCTCAAGGCGGCCAGGGTATCGGCGGTCTCCCCCGACTGGCTGATTACTATCACCAGCGTATCTTCATCGATTAAAGGCCGGCGGTAGCGGAATTCCGAAGCGATATCCACCTCCACCGGTACTCGGGCCAGCTGTTCGATCACATACTTGCCCACCAGGCCGGCGTGGTAGGCGGTGCCGCAGGCGGTGATAAATATTTTACGCAGGCTTCTCAGCTTCCCGTCATCAAGCTCCAGTTCCTTGAGCACCACCGCCGAATCGTCACCGGCCAGGCGGCCCTTCAAGGTATCCCGCAGGGCTCGGGGCTGCTCGTGGATCTCCTTCAGCATAAAGTGGGCAAAACCGTTCTTTTCGGCCTGGGCCGCCTCCCATTTTACCTCAAAGACCCGTTTCTCCACCGGTTCCCCGCACCGGTTAAAAATCCTCACTTCTTCCGGTGTCAGTACGGCCATCTCGCCGTCGTCCAGGATGTATGTGCGCCGGGTATGAGCCAGCAGGGCGGGGATATCGGAAGCCAGGAAGTTTTCGCCCTGGCCCAACCCCACCACCAGGGGGCTGTCCTGGCGCACGGCCACCAGTTTATCCGGCTCGTTAACGGCCAGCACCACCATGGCGTAGGAACCCCGGATGTGCTCCACCACCCGGCGTACTGCCTCCACCAGATCACCCCGGTAAAAGTGTTCTATCAGGTGCGGCAGCACCTCCGTGTCCGTTTCGGAAGTAAACTGGTGGCCCTGGGAGCCGAGCCATTCCCTCAATTCCAGGTAGTTCTCAATAATCCCGTTGTGCACCACGGCAAAACGCCCGGAACAGTCGATGTGGGGGTGGGCATTGGTGTCCGAAGGGCGGCCGTGGGTGGCCCAGCGGGTGTGCCCGATACCGGTACGCGCCTGGCCGTTATAATCCCGCAACCTTTCCGCCAGGCCGGCCAGCTTGCCCGCCTGTTTATGCACCTTAATGACCCCGTCTTCCAGGACGGCAATGCCGGCTGAATCATAACCGCGGTATTCCAGTTTGGCCAGCCCGCCAAGGAGTATGGGTACGGCCCGCCGGGGGCCGGTATAGCCAACGATGCCACACATATGGAAAACCTCCAGCAAAAAGGTTTTTAGTCTAATAATTAGAAATGCCGGGGCACAGAAAGGCCTCCGGCAGAGAAAGGGGCTTTTGTAAAAAAAGGAACGGAAGTAATTTCGTAAAACGGCCTCCTACCCATATGCCACCGGACACCCTTTGTCCCGGCCGTTGCCGGCCGGTTTTGTAGTGTCGTTCACGGTCGTGGCCAACCGGGGAGCACCCGCCGAAAACTTCGATAAACTCCCTCCTCGTCAACCCGGAACACCCGTTAAATCAACTGGCTAACCGGCAATTCCGGGTTCTGGCGCTTTAATTTTCAGTTGTCCCGAAAAAAGACTTACGCTTCCCACCCCCTTTCAAAAAGCCCTCGTTTAAGAGGATACCTTGCGGATTACGTCCACCAGCTCGCCGGCAATGGACCGCAGGAGGTCCATATCCCGGCCCTCAACCATCACTCTCACCAGGGGTTCGGTGCCCGAAGGGCGCACCAGGACGCGCCCCTGACCGGCCAGGCGTTCTTCCTGTTCCCGGATGGCCCGGGCCAGTACGGGGCTGTTCATCACTTTTTCCTTATCGGTCACCCGGACGTTTTCCAGCAGCTGCGGCAGCTTCTCCATCTGGGCGGCCAGTTCCTGCAATGGTACGCCAGTTTCCCGCACCACCTGCAGGAGCTGCAGGGCGGTTAAAATGCCGTCCCCGGTGGTATTGTAATCCAGCATGATGATGTGCCCGCTCTGCTCCCCGCCAAAGGTGGCTCCCGAACGCAGCAGCTCCTCCAGGACGTAACGGTCCCCAACCCGGGTTTTCAGCACCCGGATGCCGCTCTGCCCCAGGGCCAGGTCCAGCCCCAGGTTGCTCATCACCGTGGCCACCACCGTATTTTTGGCCAGCCGGCCCTTTTTCTGGAGGGCCCGGGCCAGGATAACCATAATCTGGTCGCCGTCCACCGGGTTGCCCCGGCCGTCCACGGCGATTACCCGGTCGGCATCACCGTCATGGGCCAGCCCCAGGTGGGCGCCGTGCTCCAGCACCGCCTCCCGCAGGGCGGCCAGGTGGGTGGAACCGCAGCCGGCATTGATATTGACTCCGTCGGGGGTGTTGAATATAGGAATAACTTCCGCACCCAGTTCCGCCAGCACCCGGGGGGCAACCCGGGAGGCGGCCCCGTTGGCGCAGTCCACCACCACCTTTAAACCGGAAAAGTCACATGATACGGTATCCTTTAAAAAGGCCACGTAACGGTCCACCGCATCGACTACCGGGTAGGCACGGCCCACCCCCGCCCCCACGGGAGCGGGAATGCGGTCGGGACAGGAAACCAGCTGCTCGATTTCCTCTTCCATCCCGTCGGACAGCTTGTAGCCGCTGGCTCCGAAAAACTTGATCCCGTTGTCATCCATGGGATTGTGGGAAGCAGATATGACCACTCCCCCGGCGGCACCCAGTGCCCTGGTGAGGTAGGCAATGGACGCGGTGGGCATGACCCCTACCTTGAGGACATTGACCCCGGCCGAACATATCCCGGCCGTGAGGGCGGCCTCCAGCATGTCGGAGGAAATGCGGGTATCCCAGCCGACCACCAGGCTCGCCCCCGGCAGGCCCCGGGAAAGAACGTAAGCCCCCGCCCGTCCCAGCTTTAAGGCCAGTTCCGGGGTAAGCTCCCGGTTGGCTACCCCCCGGACGCCGTCGGTACCAAATATTGCTCCCATGGTCAAAGTCTCCTTTCACGCTCGACAGAGATCACGTCCAAACACTGATTATTATATCTACAGCCATCGAAGAGGTCAATTTTTTGCCAAAAAGTCTAAGTTCACTAAACATAATATGATGAAGGATGATTTCCGGCCAGTATCACGCCCCTGATAAAAAATCTCTATGGGGCACCACCCGTTTTTCATGTTTGGTTTTGTCCTCCGGGCGGCGTTCTTTCAGGAGGGTTTTCCGGCAAGGGGGAAAGGCGTACCGTAACCTGGACCTGCTCGGGACGCATGACCACCCCGTTCCCGGGAGCAACCAGGCCAACCCTTCGTACCACATCCTCACTGACCCCGCTGATATCCACCGGAACAGTGTTTACCCTTTGGACACCTTCCAGTACCGGCGCCGGTGCCGATACCTGGATCACATCGGGTTCCACCCTTACCTCCTCCACCCGGTAACCCGCCGCGGGAGTCCCTCTTACCTGGGGTTCCACCGGCACTTCTTTTACCGGCATGGCCAGAACGGGAATGGTCACCCTGACCACAGGGGGAAACACGCTGACTCCCTGGGGCAGGCCGGTGAGTGTTGCCGATCTTTCCAGCGTTCCCCTGGCACCCTGTATGTCAACGGTCGCCGTTATCCGGGAAACGGCATTAACCAGCCGCTCCGGTCCTTTCAGGTGTACCAACGGCGGGTCAACTGTAGCGGCCAGGACACTGTAACCGGCGGCAGGTTCCCCCCTGAAGGTTACCTCCACCGGGACTTCCTTTTCCACTATCCTGTCCACCTGCACCCGCACCCGGGAGGGGGACACCTGGATCACCCGGATGCCGGGTGGAGCACTCACATTTACCGTCAGCTCGTTTTCTCCCGGGGTGATGCCGGATAAGTCCACCACCGCCTGGAAATCACCCGGGGTAAGGGTGGTCAGCTGACCCCGGCTGCCCTGGGCCCGCACATTCACCGTTGACGGCAACCCGGTCACCAGGTAACCGTCGGGAATCCCCCGCCCTTGCAGGGAAACATTAAACGGGCGTTCGTCCAGAGGGTTTTGTTCGTTGGTCACGTAAACCCACAGGATCAGGGCCATTAACAGCGACAGAATTTGCAGGGAAAGATTGCGCCAGTTTAAACGGGGCAAACAGGAACACCTCCGGCACTGCTACTATTTACGAAGCCACAAAAAGGCCAGGGAATGCCCCTTTTGCGGCTCGAACGCCCCGGCCAGCCGGTCGGCCAGGGCAGGCTCGTCCAGGTTTCTGGCCAGCACACCCTCCACGGCCAGGGAGATGGCCCCCGTCTCCTCGGAAACAATCACCGCCAGGGCGTCCGAAACTTCCGTTACGCCAATACCCGCCCGGTGGCGGGTGCCCAATCCCCTGGCTACGTCGGGGCTTTCCGTCAGGGGTAACAGGCAGGCCGCCGATGCCACCCGGTCGCCCCTGATGATCACGGCTCCGTCGTGCAAAGGAGTATTGGGCTCAAAAATATTGAGCAGCAATTCTGCCGTCACCAGGCCGTCGATTTTAATGCCCGTATCGATGTACTCCTCCAGGCCGGTGGTCCGTTCTAAAACAATCAACGCGCCAATACGCCGGCGGGATAGAAGACTGGCCGCCCGTACCACCTGGCTGATGGTCCGGGAACGATCGTCCTCACCCTGATGAATGAGCGAGCTGGTAAAAAAGCGGCCTCCCCCCAGCTTTTCCAGCGCCCGCCGCAGCTCGGGCTGAAAAACTATGGGCAGGGCGACCACCAGAGCAGTCATCGCCTGGCGCAGCAGCCAGTGAAAGGTATACAGATGTAACCAGCTGCTTAAAGCCGTGGCCACCAGCAGTACGGCCAGGCCTTTTAGCAGCTGTACCGCCCGGGTACCCTTAATCAACAGAATTAACCGGTAGAGAACAAAGGCTACAATGAGTATGTCTATGATGCTGGTAAGGTTGAAAAGATCCAGGTTCAGGGCCTTAAGTTGCTCCAGCAACTTCTTTCCCCCTTCGTACGCCCGATCACGGTTAGTATTGAATTCATGAAGACATTATAACCCTTTTGTGGTTGCAAATAAAGGAGCGCCCTCATCTAAAGGAGCGCCCGAATTTATCTTCCATTGTTTTTGAGCAACCCGTAGGCGATGCTGTCTACCAGGGCCTGCCAGCTTGCTTCAATGATGTTTGTAGATACCCCCACGGTGCCCCAGGACCGCTCACCGTCCCCGGTTTCAATCAGCACCCGCACCACTGCCCCCGTGCCGTCCTTTTCATCCAGCACCCGCACCTTGTAGTCGGTGAGCTGCATGCGCCGGATGTCGGGGTAGAAAATTTCCAGGGCCTTGCGCAGGGCGTTGTCCAGGGCGTTCACCGGACCGTTTCCTTCCGCCGCCGTGTGCACCACCTGGTCACCCACGGTCAGCTTGATGATGGCTTCGGAATACACGGGGCTGTTTTCCTTCAGCTCTATGATCACCCGCAGGCTTTCCAGCTTGAAGGGCTCCCGGTAATTGTCGTACGCCCGGCGCAGGAGCAGTTCAAAGGACCCTTCGGCGCCTTCAAACATGTACCCCTGATGCTCCAGTTCCTTAATTTCTTCCAGGAAGCGGCGCGTTTCTTCCTTGCTGGCATCGAGATTGAAGTTGAGCTCCTTTAACTTGTAGAACAGGTTGGACAGTCCGCTCAACTCGGACACCAGCACCCGCCGCCGGTTGCCCACCAGTGCCGGGTCAATGTGCTCGTAGGTCCGGGGGTCTTTCAAAATGGCGTTGACATGGACCCCGCCCTTGTGGGCAAAGGCGCTGGCTCCCACAAAGGGCTGGTGGGGGTTGGGATGCAGGTTGGCCAGTTCGCTGACGTAACGGGACAGCTCGGTGAGCTGGGCCAGGGCAGACCGGGGGATGGTTTCGTGGCCGTACTTTAATGTAAGGTTGGGTATAACGGAACAGAGGTTGGCGTTGCCGCAGCGCTCCCCGTAGCCGTTGATGGTCCCCTGCACGTGGGTTGCCCCGGCCTGAACCGCAGCCAGGGTGTTGGCCACGGCCAGTTCCCCGTCATTATGGCAGTGGATGCCCAGGACGGCCGGGACCTCTTCCTTTACCCTACTCACTATAGCGGCAATTTCCTCCGGCAGACTCCCCCCGTTGGTATCGCATAAAACCACCCGGTCAGCCCCCCCCTGCACGGCCGCCTTCAGGGTGGCCAGGGCATATGCGGCGTTGGCCTTGAAGCCGTCAAAAAAGTGCTCCGCATCATAGATAACCACCAGCCCCCGGTTTTTCAGGTAGCTCACCGATTCTTCAATCATGGCCAGGTTTTCTTCCAGGGTGGTCCCCAGAGCCCTGGTCACGTGCAAGTCCCAGCTCTTGCCGAAAATTGTGGCCACGGAAACCCCGGCGGCCAGAATGCACTGGATGTTGCCGTCTTCCTGCACCGGAATCCCGGGCTTGCGGGTGGATCCAAAGGCGGCAATACGGGCATGGGACAGCCGGTGGTTTTTAATGCGCTGGAAAAAAGCCATGTCCTTGGGGTTGGAGCCGGGCCAGCCGCCTTCCACGTAGTGAAAACCCATTTTATCAAGCTTGAGAGCAATCTTGACCTTGTCTTCCGCGGAAAAGGAAATGCCTTCCCCCTGGGAGCCGTCCCGCAGGGTGGTATCGTAAATCTCCACTACTGCCATGGTTTCTCCCCCTTAGACAAGCTCGCCCCTTTCCACCAGTTCGGCAATCAGCCGGCCCATCTCCGTGGTGGTTACCTGGTGTTTGCCCGGTTCCATGATATCGGCTGTGCGGTATCCCTGCTCAAGCACCGTGGCCACCGCCCGTTCAATGGCCGCGGCCGCCTCCTCCAGCCCAAAGGAATGGCGCAGCATTAAGGCACCGGAAAGGACGGCGGCAATGGGATTGGCCAGCTGACGCCCGGCAATGTCCGGGGCGGAGCCGTGAACCGGCTCATATAAGCCCACCCCGTCTCCCAGGCTGGCCGAGGGCAGCATACCCAGGGAGCCGGTGAGCTGGGCGGCCTCGTCGCTCAGGATATCGCCGAAAAGGTTCTCCGTGAGCAATACATCGAATTGTTTCGGGTTGCGCACCAGCTGCATGGCACAGTTATCCACCAGCATGTGGTTGACTTCCACGTCGGGGTACTCCCTGGCCATGTCCGTAACCACCTCCCGCCACAGGCGGGAGCTTTCCAGCACATTGGCCTTATCCACCGAGGTGAGCTTTTTCTTTCTCTTCCGGGCCAGTTCAAAGGCCCGCCTGGCCACCCGCTGGATTTCCTGGGTGGTGTAGACCAGGGTTTCCACCACCCGCTGTCCGCCGGGAATTTCCTCCCGCCTTTTCTCCCCAAAATACAGGCCGCCGGTGAGCTCACGCACCACCACGATGTCCAGCCCCTCCACCACTTCCGGCTTCAAGGTGGAGGCTTGAGCCAGGGCCGGGAAAACCATGGCCGGGCGCAGGTTGGCGTAAACATTCAGGGCCTTCCGCAGGGGCAGCAGGGCGCCGGCTTCCGGGCGCAGGTGCACCGGGAGGTTATCCCATTTGGGCCCCCCGACCGCCCCCAGAAGGACCGCGTCACTGGACCGGCACAGATCCAGGGTGGCCTGGGGCAGGGGCTGGCCCGTGGCGTCATAGGCTATTCCCCCGATTAAGCCTTCCTGGAAACAAAATTCATATCCAAAACGACGTCCGGCGGCGGCCAGGACCCGGGTGGCCTGGGCCGTTACCTCCGGGCCAATACCGTCCCCCGGTAAAACCGCAATCCTGTACATCATCCATTCAACCTCCGGGCTACATAGTTAATCAGGCCTCCGGCGGCGATGATCTCCTGCATGAACGGCGGCACCGGTGTGGCCCGGTACTGCTCGTTGCGGGTCAGGTTGGTGATGGTCCCCGATTCCACGTCCACCGCCACTTCGTCACCCTCCTGGATTTTAGCCGCCGCTTCCGGAGACTCGAAGATGGGCAGGCCGATGTTGAAGGCGTTGCGGTAAAAAATGCGGGCAAAGGAAGCGGCAATCACGCAGGAAACCCCGGCCGCCTTGATGGCTATGGGGGCATGCTCCCGGGAGCTGCCGCAACCGAAGTTTTTCCCGGCCACAATTATATCCCCCGGCTGCACCCTGCCGGCAAAGGAGGGGTCCGCATCCTCCATGCAATGGGCAGCCAGCTCCCGGGGATCGGAGGTATTTAAGTAACGGGCCGGAATAATGGCGTCGGTGTCTATATCATCACCAAATTTCCACGCTTTTCCGCGCAGCTGGTTCATCTACAGCACCTCCTGGGGAGCGGCAATCCGCCCCAAAATGGCCGAGGCGGCGGCTACCGCGGGATTGCTCAGGTATACTTCGCTTTCCGGGTGGCCCATCCGGCCTACAAAATTCCGGTTGGTGGTGGCCAGGCACCGTTCCCCGGCGGCCAGGATGCCCATGTGGCCGCCCAGGCAGGGGCCGCAGGTGGGAGTGCTCACCGCCGCACCGGCGTCAATAAATATTTCAATTAAACCTTCCTTTAAGGCGGTGCGGTAAACTTCCTGGGTCCCCGGGATAACGATCAGACGCACATCGGGATGTACCTTTTTGCCCTGCAACACCCGGGCGGCCAGGCGCAGGTCCTCCAGCCGGCCGTTGGTGCAGGAACCGATAACCACCTGCTGGATCTCCACGTGCCCCGCCTGGCTTACCGGGCGGACATTGGAGGGCAGGTGGGGGAAGGCCACCTGGGGTTCCAGCTTGCTCACATCAAACTCGTAAACCCGGGCGTACCGGGCATCGGGATCGCTCTGATACACCCGGTAGGGCCTTCTGGCCCGTCCCTTTACGTAGTCGAGGGTAATTTCATCGGGCGGCACAATGCCGTTTTTGGCCCCGGCCTCCACGGCCATATTGGCCATGGTCAGGCGCCCGTCCATGGACAGGGTCTCGATGGCCGGCCCGGTGAATTCCATGGCCTGGTAGAGGGCACCGTCCACGCCGATCTGGCCGATGGTGTAGAGGATTAAATCCTTGCCCCCCACCCAGGGCTGGAGCTCCCCATAATAGACGAACTTAATTGACTCGGGAACTTTGAGCCAGATTTCCCCCAGGGCCATGGCCGCAGCCAGGTCGGTGCTGCCCACCCCGGTGGCAAAGGCCCCCAGGGCGCCATAGGTACAGGTATGGGAATCGGCCCCGATCACCACGTCCCCCGGTCCCACCAGCCCCTGCTCGGGCAAAAGGCAGTGCTCGATCCCCATGCGCCCGACCTCAAAGTAGTGGGTCAGCTGCTGCTGGCGGGCAAAGTCCCTGAGAATTTTGGCCTGCTCGGCCGACTTGATATCCTTGTTCGGTACGAAGTGGTCGGGTACCAGGACCACCCGCTCCCGGTCAAAGACCTTTTCTACACCGATGCGCCGGAACTCCTTAATGGCCACGGGAGCGGTAATGTCGTTACCCAAAACCAGGTCCACCCGGACATTGATCAGCTGCCCGGGTTCCACCCGGTCGAGGCCGGCATGGGCGGCCAGGATTTTTTCCGTGATGGTCATGGGCATGTTCTTAACTCACCTCGTTGCTCTTGTCTGTTAGCCTACCCGACTCCCAGAGGAGCCTGTTGACCGCGTTGACGTAAGCTTTGGCGCTGGCCTCCAGGATGTCCGTGCTGATGCCCCGGCCCAGGTAGGTCTTGCCGCCGTTTTCGGAGATTTTCAAGGTAACCTCGCCAATGGCGTCCTTACCGGAGGTAACGGCATTAACCCCCCAGCTTTTGAGTACGCAGGGAACACCGGTGACCTTGTCGACCGCCCGGCAGATGGCATCCACGGGGCCGTTGCCGCAGGCCGCCTCCTCAAAGACCTCGTCGCCCTTCTTCAACCCGACGGTGGCCGTGGGCACTATGGTCGTACCCGTGGAAATGTGCAGGTACTCCAGGGTATAGGTTACCGGCACCGGGCGCAGTTCTTCCTCCACAATGGCCTCCAGGTCCGCGTCGGTAATTTCCTTTTTCTTATCGGCCAGGACCTTGAACTGCTGAAAGGCCTTGTTGAGCTCCTCCTCGCCGAGCTCGTACCCCAGCTCTAAAAGTCTCTGCCGGAAGGCGTGCCGCCCCGAGTGCTTCCCCAGAACCAGGTTGCTCTGGCTGATCCCCACCATCACCGGGTTCATGATCTCGTAGGTGGTACGCTCCTTGAGCACCCCGTCCTGGTGAATGCCCGATTCGTGGGCAAAGGCGTTTTTACCCACCACCGCCTTGTTGGGCTGCACGGGCATGCCGGTGAGGCTGGACACCAGGCGGCTGGTGCGGTAAATTTCTTCCGTGCGGATGCTGGTCTCACAGCCGAACTGGTCCCGCCGGGTATAAAGGGCCATGACCACCTCTTCCAGGGCGGCGTTTCCGGCCCGCTCGCCGATGCCGTTGATGGCCCCTTCCACCTGGTTGGCCCCGGCCGCCACCGCCGCCAGGGAATTGGCCACCGCCAGCCCCAGGTCGTCGTGGCAGTGCACGCTCAGCACCACCTTCTCAATGCCCGGCACCCGCTGGCGGATGTCCCGGATGAAGCGGGCGAATTCCTCGGGCGTGGCGTAACCCACCGTGTCCGGGATGTTCACCACCGTGGCCCCGGCCGCAATAGCCGCCTCCAGCACCCGGCACAGGAAATCCAGCTCCGACCGGGAGGCGTCCTCGGCGGAAAACTCCACGTCGGAAACATAACTCCTGGCACGCTTGACCGCCGCCACGGCAGCTTCTATTACCTGTTCTTCGGTCATGCGCAGCTTGTGGCGCATGTGAATGGGCGAGGTGGCAATAAAGGTGTGAATCCGGGGCTGCTCCGCCCCCTTAACGGCCTCCCAGGCCTGGTCGATATCCTGGAAATTGGCCCGGGCCAGGGCCGCCACGGTCACGCCCCGCACTTCCCGGGCAATGGTCTTAACCGCCTCGTAATCCCCGGGGGAAGTGATGGGAAAACCGGCTTCAATCACGTCTACTCCCAGCCTGGCCAGCTGCCTGGCGATCTGCAATTTCTCCATCACGTTGAGGCTTACCCCCGGGGATTGTTCCCCGTCCCTTAAGGTAGTATCAAAGATGTAAATACGCCGGGTCATAAAAGTCCTCCTTTGAGTGGAATCAACCTTCAAAGGTTTCGTCAATTCCACGTCCGCTGGGAACCATGGGCAAAACTTTCTCCTGTGGACTTACCAGGCAATTGACCAGCACCGGGCCGGTCGTGCCGAGCGCCTCGGGGATGACCCTTTGCGCCTCTTCTTCAGTCTCTACGGTATAGCCCTTGATGCCATAGGCCCTGGCCAGGGTGACGAAATCGGGATGGAACTTGAAATCCACGGCCATGTAGCGGCCCTCGCAGTAATATTCCTGGAGCTGGCGCACCATGCCCAGGGTCTGGTTATTGATCATGAATATTTTTATGGGCAGCTCCTGCTCCCGCACCGTAGCCAGCTCCTGCATGGTCATCTGGAAACTGCCGTCGCCGGTAACCAGGATAACCTGCTGGTCGGGCAGTCCCAGCTGGGCGCCAATGGCGGCGGGCAGGCCAAATCCCATGGTACCCAAACCGCCCGAAGATATCAGGCCGCGCGGGTGCTTAAACCGGTAGTACTGGGCCACCCACATCTGGTGCTGGCCCACATCGGTGGCGATGGTGGCGCAGCCTCTGGTGTGGCGGTACAATTCTTCAATGATGTACTGGGGTTTCAAGCCGCCTTCCCGGTTGTAGCGCAAAGGGTAAAGTTCCCGCAGTTCCTGGACGCGGGCCAGCCAGGGGGAACGGTCGGTTTTCTTGAGCAGGGGCAGGAGGGCCTGCAGCACCAGCTTCACGTCCCCCACGATGGGTACATGCACCGGCACGTTCTTGCCAATTTCGGCCGGGTCGATGTCCACGTGGATCACCGCCGCGTGGGGAGCAAATCTGGCCAGCTTGCCCGTTACCCGGTCGTCAAATCTGGCCCCCAGGGCAATGAGCAAATCGCACTCCGTTACGGCCAGGTTGGCGTAACGGGTCCCGTGCAGGCCGAGCATCCCCAAAAACAGCGGGTGATCCCCGGGAAAGCTGGAAAGCCCCATGAAGGTATTGGTAACCGGGGCGGAAATTAACTCGGCCAGCTCCAGAAGCTCTTCGCTGGCCCCGGAATTGAGTATACCGCCGCCGGCGTAAATCACCGGGCGCTGTGATTGGTTGATCAATTCCGCAGCCTGGCTGATTTTGGTCGGATGCCCCCGGTAGGTGGGCTTATACCCCCGCAGCTTCACCGTTTCAGGATAGTGAAAGTCAATGGTCGCCCCGGCCACATCCCTGGGCAGGTCAATGAGTACCGGCCCCGGCCGGCCGGTGGAAGCGATATGAAAGGCGTTCTTGATGATCTGGGGCAGGGCGGCCGGGTCTTTTACCAGGTAATTATGCTTGGTAATGGGAATGGTAATCCCCGTGATATCCACTTCCTGAAAGGCATCGGTGCCCACCTGGCTGGTGGGTACCTGGCCGGTAAAAACCACCAGGGGAACCGAGTCCATGTAGGCGTTGGCTATCCCGGTCACCAGGTTGGTGGCTCCCGGTCCGGAGGTAGCCATGCATACTCCCACCCGGCCGGTGACCCGGGCGTAACCATCGGCGGCATGCACAGCCCCCTGCTCGTGGCGGACCAGCACATGCTTGATGGAGGAATGATAGAGGGCGTCGTATACGGGGAGCATGGCGCCTCCCGGATATCCGAAAACAATATCCACCTTTTCCAGCTCCAGGCAGCGGACGAGGGCCTGGGCAGCGGTAATCTTCAAGGCAACTCCCCCCTTTTCCAGCCGTTTTTCCGGGAGTTACCGGGGGGCCGCCGGCGGGCCCCACCCTGAACCCGGTATTTAGCGCTTCTGCAGCCAGGGCATCATCTTGCGCAGCTCAGCCCCCACCTTTTCGATGGGGTGTTCGGCCTCCCGGCGGCGCATGGCGTTGAACATGGGCCGGTTGGCCTGGTTTTCCAGGATCCACTGTTTGGCAAACTGGCCGTTCTGGATCTCCTGCAATACCCGCTTCATTTCCCTGCGGGTTTCTTCGGTGATGATGCGCTTACCGACCATGTAATCCCCATATTCGGCGGTGTTGCTGATGGAGTAACGCATCCAGCTCAGGCCGCCCTCGTAGATCAGGTCGACGATGAGCTTGAGTTCGTGCAGGCACTCAAAGTAGGCCATTTCCGGGGCGTACCCGGCCTCCACCAGGGTGTCGAAGCCGGCCTTGATTAACTCGGAAACCCCGCCGCACAGCACCGCCTGCTCGCCAAAGAGGTCGGTTTCCGTTTCTTCCTTAAAGGTGGTCTCGAAAACGCCGGCCCGGGTGCCGCCGATGCCCCTGGCGTAGGCCAGGGCCAGCTCTTTTGCCCGGCCGCTGGCATCCTGATGGACGGCCACCAGGCAGGGCACCCCTTTCCCTTCTACAAACATGCGGCGGACGATGTGTCCCGGCCCCTTTGGTGCCACCATAAAGACATCCACATCTGCCGGGGGAGTAATCTGTCCATAATGGATGTTGAAGCCATGGGAGAACATCAGGGCCTTGCCGCTCCTCAGGTGGGGGGCAATGTGCTCTTTATACAGCCCGGGCTGGACCTCATCGGGTACCAGCACCTGGATGATGTCCGCACGCTCAGCCGCCCCGGCCGGTGTATAAACCTCAAATCCATCGGCCTCAGCCTTTTCCCGGCTGCGGCTGGTTTCCGGCAGGCCAACGATCACATTTAACCCGCTGTCTTTTAAATTCTGGGCCTGGGCGTGTCCCTGGCTGCCGTAGCCCAGAACCGCAATGACCTTTCCCTGCAGTAAGCTCAGATCGGCATCGCTGTCGTAGTAAACTTTAGCCATCTCACTCATCCTCCCGTGAACCATTGGTATTGATACTGGTATAGCGGGAACCCCGCAGCATGGCAATTTTACCGGTTCTCACCAGTTCCTTGATGCCGTAAGGCCGCAGCGACTCCTCAAAAGCCTTAACCTTACCCTCGTTGCCGGTGCACTCCAGAATCATAGTCCGGCGGCCAAGATCCACAATGCGGGCACGGAAGATATCGGCAATCTGCATGATTTCCCCCCGTTTTTCCGGCCCGGCATTCACCTTGATGAGCACCAGTTCCCGGTCCACGTATTCGTCGGCGGTGATGTCGCTGATCTTGATCACGTCGATGAGCTTGTGGAGCTGCTTGGTCACCTGTTCCAGTACCCGGTCGTCTCCCTCCACCACAATAGTCATGCGGGAAATGGCCGGGTTGTCGGTGCGCCCCACCGCCAGGCTGTCAATGTTGTATCCCCGCCGGCTGAACAGGCCGGCCACCCGGGCCAGGACCCCGGGGTTGTTTTCCACCAGCACCGCCAGGGTGTGTCGCATAATCCCACCTCCCCATGCAGACGGTAACAGCCAGCACGGCTTAACCTAACATGCGGTCCAGGGACTCGCCCGGAGGAACAAAGGGCAGCACATTTTCTTCCCGCTCAATGATGAAATCGATGAGCACCGGCCTGGATGTGGCCAGGGCCTGCTCCAGGGCAGGCCTGACGTCCGCAGGTTTTTCCACCCGCATGCCCACCGCGCCGTATGCCTCGGCCAGCTTGACAAAATCGGGGTTGACCAGTTCGCTGTAAGAATAACGGCGGTTGTAAAAGAGTTCCTGCCACTGGCGCACCATGCCCAGGTATCCGTTATCCAGGATGGCCACCTTTACCGGCAGGTCGTAGTTTACCGCCGTGGCCAGCTCCTGGATGTTCATCTGAATGCTGCCGTCGCCGGCGATATCAAAGACAATCTCATCGGGGCAGGCCACCTGCACGCCGATGGCCGCCGGCAGGCCAAAGCCCATGGTACCCAGCCCGCCGGAAGAGATAAAGGTCCGGGGGCGGGTATAAGTGTAATAATGGGCCGCCCACATCTGGTGCTGGCCCACCTCGGTAGTAATCCTGGCCTGGCCTTTGGTCACCCGGTAAATCTCCCGGATGACATGCTGGGGCTTGAGGTGGCCGTTTTCCTCGTAGGTAATGGGATATTCCTTTTTCCAGGTCTGGATCTTCTCCTGCCAGGCACCCGGCAACTTGGCTTCAAGACGCTCAATGAGGGCGGACAACACCCGCTTGACATCCCCCACCAGGGGAATGTCTACCCGTACATTCTTCCCTATTTCCGCCGGGTCAATGTCAATGTGCATGATCCTGGCCTGGGGAGCAAAACTCTCCAGCTTGCCGGTAACCCGGTCGTCAAACCGCACGCCCACGGCAATCAGCAGGTCGCACTCGCAGACAGCAAAGTTGGCGTACTTGCTGCCGTGCATGCCCAGCATGCCCAGAGCCAGTGGATGATCCCCGGGGAAGCCCCCCAGACCCATAAGGGTGGTGGCCACCGGGGCCAGGATCAGCTCGGCAAAGCGGCGCAGCTCCCGGTGGGCGCCGGAATAAACCACGCCGCCCCCGGCGTAAATGACCGGCCGCTCGGCCCGGGCAATGGCCTCCGCCGCCCGGTTGAGCTGTTCCGCCGGCGGCTCCAGCACCGGACGGTACCCGGGCAGGTTCACCGGGCCGGGGTCCTCGTACTCGGTTTGGGCGCTGGAGACGTCCTTGGGAATATCCACCAGTACCGGGCCGGGCCTGCCGGTGGTGGCGATGTAAAAGGCCTCCTTGATGACCCGGGCCAGGTCCCGCACGTCCTTCACCAGATAATTGTGCTTGGTAATGGGCAGGGTGATCCCGGTAATATCCGCTTCCTGGAAGGAGTCCTTCCCCAGCTGGGAGGTAACCACCTGCCCGGTAAAGGCCACCAGGGGTATGGAATCCATGTAGGCATTGGCAATGCCCGTGACCAGGTTGGTGGCGCCGGGGCCGGAGGTGGCCAGACATACCCCCGGCCGGCCGGAAGCCCGGGCATAGCCGTCCGCCGCGTGGGCAGCACCCTGCTCGTGCCTGGTTAAAATGTGCCGGATATCTGCATCGTAGAGGGCATCATAGATGGGCAATACCGCGCCTCCGGGATAACCGAAGATGGTATCCACTCCCTGCTCCAGCAAACTGTCGACCAGGATTTGTGCCCCGGATTTTTTCATGCCCCCTCACCTCCACCATCTATTCGAGAACTGCTCCCGTGCTGGCCGAACTCACCTGCCGGGCATAGCGGGCCAGGTAACCTCCGGTCACCCGGGGGGCAGGGGGAGTCCACCGGGCCAGCCGGTCCTGGATTTCTTCAGGGCTAAGTTCCACGTCGAGACGATAATTGGGAATATCAATGACAATCATATCCCCGTCCCTGACCACGGCCAGGGGGCCGCCTGCAGCCGCCTCGGGGGAAATATGGCCGATGGAGGCACCCCGGGTGGCGCCAGAAAAACGCCCATCGGTCAAAAGGGCCACATCCCTGTCGAGCCCCATGCCCGCCACCGCCGCCGTGGGGGCCAGCATTTCCCGCATGCCGGGACCGCCCCGGGGACCTTCATAACGAATGACAATCACATCCCCCTTGTTTATCGTGCCGCCCAGGATGGCTTTAAGGGCCTCTTCCTCGGAATCGAAGACGCGGGCCGGCCCGCGGTGCACCATCATCTCCGGGGCCACGCCGGCCTTTTTCACCACCGCCCCGCCAGGGGCCAGATTGCCCCGCAGGATGGCTATGCCGCCGGTGGGGCTGTGGGGATTCTCAATGTCCCGGATCACCTCCGGCCGGCTCACCCGGCGGTCCCGGATCAGTTCGCCAACAGTTTGCCCGGAAACCGTGGGCAAATCCAGGTGGAGCAGATCCTTCTTGGCCAGCTGGGCCATAACCGCCGGAATACCACCCGCCTCATGGAGGTCCTGCATGAAGTAGGGCCCCATGGGGCTGAGCTTGCACAAATTTGGTGTGCGGGCACTGATTTCATTAATCTTGTCCAGGCTGATTTCCACCCCGGCCTCCCGGGCAATGGCCGGCAGGTGCAGTACCGTGTTGGTGGAGCAGCCCAGGGCCATATCCACAGCCAGGGCGTTCTCAAAGGCCCTGGCGGTCAGGATGCTTGACGGCCGCACATCCTCTTTCACCAGTTCCACGGCGCGCATACCCGTCAACTTGGCCAGCCGGCGCCGGGCCGCCGAAACGGCAGGGATGGTGCCGTTGCCGGGCAGGGCCATGCCGATGGCCTCGGTAAGGCAGTTCATGGAGTTGGCGGTGAACATGCCGGCGCAGGAACCGCAGCCCGGGCAGGCCTCCTCCTCCAGGGCGGCCAGTTCCTCTTCCGTCATCCGGCCCGCCCGCACGGCTCCCACGGCCTCGAACATGTTGCTCAAGGACAAATCCCGGCCCTGGTAGCGGCCGGCCAGCATGGGGCCTCCGCTGATCACTATGGCTGGAATGTCCAGCCTGGCGGCGGCCATGAGCATGCCCGGCACGATCTTGTCGCAGGCGGTTACCAGGACCAGGCCGTCAAACTGGTGGGCCTGGACCATAACCTCTATGGAATCGGCAATCAGCTCGCGGCTGGCCAGGGAATACTTCATGCCGCTGTGGTTCATGGCAATGCCGTCACAAACCGCAATGCAGGGAAACTCCACCGGCGTGCCGCCGGCCATCCGCACACCGGCCTTGACCGCGGCGGTAATCTCGTTTAAATGCATGTGCCCCGGCACGATTTCATTGAAGGAATTCACCACCCCGATCATGGGCCGCTCCAGTTCCTGGTCCACGAAACCCAGGGCCTTTAAAAGGGAACGGTGCGGGGCCTTTTCCAGACCCTTTTTTATGGCGTCGCTGCGCACGGTCAAGCCCTCCTTATTCAGTCGTCAGTCGTCGGAAGTCGGAAGTCGGAAAAAAGTATGTGCATTAGATATCCGGACTGCAATCCTCCAGTGTCCGGCGAGTGTTCGCTACCAATTCTAGCCGGCACAGTTCATGCTACGCTCATCTTCCCGGAAGATTACCGGCCCGTCAACCCTGGTCAGTTCGCGGTAGGCGTGGATCAACTCCCAGGTCATTTTCCCGGGACGGCCGTCGCCAATGACCCGCCCGTCCAGCTTAACCGCCGGGATAACTTCCGCCGCCGTGCCGGTAAGGAAGCACTCGTCAGCGGTGTAAATATCATGTCTGGTAAAGAGTTTCTCCTCCACCGGGATGCCCTTTTGACGGGCTATCTCCATCACGGTGTTGCGGGTAATCCCCTCCAGAATGCCCGCATAGGGCGGCGGGGTAATGAGCACGCCGTTTTTTACAATGAAAATGTTGTCCCCGGTGGCCTCGGCCACATAGCCTTCCTGGTTGAGCATTACCGCCTCGGGGGCACCCACCAGGTTGGCCTCCATCTTGGCATAGATGTTGTTAAGGTAGTTTAAAGATTTGACCCGCGGGTTGCAGGCCTCGGGCAGGTTCCGCCGGGTGGCCACGGTAACCAGTTCCAACCCCTTTTCATATAATTCTTCGGGGTAGAGCTGGATGGAAGCGGCTATGCAGAAGATGGTCGGATTGGGGCACTTGCGGGGATCAAGGCCCAGATCCCCCCGGCCCCGGGTGACCACCAGGCGAATGTAGCCGTCCCGCAGGCCGTTGCGCCGGCAGGTTTCCAGTACCACTTCTTCCATTTCAGGCATGGTGATGGGAATATCAAGGCCTATGGTGCGCGCCGACTCGTACAGGCGTATAATATGCTCCCTAAGCTTGAAAACCCGGTTATGGTAGGCCCGGATGCCTTCAAAAACGCCGTCCCCATATAGAAGGCCGTGATCAAAAACGGATACCACTGCCTGCTCTTCCGGTACAAACTTGCCGTCAAGATAAATAATCAGTCCCATCAAAACACACCTCTCTTCTTTCTTGCAAATCCCTTCTCTCCTGTTCCATTAAAACATCTCCCCTCCCCCATCCGGGGGATAACTACAAGTAACACCGATGTTCACCCCCGCTTCAAACCGGTAAAAAATAAGACCCGATACGATATTTCCCACAGAGTGGAACCTATCCGCTCGGGTCTTTTATCCCCACGGTGTAACCGCCGCGATTTTTCACCGGCGGCCTGTACCGCTTGGTCCAGTCCCCCGCCCAAGCGGGGCGGAACCCTAGGTACACTTCCCTCCGTACAAACCCTATGTACTTGTTTTGTGGGATAAAAATTAAAAACCTCCCGCCCCGGCAGCCCAAAGAAAACTGCCAGGGACGAGAGGTAAATCCTCGCGCGGTACCACCCTGCTTGCCCTTGCCTCACGGCAAGGACCCCTTATGTGTCCCCACCAGGACACGGCTTTGGTAACGGGTGACCAACCCGGCCCGGCTTAATCGGCGTTACTACAAGAGACGCCTTTCAGCTGGCGACTCCGGGGCGATCCTTTCACCTGCTCCGGCGCCGGTTCGCAGCTACCCCGGCTCTCTGCAGCCTGGAAGACAGGTTACTCGCTCCCCTTCATAGTCTTTATCCGTGAACTTGTTATCCAGTATACAGTTTCAGGGTACGGGTGTCAAGCAATTTTTAGTTAAGAATTTGTTTAGTTTTTACCGGCCCAACCTCTCCCTTGCCCGGGAAATAGCCTCCCGGACAGACTCCGGTGCCGGCCCCCCCAGCACTCGCCGGGCAGCCACGCACTGCCTGATATCAATGGCCCGGTAGACATCTTCTTCAACCTGGGGGGCAAAATGCCTGAACTCCTCCAGGGACAGTTCCTCCAGGGATTTACCCCGGGACAGGCAGTAATAAACCAGTTTGCCTACCTGTTCATGGGCTTCCCGGAAGGGTACGCCTTTTTTCACCAGGTAGTCCGCCAGGTCGGTGGCGTTGGTGAAGCCCCCCCTTGCCGCCCCGGCCATATTTTCCGGGCGCACCTTTAAACTGGCCACCATGGGCGTGAAAACCCTCAGGCACTTTTTGACCGTGTCCACGGCATCAAAAAGGGCTTCTTTATCTTCCTGCATGTCTTTATTGTAAGCCAGGGGTAAACCTTTAAGCATGGTCAAAAGGGTCATCAAATCGCCAAACACCCGGCCGGCTTTGCCCCGGGTCAACTCCGCCACATCGGGGTTCTTTTTCTGGGGCATCATGCTGCTGCCGGTGCTGTAGGCATCATCCAGCTCCACAAAGGCAAACTCTGCAGAAGACCAGAGGATAATCTCCTCACAAAAGCGGCTCAAGTGCACCATGATCAAAGCTGCGGCAGCCGTAAATTCCACAGCAAAGTCCCGGTCACTGACTGCATCCAGGCTATTTTCCGCCACGGCGGCAAAACCCAGCTGTTCGGCCACGCAGGCCGGATCTATGGGAAAGGTGGTGCCGGCCAGGGCCCCCGCACCCAGGGGCAGGACATCCGTACGCCGCCGGCAGTCCTGCAGCCTGTCCAAATCCCGTCCAAACATTTGCACATAAGCCATTAAATGGTGGGCCAGGGTGATTGGCTGGGCCCGCTGCAGGTGGGTATAGCCGGGCATGACCGTATCCAGGTGTTTTTCGGCCAGATCCAGTAAAGTTTCCTGCAACTGCCTGAGGAGAGCGATAATGGCGTCAATTTCGTCCTTAAGATACATGCGCACGTCCAGGGCCACCTGGTCGTTGCGGCTGCGGGCGGTGTGGAGCTTTTTTCCCACCGGACCGATGCGTTCGGTAAGCAGTTGTTCTATATTCATGTGAATGTCCTCGGCAGCCACCGAAAACTCCACCCGTCCGGCCTCAATGTCGGCCAGGATTTCTTCCAGACCCTTTATGATTGCCTGCGCCTCTTCCGGAGCAATAATCCCCTGTTTGGCCAGCATACGGGCATGGGCCATGCTGCCCCGTATATCATAACGGTACAACCGCTGGTCAAAGGAAATGGAAGAATGAAAGTCGTCCACCAGGTGATCCGTAGCCTTTTGAAAGCGTCCTCCCCACAGTTTGGTCACTGAAAACACTCCCTACGGCAAGAGATTGTTAGCGGCACCAGCCTGTTTGCAACGATTCTTGTTGATTTTAGCATTCCCGCGGCGGGTAATTCAAGCCCCATAAACGTCTTTTGGGATTCCACCCGAATTCAATTCTTCCCCCAATTGGACCACTTAACAACCATTTATAAAACAGCTCGCCGAGAATGGCAAGTTTCACATAGCAACAAAAGCAGCAGTTAAAGGTCTGAGAAGCGGTTTAGGAGTTCTTGCCCTTAACGACTGCTGACAAGCTGTAAAATTCCGAGGTAGTATCAAGGAAATCAAAAACCCGCAAACCCTTGATCTAATCGGGCTTGCGGGTTTTATCCTGGTGCGCCTGGCAGGAATCGAACCTGCGCAAGACCCGGCTCCGGAGGCCGGCGCTCTATCCGCTGAGCTACAGGCGCATCTAAGCAACTGCATATGTTATTATATCAAAACCACGAAAAAAAGCAATAGTAAATTCTTTTACATAATATAGGCCATACGGCACCCTTTACGGTAAATCCAGCTGCGCTATAATTGATTTTAGCGTCCGGGCGGAATGATGTAAAGCCTCTTCTTCCCCGGAGGCAATGGGTACGGCCAGCACCCGGACCCGGCCCGTCCGGTTTACAATGGAAGGAAGGCTGAGACAAACGTCAGTGATCCCATATTCGCCATCCACCAGGCCGGACACCGTCAGGATGGAGTTTTCGTCCCTTAAGATGCTTTCACAAATCCGTTTCACCGCCAGGCCAATGGCATAATAAGTGGCCCCCTTGCGGGCGATAACCTCGTAGGCGGCCTCCCTTACCCGCCGGGTGATTTCCTCGGGATTGAGGCAGGGCACCCCACGCCAGCAGCAGAATTCCTGCACCGGCATGCCGGCTATGTTGGCCAGGCTCCACAGGGGTACTTCCGTGTCCCCATGTTCGCCTACCACGTAGGCGTGAATGTTCCGGGGTTCCACCTGGCAGTATTGACTGAGCAAATAGCGGAAACGGGAGCTGTCCAGGACCGTGCCGGAACCGATAACCCGGTTGGGAGGCAGGTTGGTCAAGCGCAACGCTGCGTAGGTAAGGATGTCCACCGGATTGGTTACCATTAAAAACACCCCGTTCTCCTCCAGGGGCATGAGGCGAACAAGAACTTCTTTCAGAACGGCATAATTCCGTTGCACCAGATCCAGGCGCGTTTCGCCGGGCTTCTGATTGACCCCGGCGCAAAAGATTACGATATCGGCATCGCGGCAGTCCTCATATTCGCCGGCGTAAATGCGAATGGGTTTGATGAACGAAGCACCGTGGGCCAGGTCCATGGCCTCTCCCTCGGCCCGCTCCCGGTTGATATCCACCAGTACCAGTTCGCTGACCAGGCCGCTCATCATCACCGCGTAGGCGGTGGCGGACCCGACCGCACCAACTCCCACCACTGCTATTTTGCGCTTATCATTTACGGGCATCCGCTTCCCCTCCCCCCTTATTCTCCCCCCTTCCAGAAAAAAAAATTATCCCAACTTCTTTTTTTGGGCGTATGTAAGCCACCCGGTTTTAGCCTATTGTTGCAAGGTCAAGGCCGACCTTCATTTTCTCCCCACACTGCATGATGCACATTCCGAGCGCATTTTTTCCCGGGGGAAAACATGTACTAAAGACGGTTTTCCTGAACCGGAAACCCTTTGAATACAGTCAAAAAGCTGTTCTTTCGTGCGGGGCAAGGGTAAACCGTCAGGCAGCCATCCCCTGCGGCTCAGCTGCTCATGGATCTCCACCAGCCAGGGGCGGGTTAAATCACTCTGTTTCAAAAGCCGCTCATCGTGAAAAACTTCTTCGGGCAAGCCTTCCCCCACCACGGTACCGCGGCTCATCACAAACACATAATCGGCCCAGGAATAGGCCAGGTCCACATCGTGGGTGGCCAGGATAACGGTAGTACCCTGCTGGTTGATGCGGTCAAATAGTTTCATTACCTGGGCAGCATGTACGGGGTCCAGGCCGGCGGTAGGTTCATCGCAGATCAGCACACTGGGCTCCATGGCCAGAACACCGGCCAGGCAGACTCTCTTTTTCTGGCCGTAGCTTAAAAGGTGGGTGGGCCTGTCCCTGAGGTCGGCAATTTCCGTGGCTGCCATGGCGTTTTCCACGCGGCGGGCCACCTCCCCCTCGGGCAGCCCCAAATTTAAAGGGCCAAAAGAAATTTCCTGGATCACGCTGGCCGAAAAAAGCTGGGTATCGGGGTCTTGAAAAACAATGCCCACATTTTTGCGCAACTGCATCAGCGAACGGTGATCGTACCGTACTTCCCGGCCGGCAAACAACACCCGGCCCCGCCCCGGGCGCAGGATACCGTTAAAGTGAAGGAAAATAGTGGTCTTGCCGGCCCCGTTGGAGCCCAGCACCGCCACCTTTCTTCCTTTTTCAATGGCCATAGTGGCTCCCCGCAGGGCGGTCGTGCCATCGGAATAGACAAAATGAATATCACGGGCTTCCAGGATAAATTCCTTCAAACAGGCCACCTCCAGCTCACCAGAACCAGAACCAGCAGGATAAAATCTACAAGGGCAATAAGGGCCAGATTTTTCCTGGATACCGGACGGGGGTCTTCCCACATCCGTATCTCTCCCGTATAACCCCTGGCCAAGAGGGCGGTGAAAAGGGCCTGGGAGCGGTAACATGACTTGACAAAAAGGTTGGATACCAGCTGAGCCAGGGATCGATAGGACGCCTTCAGACCGGCATAGCCACAGCGTGAGGTCTGGGAAATGTACATTCTACCGGCTGTTTCCATGATTACGAAGATAAAACGGTAGACCAGGCCCATCAATTCAATGAGCAGGGCAGGCACCTTTAACCGGCGCAGGACAGAAATAATCTCCACCATGGGAGTGGTCAGAGATAAAAAGTAAAGACAGGAAACGGCCCCCAGGGACTTTGTAAAAAGCAGGGCCGCATGATAAAGGCCCGGTATGGTTACACCCAGGGTAATCCCCCGGATAGCGAACCCGCAAACCGCCGGGTCGGGTTCCCGGGAGATGGTCAGGGTGATGGCCAGCAGCCCGGCCACCAGAAAACCCAGAGGCAGCAACAAAAGTCTGAAGTAAAAGCGTGCCGGTACGCGGGCGACCAGGATTATGGCCGCCGCCGTCAAACAGGTGACCAGGGCAGGTACCAGGACGCTTGAAGCCGCCAGGCATATACTCATGGTAAGCATGGCAAAGGCGAATTTTTCTCCGGGATGAACATGGCGCAGGCTGCTGGTATATGCATACTGGTCAATTTTAAACACCAGTATCTCTCTCCCCTAACAACTCCCCGGGTTGATTTCGCTTGACGTGGTTCCCCCTGCAGCCGCGGTAGAACCCTATGAAATAGCCGATAAATCCAGCACCCAGTGCTGCCTGCAGGGCAAAGAGCAAGCTTTCGATCTCCCCGCTGGGAGGCTCCCACACGGATTCAAACCACGGCTGGTAATCCGGCTGTAATTCTCCAATCATTTTCTCTGCCTGTTCATCGGCCCCCCCAAATTCAGCATTTTTATTCATCAACAGAGGAAAGACAGCCAGTACCAGGACAATGAAAATCAATAACAGGTTTTTTACACCGGTTCTCATTCTCATACCCCCCGGGATAAGACTCGCAGTTGTTCCAGTTCATGGCGGTTGTGAGCAACCAGGAAGTTAAAAACAATAATGGTCAGAATACCCTCGCTGATGGCCAGCGGCACCTGGGTTACCGCAAAGATACCCATGAACTTGATCATGGCCGCTACCACCCCGCCATGGGAAGCGGGAAAGGCCAGCGCCAATTGTATGGACGTGGTAACATAGGTCAACAGGTCACCTAAAAAGGCAGCCAAAAATACCGAAAGCCACCGGGGCAGGGCCAACCTTTCACCCAACCGGTAAATAACGTAGGCCACCAGGGGGCCCACCACCGCCATGGAAAAGGTGTTGGCCCCCAGCGTGGTTAAGCCGCCGTGAGCCAGCAGAACCGCCTGAAAGAGCAGCACGATGCAGCCCAATACGCTCATGGCCCACGGCCCGAAAAGTATGGCCCCCAGCCCGACGCCGGTGGGATGAGAACAGCTGCCGGTAACGGAAGGAAGTTTCAAAGCCGAAAGGACAAAGGCAAAGGCACCAGCCAGCCCCAGGAGCATTTTCACACCCGGGTCAACCTTTACGGCCTTTTGAATGGACAGGATACCTGCAACGAGAAACGGTAAGGTCAGAGCATACCAGAAAAGACACCACTTTAAGGGAAGAAACCCCTCCATTATGTGCATGGCCCAGGCATTTTGCTGGGGAAAGAACAGGAAAAGAAGAAAGAGAATGGATAAAAGGATCCCCGTATTCTTCCTCATAAAAAGACCTCCCTTATAAATAAGGTCACCCGGCAAGCGGCCCGCCCAACCATCACAAAGAAAACCCCCCGACCTGGTGCCGGGGGGTAATGTAACCGTGTGAACACAAAAAGGACATGCTCCACCGCTCCCCCGGTACAGATACTGAGGAGTGGAATAGGCATGTCCTCTGCTGCCCTCAGGTCATGGCCCCCTCAAGTCACCCAAAGTTTCCTTAAAAAAGTTGAAGGGGCTCCCCGGACAGTGGACCACATCACCCTTTAAGCCTTATCCCTCGGGATAAAGCACCTATTCCTGCAATCTGACATTTTTAAAAAACTAACAACCCCTGCGTGTCCGGGTGCAGGGGTAAAAGCATCCATACTCTAACCTCTTTCACCTCCCCATGGACCGTAGGTACAAACGGTGAAAAGGAACGGGCAGGTTTCCTGGCTCATGGATCACTGCCCCACCACGCCTTCCCAGCCCAGCACTCAGCCATGCTTATTTCCGTTCATTGCTACTTTAATCTTTATCATCAGCTAATCTCTGTCACAGCAGAATCAAATTAACTGAGTGCTGGGCCAGTGGCTTTGTGTGGCGGACTCCCCATTCACAGTGGCGGCACCGCGTCAGATTTTCACTGACTTCCCTCTATCCCTGTCTTTACCGGCAGGGAGCACCCGTCCACTTTATTCAATTGCCTAAATTATAGCACAACAGGTATACCCTGTCCAGAAATTTTCCCGCTCACAAACTTCCCAAACCTTAGTCCCAGAACCCCGTCGTAAAATTGCTGGTAAAAACGGCATTGCCTCCACGCCAAAAAATTTTAAAGACCTGTCCCTTTAGCGCAGCTCTTTAAAAGGCTAAATGAAAAGGTTTACATTGGCCTCGTCGGCTTCGGCCAGGTAAGTGGCCACCCCGGCAAACTCCAGACCGTCGATGAGTTCTTCTTTTCTTATGCCCATTACGTCCATGGACATGGTACAGGCAATCATCCTTATACCCTGCTCCCTGGCAGATTCGATAAGTTTCGGAAGGGGGGTAACATTTTGCTGCCTCATTACGATCTTCATCATTTTTGCACCCAGGCCGCCGAAATTCATCTTCGATATCCCCAGCTTGTTGGCACCCCTGGGCATCATCCAGCCGAACAGCGCCTGCAAAAAGCTCTTCTTTACCTTAACCTTCTCCGGCCTTCTCAGGGTGTTCAATCCCCAGAAGGTGAAAAACATGGTAACCTCGTCACCCATGGCGGCAGCGCCATTGGCTATGATAAAGGCGGCCATAACCCGGTCAAGATCACCGCTGAAGACGATGATGGTTTTTTTCATGTGCCTGCACCCCCGTACAAGTTATTTTAGTTAACCGGCAAGTTGAGGACAAAGATGTGGGACCGGTGCTTTTCTTCCAGCATAAAGAGGGCCTTCATACTATCCTCCGCAGTAGGCCTGTACCAGGTAGCTGGATATGTCCTCCAGCTGTATTTCTCCACCGGCGGCCTTTTGCAAATTCACCAGGCAGATCGGGCACATGGTCACCGCCCTGAAGGAAACCTTCTTGATTTGATCCACCCTTTTTTTAGCATATTCTTTTGCCTTCCTGGGGAACAGGGACTCGGCAGGCCCGCCGCAGCAAAAGGTGAACTTTCCGGACTCCGCAGGTTCCCTCACGTCAATACCCGCTTTCTCCAGCAAAGTTCTCTGCTCCTGTAGCACGTTCTCGTGCCTGGCATATAAACATGAGTCGTGGATGGCCGCTTCCAGGCGGAGCTCCTTTCGGGGCTTCAGGTCCCGCTCCGCCAGTATTTCCAGGTAACTTTTTACCTGCAGGTTATATCCTTTGATCAAGGCAGGGTACACGGAACGAAGCATATGGGTGGTATGGGGGTCGACGGTAATGATATTTCTGACCCGGTATTTTTTAAAAACATCCACTACTCTACGGGCGTGGGCCTCCAGGACATCGTCCACTCCCAGGTCATAAACAAGCGCCCCCGAATACAGGTCTTCTTCGTATAAATAGCCAAACTCAATTCCCGCCTGCCCTAAAAGTCGTGCGATATTGGCCAGTATTCTGCTACAGGACTCCCGCATGCTTTTGGGCGGTACGGCCAAAAGACCCGATACGTTGATAAACCTGTTGACGACCCTTCCTACCTTTACAAAGTCAGCGATCCATGAATCCTCAATCTTTTCCTGGACCTTATTCAGCGCCTCGATGTAGGGGATGAGCTGATACATCCTGCCGGTATAAAGGATGGTTTCCCCACCCCTGGGCAGCCCCAGACCCTTTGCCCACGCGCTTACGCTTTCAGCCGAAACGGGCAGCACGGATTTTCTAATCCGCAGGTTATCCGCCAGAATGCCCACGGTATCGCCAATCGGTAATGGCATATTCCCATTCTCCTTAAATTTTGAAAACTTTCTTATTCATATAGTAGCGGAGAAAACGCACATTTTCCGCTATATGCACCTGTGCCGGGCAATTAACTTCGCACAGTTTACACAAAAAGCAGGAATAAATGGTCTCTACATTCTCCAGCACCTTGTCCTTCACGCCCAATAACACGTAGCGGAACAGCTTCCGGGGGAGGAGTTCAATGCCCATGGGGCATACCGCACTGCATACCCCGCAGTTCATACAGGCAGAGGCATCAAACCGGTCAGACCTTTTAACCTCCTCAACAAAGTCGGGATTTACCAGTGCCATCAGCTCTCCTCCTTGATTACCGCTCTGTACTTGTAATAGCCCTCGTCAGTTAACTCGTCCTCACATAAATGGCCGTACTTGCGCATGCCCATGACCCAGAACATGACTTCATGGCAAGGATAACCCACTGCTTCCGCTATTTCCGGAACGGTTTGGGGACCGTCCTTCAGGACATCGAGGATCTTATCCCTCATCAGCATTTCTTCCCTGACGACTTCCCTGACGTCTCTCACCCTGCCGTTCATCAGCATATCTCCTTTATCAGGCCATCAATCATGGACTTGATCTGTGCGTCTGTATAACCCCTGAGATTGAGGGCATCCCGGGAACAGGTTGGAACGCAGCCGCCGCAGCCCTTGCAGACCGCTTCGTTTACCCTGGCCACTTCCCTGCCCTGGTATTGCTCTTGTTCAATGGCGGAGTAAGGACAGGCCTGTGCACATACCCCGCACCAGGTACACAGCTGGGGATCCACGTTGGCAATGAGCGGATCAAGCTCAACATAGCCTTTTTTGAGGATGGAAGCGCTCTGGGTAACCGCCGCCAGGGCGGAGGCCACGCTTTCGGAAGAGTTCTTGGGCCCCTGGCAGGCACCGCAGATGAACACGCCGTCCACCACCGTTTCAACCGGACGCAGTTTGGGGTGTATCTCGTTGAAAAACCCGTCTCTTCCCACGGGCAGCTTCAAGGTATCCACCAGCTTCCCGTTCTTTTTGGGGACCATGCCGGTGGCCAGAACCACAAGGTCGGCCCGGATCTCAAACTCTTCCCCAAAGGTAAGCAAATCCTTCACAGTTACCTTTAATTTCCCGTTCCCACCTTGTTCAACCCTGGGAGGCTCGTTTTCGTCAAACTTAAGAAAAGCTGCCCCCCGCTTTAAGGCCTCCTGGTAAAGCAACTCAAACTTGCCGTAGGTCCGTATATCCCTGAAAAGATGAAATTGATGGATTTTGGGGTTCTTTTCAAAGGCCAGATTGGCAGCGTGAATGGTCGCATTACAGCAGTAACGGGAGCAATAACGGTTGGCGTTTTCCATGTCCGCACCCTGCCTGCTTCCGACGCAGTAAATGTAGACCACGTCCTTTATTTCCCTGCCGTTGTAAACCAGCCTGCCGTCGGAACTGTCCAGGAGCTCCTGGAATGCGGCAAGGGTTATTACGCCCTCCAGCCCGTAACCGTACTCACCTTCCCGCGGTTGATAAGGATCAAAACCCGTGGCCACAATGATTGCTCCCACCCGCACACCAACATCGCTTTCCGCAGGCTCTTTTATCCTTATCTTTACGTGGAAGTCCCCAATGCTTCCCGATTTTTCCACCACCCCGGCATTGGTGAAAAGAGTAATGTTTTCTCTCTTTTTAACCTCGTCAACCAGCTGGTCGATTAACTCCCTGCCCTTCTTCCCGTGGGGGTACATCTTTCCAAACCGGGCAACCCATCCGCCCACGGCCGGTGCCCGCTCTACCAGGTAAACACAGATGCCGATGTCCGCCAGCCCAATGGCTGCCCGCAGGCCCGCTATTCCGGCGCCAATAATCAACACCCCGGGGACTGTGTCGATTTTAACGGGTTGAAGCGGCTCGGTTAAATTGGTTCTGGCAATCCCCGCCCTTACCAGTCTGATGGCCTTTTTGGTGGCTCCTTCCCTGTCACCGGTATGGGCCCAGGAGCACTGCTCCCTGATATTAACCTGGGTATACTGGTACGGGTTGAGCCCCGCCCTTTTCGCCACGTCCCTGAAGGTGTAAAGGTGCAGTTTTGGGGAACAGGACGCCACCACCAGGCCGTCCAAGTTTTGCTCTTTAATATCCTGAATCATTTCCTGCTGGGTGGCATCGGAACAGGTGAACACGGCCGTCCTGGCCACCACAACTCCCGGCTCGTCACAAACGGCCTTCACTACCCTGTCCACATCCACATAATCGGAAATGTTCCCGCCACAATGGCAAATGTACACGCCTATTCTCCGGTCGCTCATCTTGTCCCCCTTATCCTTTCCACATAGGCTGCCGCCTGAGCTGCAGCCGCCCCGGCATGCAATATGGAGTCGGGTATGTCCCTGGCACCGGAAGCAGCCCCGGCCACGAAGACCCCATCGATACTTGTTTTGCCCGGGTTCAGGTCCTCATCCACTTCCTTGACGAAAAGGTACTCATCTAATTCCAGTTTCTCGCCTGCAAACAGATTTTGTACCTGGGGATTGGGGAGAAGTCCTACGGATAGAACCACCAGGTCGTGTTCCGCCCGGGCCAGCTTCCCGCCGTTATCGATGTCTTCATAGTAAAGAATGAGATTGCCGTCTTCCTTTTCCTCGATCCTGGCAATTCTCCCCTTTACAAAATTGGCACCCATGGCCCTTGCCTGGTCGTAAAACTCCTCATACCCTTTGCCGAAGGCCCGCACATCGATGTAATAAACCGTCACGTCCGCAAGAGGCAGCGCACCCATGACGAGCTGATTTTGCTTGACCGAATACATGCAGCATACCCTGGAACACAGGGGGTTGTTTACGGACTGGTCCCTTGACCCGGTACAGAGGACAAAGGCTATGCTCTCGGGAACCTTGCCGTCGGAGGGTCTCAACACACCGTTATATGGCCTGGTGGGTGCCAGCAAGCGGTCCATCTGCATGCCGGTAATGACGTTTTTAAATTTCCCGTATCCGTATTGCGGCTTTTGATGGGCGGGGAAAAGTTGAAATCCGGTGGCTATGATCACGGCATTGACTTGAAACTCCTTTTTCTCTTCCTTCATGGACAGGTCAACGGCATTGGCCGGACAGGTGGCCACACACTGACGGCATTCGGAGCATATCCCGCAGTCAAGGCATCTTCCTGCGCTGTACCGCGCTTGTTCTTCATTCAGAGGAAGTTCCGTTTCCGAAAAATCGCCGGGTTTCTCCCGCAGGATTTCGCCACTCCCCACCGGGAAAAGGGTCCGGTAGCTTTGCTGTCTGGCCAGAACCTTTTCCTTATCCACAACCGGCGTCCTGTAATCAAAATCTGCCCCTTTAAGCTCCTCCCCTTTTAAATAGCGGTCGATGAAGAAAGCCGCCCGTCTACCCTGGGCGACGGCGTTCACAATCATGGAGGGCCCGGTGACCACGTCTCCCCCGGCAAAGACATAAGGTACCGTGGTCTGTAAGGTTTCCGGATCAACGCTGATGGTATGGTTGTCGTTAATACGCAGCAGCTTTTGAAAAGCTTTTGTCTCGGGCTCAAGCCCGACGGCAGTAATGACCATGTCGGCCGCAATTCTGTATTCGGAGCCCTCAACCGGTTTCGGCTTTCTCCTCCTGCCGGCATCCGGTTCACCCAGCTCCATCTTCATACTTTCAACTTCGGTTAGTTTTCCATCCCGGCCGATAAACCTTTTGGGCACGCTTAAGTATTGAAATTCTACTCCTTCCCGTTCCGCCGCCGTAATTTCCCAGTCATGGGCGGGCATCTCGGCCCTACTTCGCCGGTACTGCACGACCACCCTTTTAGCGCCCAGCCTCACGGCCACCCTGGCCGCATCTATGGCCACATTACCGCCGCCCACCACGATGACCGCCCTGTCCTTGAGGGAGATCTTCTGGCCCAGGTTCACCTGCTGCAGGAAATCCAGTGAGCCGACCACACCGTCCAGGTCTTCGCCCTCAACCCGCATCTTTTTAGCGCCCGGCGTACCGGTGGCCACGAATATGGCGTCAAAGCCGCTATTTTTCAGCTCCTCCAGGTCTTCCACCTTCACCCCTGTTTTGATCTCCACCCCCAGGGCCGTTACATTTTTGATATCCCTGTCCACCACGTCTTTGGGGAGCCTGAAGGAAGGTATGGCCGTGCGCAACATGCCGCCGGGCTGCGCCTGGGCTTCAAAAATGGTCACCCGGTAGCCTTTCCTGGCCAGGAAGAAGGCGGCGGTAAGGCCGGCCGGCCCCGCTCCCACAATGGCGACCCTTTTGTCCTTAAGTTCCTCTGGAGGGCTGTATTCGGGCTCGGAGTGTTCCCGGTAATAGCGGTCGGCGATAAAACGTTTAATTCTCCTGATGGGCAGGGGCCCCTCAAGGCTGCCCCTGGTACACTCACCTTCGCAGGGTGCATAGCAGGCCCTGCCCAGGCTGCCCACCAGGGGTGTGTTTTCCAGTACCAGGTCAAAGGCTTCCCGGTATTTCCCACCCCTGACCAGGGCAATGTAACCATGGGCTTTTATGCCCGCCGGGCAGGTGAAGGAACAGGGGGATGTGCCCTCCCGCTCAATAACGGCCTTTTTCGGAACAGCCTGAGGGAAAGGGATATAAGCGGCCCTCCTGGCCACCATATCGAAGTTGAATTGATCCGGAACCGCTACGTTACAGTTCATTTCACACTGCCGGCAGCCGGTGCACAGGGTCTGGTTAATAAAGGTGGGCTTTTGGCGGACCTTCACGCTAAACTTGCCGTTTTGGAGCCTCCTGATCTCCTCCACTTCGGAATAAATCATTACCTCAATATTGGGGTGATGCACTGTGGCGGCCATTTTGGGCGTGGAGATGCAGCTGGCACAATCAAGGGTTGGGAATACCTTGCTCAACAGAATCATTTTACCGCCAACACTGGCTTCCTTTTCCACCAGCAGGACGTGATAGCCCATGTCACCCAGTTTGAGGGCTGACTCCATACCCCCAATCCCGCTGCCGATCACGAGAACATCGTAGCTCATGCTTTATCCCTTCCTGGCGGGTCCGAGTTTCTTCAAAGACTCGGAAAATTCTTTCATATGGTTGGTGAACGGCCCGGCGCAGACCGAGCAAATGGCCGACATTCTCACCCTTTGGGGCTCATACCCCTTCCGGACGAGAAGCTCCTGTGCCTCTTGCACGATATCAGACGTCCTTTCCGCACAATCCGGAAGATAGGCGCATTCTTCCCCGTCGGCGGCCAAAAAAACTCCGTCAAAACCTTTTTCCACCGCGTATAAAATCCATTCGGGCTTGATGCCGCTGGTGCAGGGCATGCTGATGACCATAACCGAAGGGGGGTAGTGCATGTGGGAACTGCCGGCGAGGTCAATGCCCGGGTCGGAAATGTTGTTTGTGGAAAAGACGAGGATTCTGGGGGAAAAATCTTTGCCTGTGCTAACCTGCCCGGGCATATTACTTCATCCTCTTTACGTAGAGCTTCCAGTAACCGGCTTCTTCAATCACACCGAGAAACTCGTGTCCCATTTTTTTGGCCCAGGCCGGAATATCTTTTTGAGATCCGGAGTCAGTGGCCAGAATTTCCATAATTTCTCCCACCTTAACATCCGCTATGGCCTTTTTTGCCGCCATAATCGGTCCGGGGCAGGAAACTCCCCTTGCGTCCACAACCTTGCTGGCCTTAATGTTTTTCAGCTCCTCAGTGGTCATAAAAACTTTCGCCTCCTTAAAAATTTAGGATGAGATTTTCAGCTACCTTGCTTGAGGTACACGTCGCCCTCCGCTAGTGCGCGCATCCTTTCTACCCATACCAGTATACGGAAATACTAATACCGGTAAGGGTATTAATTGAGTATAAATTAACACATTTTTCACAAGTTGTCAAGACTTGACTTATCTTTTTACCAATGTTACCGAACTTACAGGTGCTATTCAGATCATACGGGTTGACCACCCGCTGCTGTTAGCAACCTCACCCCCCGCCCCCAGCCAGTAAAAATGCGGCCAGACCGGCACCCACCAGCCCAATGGTCCAGCCCGTGGGTAAATTGGCCAGCAACCCTACCATGGCCACCCCGAGGCCGGCCAGACGGATCAGCAAGCGCACGTTACGGTTCATCTAGTACTCACCTCCTGTGAAGCCATCAAGAGGGTCCTTCCACATGATCACGGCGTCCTCGTTGGTGTCGGTGTAGTATCCCCGGCGCCGGCCCCGTTCTACGAAACCCAGGGATGTATAAAGGTGCCGGGCCACGTGGTTGGAGGTACGCACCTCAAGGGTCATACGGCTGGCTCCCAGCGTGACCGCCCGGCGCATGAGTTCCTGCATCAGTTTCCGTCCGATATGGCGCCGGCGATACTGGGGATGAACGGCCACATTGGTCACGTGGGCCTCATCCAGAACCAGCCACATCCCGGCATAGCCGACCACCTTTTGACCCGCCAGAACGACGATGTATACGGCAAACTCGTTTTGCAACAATTCATATGTAAAGGCATGGCGGGACCACGGAGTGATAAAAGAGACCTGCTCAATGGCCAGTACCTCATCCAGATGATCGCAGGACATTTCGGCAAAAGTCAGTTCCATAGACATACACCGGCTTACCCTTTTTGTTTTTGAAGCCATTTCACTTCCGCTTCGGATAACCGGATGTAATTGGGCAATAGTTCCAGGGGATCCTCTCCTTCCCCGGCCATCAGCAACCGGTAACCCAGTTCGGCCACCGGGGCACCCCGGGGCCACATGGCACTGCCCGGGGCCAGAAAAACCCGGCTACCTAGTTGTTTTTTAAAGAATTCGCCATAAATAGGCACGCCGTCGCCCAGCAGGGTAACGGGAAGCTCCAGGGGTTCAAAGCGTCGAACAAGTTCCTCAGGCCGGACCGCCATGGGACCTTCCAGGCGTTCCAGTTTCCCCTCGACCGTTCGATATACCGCCGCATAGACCTCGTCTTTTCGAGCGTTAAGAATGGGGCAAATTAACCCGCCCTGGCCGGTTAAAGGATACGCCAGGGCATCCAGGGTGCTGATGCCCACAATGGGTAACCCCCAGACCTGGGCCAGGGTTTTGGCCGTGGCCATGCCTATGCGCAGGCCGGTAAAAGAACCGGGCCCCGAGGAAACAGCGATACCGCCCAGATCCTCCCGGGCAACCCGGGCGTCTTCCAGTACCGCTTTGATCATGGGCAGGAGGTTCACCGAGTGGGTGCGCTGGTTATTAACCATCCGCTCGGCCAGCACCCTTTCCCCTTGTACCACGGCCACTGCAGCCACCGGAGTGGCGGCCTCAATACCCAGCACGAGCAAGGGCGCTCAGCTCCTTTACCAGTTCTTCATAGCGCTTTCCCCGGGGGATTAAAAGAATTTCCCGTAATTCCGGCTCCCCGGGGAATCCCTTGAGGTAAATGTCCAGCCGTTCGGAAGGCAAAACCTCTTCGATCCGCCCCGCCCACTCCACCAGGGTCACTCCATCACCATAGAAGTATTCTTCATAGCCCAGGTCGGCCATGTCCCCGGGCCCGTCCAAACGGTAGACATCCATATGGTAAAGGGGCAACCGGCCGGAGTATTCGTTAATTAAAGTAAAAGTGGGACTGGTCACCGGCCCGGTGATCCCCAGGCCACGGGCGATGCCCCGGGCCAGCACCGTTTTCCCCGCACCCAGATCACCGTGCAGGCACAGGACATCCCCGGGAAGTAAGACGGTGGCCAAAAGGCGGCCAAATTCTTCAGTTTCCCCGGCAGAACGGGTTCGCCATACCAAAGCCATGAAACCACCTGATTCGTATTCTACACGTAAAAAAGAAGCCTGCCAGTATTATAACCCATGGGCGGGCCGGGACAAAACTCTTTGTGAGCTGAATAACCTCAGGGCTAAGGGGCAAAGTGATCGTAGCCGCGGGCCTCCAGGGGGACGCAACGGCCGCCGGCCAGTTCCAAAACCATTCCCTTTTCCGCCGGGATAATCTCACCAATACACCGGTATTCTTCCCCGGCCGCCGCAAGCTTTTCCTCCACACCCCGGGCTAAATCCGGTGGAACGGTAAAGACCAGCTCAAAATCCTCCCCCCCGGAAAAGGCCCAATCCAGGGGGTCGTGATTGGCCAGGGCGGCCACCGTCCTTACCCGGTAATCCACGGGAATATCCCCCGCCCGCACCCGGCAGCCCACACCGCTGGCCCGGCAGATTTCCCGCAGTTCGGCGGCCAGGCCATCGCTGACGTCATCCATGGCCGTAACCCCGGCGCTGGATAAAATCCGCCCGGCCCGCAATTTCACCCGGGGCTCCAGGTGAGCCTGCTTAAGGAAAGCTGCCATCCCGGGGTCAATAGTTAAATCCGGATGCTGGCACAGGTATAGCCCGGCTGCGGATTTACCCAGACTGCCAGTTACGTAGATCAAGTCCCCCACCCTGGCCCCGCTGCGGTAGACCGCCCGGCCTTTTTCCACGAACCCCAGCAGGGCCAGGTTTATTACCAGCCGCTCCGGGCTCATCACCGTGTCTCCACCCACGATATTGAGGCCATATTCACCGGCAGCCCGCCTGATACCCTGGTACAGTTCTTCTATTTCCTCCACGAACAGGCGGGTAGGCAGGCCCAGGGAAACCACGCCGTGGACGGGCCAGCCGCCCATGGCCACAATATCGCTCACATTAACCGACACAGTCTTGATGCCTACCTGGGCGGGAGTGGCATAATCCAGCGAAAAGTGGACCCCTTCAACCAGCATGTCGGTGGTGAACAACAGCCACCAGGGACCTTCCAGATTTAAAACCGCCGCGTCATCCCCTATGCCCTGCACCACCTCTCCCGGCCGGTTGATCAAATCCCGGGACAAACGGTCTATGAGGCCAAATTCGCCCAGATCGCTGAGCTTCAAGGCTCTACCACCCCCTCAGCACTCTTCCACCCTTTCCGCGCCCAGGTACCTGGCCACAATCTCCATGGCACAGAAGTCGCCGCACATGGTGCAGGCCTTAGTCCCGGCGGGGTTGCGCTTCTCACGGTATGCACGGGCTTTTTCCGGGTCAATGGCCAGATTAATCTGGGCCTCCCAGTCCAGGGCCTTGCGGGCCCGGGCCATAGCCAGATCCCATTCCCGGGCTCCCGGCACACCCTTGACCAGATCCGCCGCGTGGGCGGCAATGCGGGACGCCACCACACCTTCCTTTACATCATCTATGGTAGGCAGCCCCAGGTGTTCGGAGGGGGTTACGTAACACAGGAAGTCCGCTCCGGCCATGGCGGCCACCGCGCCCCCAATGGCGGCGGTAATATGATCGTAACCGGGGGCCACGTCGGTAACCAGGGGACCCAGAACGTAAAAGGGCGCCCCTTTACACAATGTCTTCTGGACCTGTACATTGGCTGCCACCTGATCCAGGGGGACGTGTCCCGGCCCTTCCACCATGGCCTGCACACCCGCGGCCCGCGCCCGGTCCACCAGTTCGCCCAGTACAATTAATTCCTGGATCTGGGCCCGGTCGGTGGCATCGGCCAGGCATCCCGGCCGCAGGCCGTCCCCCAGGCTCAAGGTGACGTCGTAACGCAGGCATATTTCCAGCAGCCGGTCAAACTGTTCATAAAGGGGGTTCTCCCGGCCGTTGTGCAGCATCCACCCGGCCAGGAAAGAACCGCCCCGGCTGACAATATCGGTAACGCGCCCCTGCCTTTGCAGGCGCCCAATGGCCTCCAGGGTGACCCCGCAGTGCACGGTAATGAAGTCCACCCCATCGGCGGCCTGCTTTTCAATCACGGCAAAAAGGTCGTCGGCCGTCATCTTCACAATACTACCCCGTTTTTCCCGGACTTCCACTGCCGCCTGGTAAATGGGTACGGTACCCACGGGTACGGAACTCCTGGCAATAATCGCCCGGCGACAGCCATCCAGGTCTCCTCCGGTGGAAAGGTCCATCACCGCATCGGCCCCGGCCTTTAAGGCGGTTTCCAGTTTGATTAATTCGTCCTCGATACTGGCAAAGGCGGTGGATGTTCCCAGGTTGGCATTGATTTTGGTCCGCAACCCCTCTCCGATGCCGCAGGGATCCAGGTTGACGTGGTTTTTATTGGCCGGAATAACCACCGTACCGGCAGCTACTTTCCTTAAAATTTCTTCCACCGGCACCCTTTCTCTGTCAGCTACCCGGCGCATGGCCGCCGTTACTTCCCCTGCCCGGGCTGCTAAAAGTTGGGTCATGGCAAATACCTCCTTGCTTTTTCGATCCGGGAACGCAGTTCGCGGGCAGCGCCGGATACATCTTCTGCTGCCACCACTGCCGTGATCACTGCCACCCCGTCAGCCCCGGCAGCAATCACCTCTTCTACGTTGTATGCCTTGATGCCCCCGATGGCCACTTTGGGTATGCTTACCACCGACGCCACCTGCCGCACCAGGTCCACACCCACCGGGGCCTGGACATCATCTTTGGTATGAGTTTCAAAGACGGGACCTACACCGATATAGTCGGCGCCCTGCCGCTGGGCCTCCAGGGCCTGCTCCACACTGTGGGTGGAGATGCCGATAATTTTGCCGGGGCCGAGAATGCGCCGGGCCATGCCGATGGGCAGATCATCCTGGCCTAAGTGTACACCGTCGGCCTCCACCGCCAGGGCTACATCTACCCGGTCGTTGACAATAAAGGTTACCCCCTTCTCCCGGGTCAGGCGGCGCAGCTGGTGTCCGGCGTCAATTAGCTGGCGGGCGGTAAAAGCCTTTTCCCGCAGCTGCAAAATTGTTGCCCCGCCGTCAATAGCTGCCCGGGCCACTTCCACCACCGACCGGCCCCGGCTAAACTTATCCCCCGTAATTACGTAGAGGCTGTAATCAACTCTGCGGGCCCCCGGTTTACAAGAAGGAGCTTCACCCGCGTCCAACTGCGCCAGGCGGCTCACCATTTCCTTTTCCACCAAATAAGCAACATAGCGGATCTCCTTAAAGGGAGCGGTTACCGGCAAAAGGCGGGCATACTCTTCCAGCACCCGGGCAGCTTCCTGCACCCGTTTAAAGTTGGCCATAACCAGCTGTATAAGATTGGTCTTTTCCTCTCCCGTGGCCGGGGGGGCGGGGGCGGCCACGTCACCCTCCACATCCCGGGCCTGCACCAGAACCGTCCCCCGCCCGGGAAAACTTTCCTGCAATATACCCAGGCGGTGCCGCATATCCCTTATGCGCATGGTCATCCCGGCATCGTCAAGAACAAAGCGGGCCACTTCTTCCACCACCCGCAACCCTTCCCGGGCGCGGTTAAAATTGGCATCCAGGACCCGGTAAAGATCTCCCATAGAACCACCCCCATAAAAAATACCCATCCACCTGATAAGGAGATGGGTATAATACACTGCCGGTCACCCATTTCCCTACGCTGGTATGATCCAGATCAGGTTCAAAGGGTAAAGCGAAAAAACGCTTTTCTCAGCCCGGCACCGCGCCAAGCAAACAAGAGAACCATGGCCCGTATTCTACTTAAAATGGGCTGCGATGTACTGGTACCGGGCACCCCCATGGGTATAAAACCTTTTTACTTGTATATTGTATAATTGTTCGTTAACAAAAAAATTTTTCCTGCTTTAAATTTTAAATTACATAACTTTCACCCCAAAAATAATTCTGTTTTTGATTCCAGGTCAAATCCTGGATCAAAGCCTTAACCTTTTCAATGTCAAAGGGTTTGGCCATGCAGCAAAGAGCGCCGTTTTTCAGTGCCTGCTCTCTGGTCTGCTCGGAAATATAGGCGGTCATGATGATAACAATGGTATCCGGGGCAATCCTTCTAATGCGCCGCAGCGCCTCCAGGCCGTCCATTAAAGGCATCCTCACATCCATAAAAATGACCTGCGGGTGAATCTGGCGCACCTTCTCAATGGCCACCAGTCCGTTCTCCGCGGTATGCACCCGGTGACCAAATTCCCTGACAAGTATCTCCAGCAAATAACGCACCCCGGGTTGGTCATCAACTATTAGAACATCAAAAGTCTCCCTTCTCAAACATCGCACCTCCGACAAAGCATGACATGAATTTACATTGAAGTTTAATCTTTCCGTTTTTTGTTGACTTATATGTTCGACACCAATTCATTTAATCCTGCCAGGTTATCCGTAAATTCCATTGAAAAATATTTAATTTCACCGATATAATCTAATTTTTTAATAATTCTGTCATTATTTTATGAAAAAACTAACTTTAATGATATAGTTCATCATTACAATTCATCATTTCCTCATGATATTTCACTCTCATTTCGTGACCAAGCATATTTTTCACTTCTTTTAAGCAGCACACTAACTGTTAATATATTTCAAGCCCTGTAAACCAGCCGCCCATCAATATATGTTTTAACCACCCGGGTGCGGGGATCAAAGGGATGACCGTTTAGCATGACTATATCGGCATCCTTACCCGGCTCCAGGCTACCCAACCGGTTTTCCAGGCCCAGTATCCTGGCTGCATCCAGGGTAATGGCCCGCAGGGCCCTTTCCTCCGGCAGTCCGCCCCGGACGGCCAGGGCGGCGGATAGGGCCAGATACTGAATGGGCACCACCGGGTGATCGGTCATGATGGCAAAAGTGACACCAGCCTCGGCCAGGGCCCGGGGAGTTTGCAGGGAAATCCCTTTTAGCTCTACCTTGGCCCGGTTGGTAATCATCGGCCCCACCACGGCCATCACCCCATGGGCCGCCAGCTCCTGCGACACCAGGTAGCCTTCAGTGCAATGCTCCACTACCAGCAAAAGATTGAATTCCCGGGCAATGCGCAGGGCGGTCATAATGTCATCAGCCCGGTGAGCATGCACCCTTAATGGAATTTCCCGCCGTAACACCCGTACCAATGACTCCATTTTTAGATCCCGGTCGGGACGTTCACCCTGCCCGGCCGCTGCCGCTTCCAGCTTGCGCTGGTAATCCTGGGCTTTAGCCAGCGCCTCCCTTAAGAGGGCCGCCGAAGCCATGCGGGTGGCGGGCATTTTTTTCTCGCGCCCGTAAGTGCGCTTGGGATTCTCACCAAGGGCAGCCTTTAAGCCCACCGGGGCCCGGAGCACCATCCGGTCGACCACCTCGCCGGCGGTTTTGAGGGCCACCATCTCCCCACCGATGATATTGGCGCTGCCGGGACCGGTGGCCACGGTGGTCACTCCCCCGGCCCGGGCATCTTCAAAGCCCAAATCTGCAGGGTAGACGGCATCGATGGCCCGCAGGTGAGGGGTAACCGGATCGGTATATTCATTGGTATCATCCCCCTCCTCCCGGTAAATCTCCTCGGCCACGCCCACATGGCAGTGGGCATCGATAAACCCGGGCATTACCACACAGCCGGTGGCATCGTCCACCTCAACTCCTGCCGGAACCCCGTTTAAAGGGCCTACGGAGACAATTTTGCCCTGCTCTATAAGCACCATGCCCGGTTCGTATATTTGTCCGGTCATGGTAATCACTTTTCCACCGGTTATGGCCAGCATATTTTCTCATCTCCCCTTTTGTCTTTTGTACTCCCGGCCGGCGTCCACCAGGGCCGCAAAAAGACCTAAAAAGCGCCCGTCCCGCTCCCACATGGTTTCGGGATGCCACTGCACCCCCAGGGCAAAACCCCGGGCGGTGCTTTCTATGGCTTCGATAATACCATCCACGGAACGGGCAGAAACAATAAACCCCGGAGCAGGCCGTCGTACCGCCTGGTGGTGAAAGCTGTTCACCCGCATAACCCCTGCACCAAATATATCGGCCAGGCAGGTGTTTTCCTCCACCATAATTCCGTGGGTGGCGCACCAGCGGGGAGCCCGCTGCTGGTGCTTCAAACAACCCGGAACCTGAGCAACAATATCCTGATAAATATCCCCCCCGGCGGCAATATTCAATACCTGGGCCCCCCTGCAAATGCCCAGGACGGGCAGGCCCAAAGATAACGCCCGGCGGGCCAGACTCAGTTCAAAGTCGTCCCGCTCCGGGCTTATTTCTCCACAACCCGGCAGGGGTTCTTCCCCAAAATGGACGGGATCCACATCGCCGCCCCCGGAGAGAATTAACCCGTCTAAAAGCTCCGGCCATGTATTCAAACCGGCCTCTCTTTTGGTGTACGGCAGCAATAACGGTAACCCACCGGCGGCTTCCACCGCCCCGGTATAAAAACGGCTTAAAAAAAACCGCGTTTTTTCCTCATCCCAGGCGCAGGTAATGCCAATTACCGGCAGCATTAAAGCACCCCCGCTTCAAAAAGAAAAAGCACCTGCTGCAGGCGCTCTAGATGTCCACCAGGCCCAGACTGATTTCCACGGCATGGTTCACTTTGAGCATGGTTTCGCGACTTAAGGAGGTGACTTTTTCCATCAGGCGGCTCTTGTCAATGGTGCGAATCTGTTCCAGCAGAATGACCGAATCCTTCTCCAGTCCGCCCGGACTTGCGGGCATTTCCACATGGGTGGGAAGCTTGGCCTTGTCAATTTGAGAAGTAATGGCCGCCACAATGGTGGTGGGACTGTACTGGTTGCCAATATCATTTTGCAGAATTAGAACGGGGCGGGTACCACCCTGCTCCGAACCCACCACCGGGCTGAGGTCGGCATAAAAGATGTCGCCACGGCGGACCTGCATTGATTTATTTTACCTCCGCCTTCTCATATTGTCTTACCGCTTCCGCCTCCAGCCGGTAGTGTTCAGCGGCTAATTCCCGGTTGATTTTGGCCATTTCCTGATACCCCTTTTTCAACTGCTCCCGTAATTGCCGGCGCTTGCGTTCGGCAATGTAGAAGCGCATGGCCTCCCGGATCAATTCGCTCCTGTTCAATCTTTCTGCAGCCACAATCCCGTCTACCTCGGCCAGGAGATTGTCGGGAAGGCTAACCATAATTCTTTTCACCTGAGCCACCAGCCATACCCTCCTTAAATTCGAGGCAAAACTACCAGTATAACATATTATATACACCTGGGCGCGGGTTATGTCAATACCTGGTTAAAAAGGGGTATTATTTACTGTTCCTGATAATACTTGGCTGCTCCCGGGCCGCGGCACAAGGCAATTTTACCGGTACGCACCATTTCGACAATGCCGTGATCCTCCAGCACCGCGCACAGAGCGTTGATCTTTTCTTCATCGCCCGTCAGTTCAATAACCATTGTTTCCCGGTTGACGTCCACAATGTTCGCCCGGAAGATCTCGACAATATCGACAATATCGGAGCGGCGGGCCGCATCAGCCTTCACCTTGATCAGGGCCAGCTCCCGCTCAATGGATTCACTGCTGTGCAGTTCCTGAATCTTGATCACGTCCACCAGCTTGGATAGTTGTTTAACCACTTGATCCAGTTCCCGGTCGTCGCCGTTAACCACAATGGTAATGCGGGTGATGTCCGGCTCCTCGGTGTAACCGGCGGCAATACTTTCTATATTGAATACCCTCCTGCTCAACAGGCCGGAAATCCGGGCCAGCACCCCCGGCTTGTTCAGCACCAGCACCGCCAAGGTATGTTTCACGCCTATCCCCCCGTTCTTTCTGGAATAAGTTTATTTTAACATAAAACCCGCACATTGAATATCGGATTAACGCAAGAGTCCGTGGTCAAGATCCAGTAGGTATCTCTACCCTGAAAATAGTAATTGCCGCCGTTTGCACGCGCTCGCTCCGTTCGCCTCGCAGGCCAAACTAGTGCTCGACCTCGGGCTCCGGCGGGGTTCCCGGCCCATTCGGCATCCATGCCTCAGGGGCCGGCCTCGGGCATCCATGCCCTCGGCCCCGCCTCCGCCCTCGGTCTCGCCAAGTTTGGCACCTGCTCGGCTCAAGGTCGCTCGCTTCGTGCAAAACGGCGGCCATTTATCTTCTGTGGTCTAATAGGCGTAAATCCTGCCGTAAGGTCTTTTGGATACCGGCATCAGTTTGACAAAACGGTCATCCAGGATGCTTTCCGCATTGAGTTTAAAGTGCCGGGTAAATTCACCAACGTACTGGTGTAAAAGCCGGCGGTCTTTGTCATCCAGCTCCAGCACGCCCACTTCCTTGCCCAGCTGGTAGGGGGCAACCTCTCCCCGCAGGTAAATCACCCCTCCGTGCATGCCCGTGCCGATATAATGGGCGTGGTGCCGCTCACCCGGCTTAAGGTTTAAGCCCAGCAGGATCACAATACCCCCGGCCATGTACTCGCCAAAGAAGTCCTGGGCCGTCCCGCCTATTACCAGTACCGGCACCTTGCCGGTATACTCCTTCATATGAATGGCCGCCCGGTAACCGACGCTGTCCCGGATAAAAATCCTGCCGCCGCGCATGGCCATGGCCACGATATCCCCTGCCCGCCCGTGAACCACAATCTCGCCGTCATCCATGGTATTGCCCACCCCGTCCTGGGCGTTGCCGTGCACCACGATGCGGTGCCCGGCCAGGAAAGCTCCCAGGTCGTTGCCCGGCGTGGAATAAACATGAATTTCTATTTTGCCTTCCTGCTGTGGGAGGAAGAGCCGCGTCCCGATGTAACGCTGGCCGCAAACGTTTAGCAGAGTGATCTTGCGGGCGCCGGAAAGGGCCGCTTCCCGAATCAGATCATTTATTTCCTTGTGCACAAGATCCCGGGCGTCTATTTCCGCCTCCTGTCCATCTATTGAAAGACGGCTCCTCAGTTCATCAAGGGATCTAACACCACCTAAAAACATTTCCCGCAGACCATATCGGGCACAGCTTACCGCCATGTTCTCACTCCCCCGCTCCTTTTACTCCCAGCACGTCCAGTTCCCAGCTCTCCAGGCCCACCCCGCGCAGGTGTTCCCGGTTGCCCCGCAGGCTTTCAATGGCGTTAATGCCCATGCCGCCCAGCATTTCCTTGATCTCATGGCTCCAGCCCCGCAGCAGGTTGACCAGCCGCTGGCTGGCGATTTCCGGGTTCAGGCGGCGGGTGAGGTAGGGATCCTGGGTGCAGATACCCCAGGCACATTTACCGGTATAGCATTTCTGGCACAGGGTGCAGCCCATGGCCACCAGTGCCGCCGAGCCGATGTACACCGCGTCCGCTCCCAGGGCAATGGCTTTGACCACGTCCGCACTGCAACGGATACCGCTGGCCGCGATGATTGAGCACTTGTGCCTGATGCCCTCTTCCCGCAGCCGCCGGTCCACTGCCGCTAAAGCCAGCTCGATGGGAATACCCACGTTATCCCGGATGGCTTTGGGCGCGGCACCAGTACCGCCCCGCAGGCCGTCAATGGCCACGATATCTGCTCCAGCTCTGACTATGCCGGAGGCAATGGCCGCCACGTTGTGCACCGCTGCAATCTTGACGGATACCGGCTTTTCGTAGTTGGTGGCCTCCTTCAAGGCATAGATGAGCATGGACAGGTCTTCAATGGAATAAATGTCATGCTGCGGCGCCGGGGAGAGAGCATCGGTACCTTCAGGGATCATCCGGGTCAGGGCAATGTTGGCCGCCACCTTTTCTCCCGGCAGGTGACCGCCAATACCCGGTTTGGCCCCCTGGCCGATCTTGATTTCCACCACGGCTGCCGAGTTTAAATACTCCGGGTCAACCCCAAAGCGCCCGCTGGCACACTGCACGATGGCATTTTGGCCGAACTTTTCCCGCATTTCCCGGGGCAGACCGCCTTCACCGGTATTGAAGAGGGTGCCGAACTCTTTAGCAGCCATGGCCAGGGACACAAAGGCCTGGTAGCTGATGGCACCGTAGGACATGGCCGAGAAAAGAATGGGCGTTTCCACGGGCACATTGGGTGAAAGCCGGGATGTAATGGACACTTTGTCCCCACATACTTCCACTTCCAGAGTGTCCGGCTTACGCCCCAGGTAAGTACGCAGTTCCATGGGCTCCCGCAGCGGGTCAATGGAAGGGTTGGTTACCTGGGAGGCATTCAGGACCAGGTGGTCCCAGTAAATCCGGTAGGGCTTGTCATTGCCGCTGCCGGTCAGAATAACCCCTCCGGTCTCGGCCTGTTTCTTTAAATCCTGCAGCTTCTCCCTGGTCCAGCTGGCATTGGGACGGTAGGTCGTGGGGTGCGGATACACAGACAGGGCATGGGTGGGACAGAACACCACACAACGCTGGCACCCCACACACGGGCTTTCATCGCTGAACATCAAGTCCAGTTCTGTATCGTAATGGTGAACCCCGTTGGGACACTGCCGCTCACAGACCCGGCATTTTATACACCGGTCACTGCGGCGTTCTACCAGAAACTCCGGTAACAGATGGGAAAACATGCTATCTCACCCTCATTATGTGTGATCTTGTTAAATGCCGGTCAGCACATAAGTTAACATAAGTTAATTAAGTGAATATTCAATAAAACCGTTATGAGGAGGATGCGGCGCTGTCCGGAGCGAACGACTTGCGAAGCGCCGGTAACAGCACCCGGTGAAGCGAGGCTGCCGGCTCGGCTCTCGAGGACGCACGACGAACTACTCGGAAGAAGACCTTTTAAACATATTGTTTCAAGAGGTATCAACGAAGAATGATTAGTGGCGAGCAATCCGCAGAGAGCCAGAGCCGGCCCGAAGCGAGCCGCGGTGCTGTCGGCGCGGAGCATTGGAGTAAGCGGGGACAGCGCCGCATCCAACCGGGTTCACTGAATAACGTTAGTAAGGTGCCTGGGTACCTTATTAACTTTACACTGCACGGGCCAGGCTGGCCAGATGGTCCCTGGTATGCAGCCGGGCCACTACCGGCTCGCCCCCCGGCGGCGTCCAGGCCAGGTCCAGCCGGGGAGCCACGGCCCGGATGGACGCCTCTTCGGAAGAAAGAAAGACAAAATCCCCCGCCGCGGCAGCTGTAATTGGCCGCAGCCTGATGCGGTCGGTCAGGCCGAACATTTCGTTATGATGGGCGACGATAACCGTAAAGGGGCCGTTCATCAGCAGAGGGGCGTAGGCCATGCGCAGGGTCTTATAAAGCTCCCGGCGTTCCGGTTCCATATGCTCAATGATGTCCCACATGGGGGCGGCGAAGATCCTGGACACCACCTCTATGGGCAGGCCCTGCCGGCGCATGAGCAGGTCCACGGCATAGGCCATCACTTCCGTATCCGTATAAAGGGTACAGTAGTAGCCAAACATTTCCAGATAACGCCGGTTGGTGCCGTAGGAGGAAATCTCACCGTTATGCACCACCGTCCAGTCCAGGATGGAAAAAGGGTGTGCCCCGCCCCACCATCCGGGCGTATTGGTGGGGAAACGGCTGTGGGCGGTCCAGATGTATCCTTTATACAACCGGTCAAGCATGAAATAATCGGCAATCTCCTCGGGGAAACCCACCCCTTTAAAAACGCCCATGTCCTTCCCGGAAGAAAAGACGTAAGCACCATCGATCCGGGTGTTGATGTACATCACTTTTTCCACCACGAACTCATCATCTGACAGGTTATTTTCTTCTTCCAGTTGTTGCCGGGGAGATACGAAATAACGCCACACCACCGGCGGGTTCAGAACCGTTGCCTTTTTATTGGTGGGGATTTCTTCATCATAGACCACGTGGAAATGGTCGGCCAGAAATTCATCCACTATTTCTTTGGCCCCCAGTTGATGACGCTCAAACATGATGTGCAGGGCGTAATAATCCCTGTACTCCGGGTAAAGCCCGTAAATAGCAAAACCGCCGCCCAGGCCGTTACCCCGAACCTTCATGTTTACCATGGCATTTATGGCCATTTCCCCGCCAAACCTTTCCCCGGCCGTGTTCATTACTCCAAACAAACCGCAGGCCTGGGAATCTTTTTCAGGCAGATAACGCTCACTGATTTGCGGCTGCATGTTCGCTCATCACTCCTTCATCGATCAGTAGCTCCCGTCTCAGGCCTTCCGGAATGGTCAGGTAACCGAATTCCCCCTCCAGGAGCTTCTCTTTAAAGGAAGTAACGGCGCAACCCCGGCGCATCAGGTGAAGGAAGATGCCCGCCCGGGCAATCCCGGTCACCAGGGTAAACCCGTGAATGCGGTCGTCCTTCAACACAAACCTCCGGTAGCTGCGGGAGCCGGCATCAAAACGGCTGATAACCTCAAAGCCATCCTTTTCACCTGCCGTGTTGAGACCGGCCGTGATAATGTTCAGGTCGAAAAAGTGCATGGCATTCATGGAGGTGGCCCGGTCATATTCCCGCTTCATACCCAGCATGTTGTACGCGGCCACCCGGCCGCCGGCGTAGGCATTGGGCCACAGGGGGAGCACGCGCCGGTTACCCATCAGGAAGTCGTAAACTTCGGCGCAGTCTCCACAGGCATAAACATCGGCAGCGGATGTTTCCATCTGTTGATTCACCAGAATACCCCGGTTCACGGCCAGTCCGGCTTCCCTGGCCAGATCCACCCGGGGGACCACACCCACGGCCACCACCAGCAGGTCGCAGGGGAGGGAAGTACCGTCGGTGAGCACCACTCCGGTGGCCCGCTCCCCGCCCTGGACTTCTTTAAAGGTGGTTCCGGTATATATGGCCACGCCGGACCGGCGGAAGGCCTCCTCAATCAACCGGGAGGTAAACTCATCCACCACCGGCGCCAGCACCCGGGGAGCCAGTTCCACCACGCCGACCTCCAGACCCTTTTTATGCAGTGCCTCGGCAGCCATAAGGCCGATGATCCCCCCACCGAGCACCACCACCCGCCCGGCCGACGGGAGCAACCGGCTGATGCGCTGCAGGTCCTGCAACGCCACAAAGTTACAGATGTTCTCCTTTTCCGTATCCAGTCCCGGTATGGGGGGTACAATGGGTCGCCCGCCGGTGGCCAGCAGCAGTTTTCCATAGGAGATGGTCCGGCCGTCATCCAGCTTTACCACGTGTCCGGCCGTATCCAGGCCAACCACCCGCCGGCCGAGCACAGGGGTAACTCCCAGACGCTCATAGAAATCCACCGGGCGGTAGAGCATTTTCTCCACGGGCACTTCCTGATCCAGGTAATAGGGCAGCAGAGCCCGGGAATAGACATGGTGAGGTTCTTCCCCGATAACAGCTATGGAACCACCTTTATCGAAAGAACGCAGGGTTTCAATGCAACCCACCGCACCTACCGAGTTACCAATGATCAGATAATCAAACCTCTCCATAAGCTTCCTCCTTGCCTAACTGGTGAACGAGTCCTGATAAACCAGTGCCCGGTTGGGACACTGCTTCACGCAGGCCGGTTCTCCCATTTCCTTACACAGATCGCACCTGGCTATTTTGCGGTTGACTTCATCAATGACCACTGCCCCGTAGGGACAGGCCATAACGCAGCTGTAGCAGCCCACACAGCGGTCGGCGTCGTGTTCCACCCGGCCTGTGAGGGGGTCCCTGTACAGTGCCCCACTGATGCATGCCTCCACGCAGGACGGTTCGATACAGTGCCGGCAATGCACGGGGAGGGTAAAGGGTAGGTTTTCTTCCACCACCACCCGGGGTACCGGCCGTGGTGTTTCATGGAGAAATGCTTTGAGAATGTTTTTACTGCGTGAATGTGCCACCACGCACCAGACCTCACACAGGTGGCAACCAATACAGACTTCCGGCTTGACCACAACTCGAGGCATTTCCGTCGCTCCTTCCCCGATAGACTATAGACTAAGGTGGTTAAAAAGAGTAAAAAAAAGCCCACGGCAGGCCTGTGGGATGGAAATGGATATTTTCCTCCTCGAAAGGTGACCTGCACGTGGGCCTCGTTGCCCTCGTTGCCCCGGCACACCGTTGTGCCGGTTTCGTTTGTTTTATTATGTCGCACACTTCGGGTAGCGGGCGTTCCTCGTCGTCCGGTGCTCCGGCCTGGAGCGAGCAAGCTTAATACTTGGTCAGGTACTCTTCAATCTCCCAGGGATGTACCTGCACGCGGTAACGGTCCCATTCAATGCGCTTGGCCTCCATAAAACGGCTGAACACGTGGGGGCCGAGAGCTTCCTTGATCACCTCGTCCCGCTCCAGCTCATCCAGGGCTTCCTTCAAACTCTCGGGCAGGCAGCCGATGCCCCGCTCCTCCCGTTCCCTGGCACTCATTTCATAAATGTTGCAATCACAGGGCGGCGGAGGCAAAATGCGGTTTTTAATGCCGTCCAGCCCCGCCGCCAGGCACACTGCCAGGGCCAGGTACGGGTTGCAGGACGGGTCCGGGCTGCGCAGCTCGATGCGGGTTGACTGGCCCCGTTTGGCCGGAATACGGATGAGGGGGCTGCGGTTGCGGGAGGACCAGGCGATATACACCGGTGCCTCGTAACCGGAAACCAGACGCTTGTACGAGTTTACCGTCGGGTTGGTTATGGCGGCAATGGCCCGCGCGTGCTTCATCAAGCCGCCGATGTAATACAGGGCCGTATCGCTCAACTGCAGGGGTGCCTGGGGATCGTAAAAGGCATTCTCCCCGTTTTTCATGAGGGACTGGTTTAAGTGCATTCCCGAACCGGCTATGCCGAATATGGGCTTGGGCATGAAGGAGGCATGCAGCCCGTGCCTCTGGGCGATGGTGCGTACCACAAACTTAAAGGTGACCACCTTGTCGGCGGTATCCAGGGCATCGGCATATTTAAAATCAATTTCGTGCTGCCCGGGAGCCACCTCATGGTGGGAAGCCTCGATTTCAAAACCCATCTGCTCCAGGGTGAGGACCATGTCCCGCCGGGCATCTTCACCCAAATCCACGGGCGTCAGGTCAAAATAGCCCGCCCGGTCGTGGGTGATGGTAGTGGGACGGCCGTCACTGTCTACGTGGAAGAGGAAAAACTCCGCCTCGGGCCCCACGTTCATGGTAAAACCCATTTCCCGGGCTTCGGCTATAACACGCTTGAGCACGTAACGGGGGTCGCCGATAAAGGGCGTCCCATCGGCGTTATAAATGTCACATATCAACCGGGCCACCGCCCCGTCCCGGGGGCGCCAGGGAAAGACCACAAAGGTGGCCGGGTCGGGACGCAAGTACATGTCCGATTCTTCGATACGGACAAAACCTTCAATGGAAGAGCCGTCGAACATAAGCTCTCCGTTTAAAGCCTTGTCCAGCTGTTCCACGGTAATGGATACGTTTTTTAATACTCCGAAAATATCGGTAAACTGCAGGCGGATAAATTTTACTCCCAGTTCTTTGGCCAGGTGCCTTACATCATCGTTAGTCAACTGAGCCACGGGCCCTTACACCTCTCCCTTCAAAAAACACCGGGGGCTATTTACGAAAAAAAGGCCACACCTGCAGGATTATGATTCACCTGCTGTATGTGGGCCCCATTGCCCCTCCCGGATACAACATCGTACCCGAATTATGTTCTTGCACCATTATTTTAAAGCTAGTTTATAGTATATACCATAAATACCTCAAAAGAAAAGGGCTTTTTGACAAATTTTTTGCCCTGGAAAAAACACCCTACCGGTGTATCCCCGGCAGGGCTATTAGGAGGATGGTAACAAAACCTGTTTAAAACCTGGTTAGATACTCTTCAATTTCCCAGGGGTGAACCTGGACGCGGTAATTTTCCCATTCCTTTTGTTTGGCCTCGACAAACTTGGTGTAAATGTCTTCACCAAGAGCTCCCCTGATCACTTCATCCCTGGCCAGTTCCTGCAGGGCTTCCTCCAGGCTGGCGGGCAGGCTCTCGATACCCAGTTCCCGCCGCTCGGCAGCGGTCATCTCGTAAATGTTGCGATCACAGGGAGGCGGCGGCTCAATGCGGTTTTTAATCCCATCCAGGCCGGCCGCCAGACAGACCGCCAGGGCCAGGTAGGGGTTGCAGGATGGGTCGGGGTTGCGCAGCTCAATGCGGGTGGACATGCCCCGCTTGGCCGGGATGCGGATGAGCGGGCTGCGGTTGCGCCCCGACCAGGCAATATAAACCGGGGCCTCATAACCGGGCACCAGACGTTTATAGGAGTTTACCGTGGGGTTGGTTACCGCGGCCAGGGCCCGGGCATGCTTCATTAGACCGCCGATGTAGTAGCGGGCAATATCACTCAACCCGTCGGGGGCGGAAGGGTCATAGAAAGCATTTTCGTTCCCCCGGAAGAGGGACTGGTTGGTGTGCATGCCGCTGCCATTAATGCCATAGACGGGCTTGGGCATGAACGTGGCATGCAAACCGTGCCGCTGAGCAATGGTCCGCACCACAAATTTGAAGGTCACAATTTTATCGGCACAATCCAGGGCATCGGAATACTTAAAGTCAATCTCATGCTGGCCGGGAGCCACCTCGTGGTGGGAGGCCTCAATTTCAAAACCCATTTCTTCCAGGGTAAGCACCATAGCCCGGCGGGCGTTCTCCCCCAGATCCACAGGGCTGAGGTCGAAGTAACCGGCCTTATCGTGGGTGCGCAGGGTGGGACGTCCCTCGGAATCCACCTGGAAAAGGAAGAATTCCAGCTCGGGTCCCACATTCATGGTAAAGCCCATTTCCGCCGCCTGGGCCAGTACCCGCTTGAGGGTGTTGCGGGGGCAGCCGGCATAAGGAGTGCCGTCGGGATTATAGACATCGCACATGAGGCGGGCCACGGCACCGTCCCGGGGACGCCAGGGAAATACGGCAAAGGTTTTGGGATCGGGACGAAGGTACATATCGGACTCTTCAATACGGGTAAATCCGTGAATGGAAGAGCCGTCAAACATCAGCTCCCCGTCCAGGGCCTTTTCCAGCTGTTCCACGGTGATGGCCATGTTCTTGAGCACACCGAGAATGTCGGTGAACTGCAGGCGGATGAACTTTACGCCCATTTCCCTCGCTTTGGCCAGTACTTCTTTTTTAATTGCTTCGTCCATAAAACAACCACCTTCTTGAAATTTTTCAAAATGGAAAGGCGCCCCAAGGGAATAGTTCATACTGACTTAATTCCCCACAGGGCGCCTTTGCCCATTTTTTGGTACGTCATTATACCTTAACTTTTTAAGTTGTGGGCCAGGATGATGGCTTCGGCAACCTGACGCATGGAAATGCGTTTGTCCATGCTGCTTTTTTGCATGCGCCGGAATGCCTCGGCTTCCGTGAGTCCCAGTGTCTCCATCAGGATTCCCTTGGCTTTTTCTACCAATTTACGGGTTTCCAGGGCTTCCTTTAATTCCTGGACCTGGCTTTCCAGCTTGATGATTTCCTGGTAGTTGGCCAGGGCCAGTTCCACGGCGGACAACAGGGTACTTTCATCCACCGGCTTGGTCAGGAGGGCCGATACCCGCGCCTCTTTGGCTTTCTCTAAAAGGCCGGGACTCATGGAGTTAACCAGCACGACCACTGGGGCCAATTTATCCTCATGGAGAATGCGTGCCACTTCCAGCCCGTCCATGCCCGGCACCCCGGCCTCGATGATCAGCAGATCCGGCTGCCGGCTGCGCACCAGCTTGAGGCCCGAAAGGCCATCCGATGCCTCACCCACGACCCAGTATCCCAGCTTGGTGAGCACGGCTTTAATGGACTTTCTCCAGGTGGCATCGCTATCTACCAGCACTATTCTCTGTTCCGCCATGGAGATTTTCCTCCCAAATTGTTCCTGGTAACCAATCCGCCGGGCGTTGCCGGACTACTGGAAAAAATACCACCTTCCCGGGAAGAAAAATGCCCTCTTCAAGGCCGTATGGCCTGTCGAGGGCGTCATTGCCTGTTCATAGCCGGGCACATCATTGTACCCTACAAATAAACCTTTGGCATGTTTTTATTATAATCCGTACCCCGGCCCTTGGCAACAGTTTTTTAGTGTTAACCTAAAATTTCTTCAACCTCTTCGGCATCCACATCCATGACGTACCTGATGCCGGTAATTTCAGCTGCTTCCCTGGTCAGGGCGGTCACATCGTCCCGGGTGATGTAGGACAGGGCAAACTTGCGGGCGCCGCACATGAACTGCCGCAGGCCCTGGGCCAGCCGCTCAAAGTAAGTGTAGACACCGATGGCTCCCACGGGCAGTTTTTCAAAGGCTTCGGCACCCAGTTTTTCCTTCAGCTCGCTGGCAGCAATGAAGACCTGCTCAAGGGACTCACCGTATTTCTTGTACTCATTGGGCACCTTGCCGGATTTTACAGCTTCGCCCACGGTCTTACCTACCATGGCCGCCGTCAGGGGCGAGCGGGCCATGCCGATGGCTTTCACGTAGGGAGCACCAATAGCCAGTCCCTTGAACATGTGATCCTCCAGGGTGAAACCACCGGCAATGGCCACCGGCGGGACATAGGCGCCCCTGGCTGCCAGTTTATCCAGGTACTTAACCAGAAGCGCCTGCAGGTAGACGGTGGGCACGCCCCACTCATTCATCATCCGCCAGGGGCTCATGCCGGTACCGCCGCCGGCACCATCAACGGTCAGCAGGTCGAGCCTGGCATCAGAGGCATATTTTACTGCCCGGGCCAGGTCGGCCGGACGGTAGGCGCCGGTCTTCAAGAAGACGTACTTTGCCCCGGCCTTGCGCAGTTCTTCCACCCGGGCCATAAAGGACTCGTATTCCACCATGCCAATGCGCGAATGGCGCTCAAACTCATTGAAAGCACCGGCCCGGTAGGCCGCCTGTACCCTGGGGTCCGTGGGATCGGGCAGCACAATATACCCGCGGCTCTTTAGCTGCAGTGCCCGCTCCAGGCTGTCCAGCTTCACTTCGCCGCCGATGTCCTTGGCCCCCTGGCCCCACTTGAGTTCCACGGCCTCCACGCCCAGCTTTTCAATGGCGTACTCCTGGACCCCCAGCTTGGTATCTTCCACATTGGCCTGCACGGCAATAAATCCCCTGCCGTTGTACCATTCCTGGAAGTCCTTCACCCGCCTGGCAAGGTTGGGGGAATGGACAACGCGCCCATCCTTTATTTCCGCATTGGGGTCCATGGCGCATACGTTTTCACCAATAACAATGCCCACCCCGGATATAGCCGCCCCGGCGGCCAGGTGATCCCAGTTATTGGCAGCCACATTGGTGGACCCCATGGCGGCGATTACAATGGGCAGGTTGAGTCTTAAATCCGCGCTGGCTCCCACGGCGGTTTCCAGGCTGACCGCCGGGAAAATGGCCCTGTCGGGATCGGCTTCAATACCGTGGGCGCCCACGGCGGTACCGAGGATGTTGAAGTGGGAATAATCCACCGGGTAATCCTTCTGGGAAGCAGAGGTAGTTTTGCCGAAGGGCTGGGGATAAAGTACTTCCTTGCCCCGCACGGAAGATTTACCTATTTCACAAAGGCCGGGGCAACCGTCCAGACAGGTCACACACATCCCGCTAAAGGGACAATAGCTCTCACCGGTGCGCAGCCGGGTCAGGGTAGCTGCAGTAGCGTTAACACCTTTACTAAAACTCATTGTTCCATCCTCCTAAAAAACACGGTAAAATTAAGGTAATGGTTCTTTCTAAAAATGTTTTCTTCTCCAGTGCCGGCCTGGTGGTCAACATCAAGCCGGACTTTTTTTATCCGCCGTTTCTCTCTATCCAGCCAATTCTTTGCCAACCATCCCCCCTTTCTCATCTATTTTTCCACCGGGAACACCCCGGATTGTTTCTTTCACAAAGTGTCCTGGTAACAAAATCCCGGAACTAGAAGTTAGTCAAATATTCATCCAGCTCCCACTGGTGTACCTCGGCCTGATAGCGCTCCCATTCGTCTTCCTTGGCTTCCAGGAAGCGAGCGGTGATCTCCCGTCCCAGAGCGTTCTGAATCACCGCATCACCGGCCAGGGCACGTAACGCGTCGGCCAGGTGGCGGGGCAGGCCAATGCGGCGAATTAGCTCCCGTACCGGTGCATGGTTTTCCGACAGGGGTGCCCCGGGCACCAGGCCGTGTTCGATACCGTCCAGTCCGGCCGCCAGGGAAGCAGCCAGAGCCAGGTAGGGATTGGCAGTGGGGTCGGGGCTGCGTAAAACTATCCGGGTGCCTTCCTGGCGTTGAGCCGGCACGCGGATCATGGTGCTGCGGTTTTCCTCCGACCAGGCGGCCAGTACCGGAGCCAGGTCGGTGGGTATAAGACGCTTGTAACTGTTGACCAGCGGATTGGTAATGGCCGTTAAGGCCCCGGCATGGGTAATCAACCCGGCTATATAACGGTAGGCCAGTTCGCTCAGCTGGTGCTCCCCGGCAGGATCGTAAAAGGCATTTTCACCGTCCCGCCACAGAAACTGGTGCAAATGCATTCCCGAACCGTTGTAACGGGCCAGGGGGCGAGGCATAAAGGAGGCGTGCAGGCCGTGCCGCTGGGCAATGGTGCGCACCACAAATTTAAAGGTGGCAATGCTGTCGGCCACAGTTAAAGCGTCATCTTCTTTAAGGAAGATTTCATGCTGCCCCGGCGCAATCTCATGGTGGGAAGAAGAAACATCCAGGCCCATCTCCTGGAGGGTGAGCACCATATCCCGGCGGGCATTCTCACCCAGATCCACCGGCGTAAGGTCACAATACCCTGCCCGGTCGTGGGTGATAACGGTCGGTTTGCCCTGGGCATCGGTATGGAAAAGGAAAAATTCGATCTGCGCTCCTACCCGGAACTCCAGGTCCATTTCTTTCGCCCTGGCCAGCACACGCTTTAAAGCCGCCCGGGAACAGGCACCGTAAGGTTCACCCTGGGGGGTCAGCACATCACAGATCAACCGGGCCACTGCCCCTTCCCGGGGCCGCCAGGGAAAGATCACAAAGGTTGCCGGGTCGGGGAGCAGGTAAATGTCCGACTCACGGTTTTGGACGAAACCCTCGATCACCGAACTGTCAAACATCACCCGGCCTTCCAGCGCCCGGGGTAATTCCTCTACAGTGATGGCTATATTTTTCAAGACACCAAAAATATCGGTAAACTGTAACCGGATAAACTTGACATTGTATTCCCGGGCTTTGTGGAGGACGTCTTCGGAGGTCAGGGTGGGCATGGTGATCTCTCCTTCCAAAACTCAGGGACAAGAAAACAAAAAACGCCCTGCTTCAGGCCCGCGTTTACTTTCCACAGGCCTGAATCAGGACGCCATTGCCCTGAAAAAACCGTACAATGATGATTATAACAGGATTGCCCGGGAGATCAAGATGTTCTTAACAAGAAATACTGTATACAGTTAGCCCCGCCGCAAAAATTTACAAATACCCTTACTTTTCCAGGGCCATAATAATTTCCCGGGCCACCCGGGCTAAAGGTACGCAGCGATTCATACTCATCTTTTGCAGGTATTTATAGGCCTGCCGCTCCGTCATTCCTTTTCTCTCCATAAGCAAACCTTTGGCCCGCTCCGTCAACTTGCGCTCTTCCAGAGTCTTGCGCAGGCCTCTAATTTCCTTTTCCAGCCGCATGGTCCGCTCAAAGGAAGCCATGGCCATTTCAATGGTCGGCACCACCATTTCCTCCTGCAATGGCCTGGGGAGCACCCCGTAAACCCCGGGCGAACGAACCAGCTCGGCCACATTTTGCTGGTGCAAGTCGGCCGTAAGCACCACCGGGGCTACATGATGCTCTTCGATAATGCCGGCCACATCTATGCCCTCACTGCCCGGAAGGCGGTATTCCAAAATCACCAGTTCCGGGGTGGTTTGAAAGACCATCTGCAGCAAGGACCGGCCGTCCTGCGTTTCCCCAATCACCATGTATCCTGCATGGCGCAGGATCTCTTTAAGCCGGGCGCGAAAATCCCTGTCGCTTTCGGCAACAACAATGCGGGTCCTGTACACCGGGACCACACTCCACCTTTTTCGTCACTGAATTACATTATAACATGCGGCTATTGATGCGGGGAACCGCTGCCAGGGCTGCCTTTCCAGGGTGCCATACTCTCTTGAAGCCGGTTTTTTAATCCCAATATTGCAGCAACGTGTCATTTTAACTTGCAAATAAGCATATATTTCCCCAAAAACAATCTGGGGGGTACGCATATTGAATAAGGGCAGGCTAAAAAAGGTTTTCCCGGGGGGCAACACCTGCCGGGGATTTTACTCGTTTTACGACTACATTATTGAACCCGACGCCACCCGCATTTTTGTTATTAAAGGAGGACCCGGTGTCGGTAAGTCAACTTTTATGCGCAAGATTGGCGAAGAAATGCTGGAGCGGTGTTACGACGTGGAGTTCCACTGCTGCTCTTCGGACAACGGGTCCCTGGACGGGGTAGTTATCCCGGCCATCAGGGTGGCGCTCTTGGACGGCACCGCCCCGCACGTGGTTGATCCCAAGAACCCGGGAGCGGTGGATGAAATTGTTCACCTCGGGGACCACTGGAACGAAGAAGGCCTGCGGGCACATAAAAAGGAAATCCTGGCTTTAAACCAGGAAATAGGGCGGCTGTTTAAACGGGCCTACAGCTACCTGGCCGCCGCCCACCTCTTTCTGGAAGAGGTGCGCAGCCATTACCGGGAAACCGGCGCCTTTAATGTGGGTGCCTTTGATAAGCTCGCGCTTGATTTGACCCACGAAATTTTTGCGGGACAAACGCGCCAGACAGACAACCCCAAAGCCCGCCACCTTTTTGCTACGGCCATCACCCCTGACGGAACGGTAAGCTACCTGGACACTATTGTTGGCCATTTAAAGAAACGTTATATTATCAATGGCGACGACGGTACGGGCAAGACCACCCTGGTCCGGCGGATTATGGATGCCGCTTTAATGCGCGGGTACGACGTTGAAGCCTACCACTGTGCCCTGGATCCGTCCCGGATCGAACACCTGGTCATCCCCGGGCTGAACCTGGCGGTGGTTAATTCCGTGGAGCCCCACTATTATAAACCCCAAAACGGCGACGTGGTTGTGGACACCATGACCTGTGTCAGGCCCGTGTCCGGCCCGGTTTTGCAGGCCGAAAGGGATACCGCCCGGGAGATGTATCGGCGCTGCATGGAAGAAGCCGTGGACTTCATCCACCGCGCCAAAAAGGTCCACGATGAAGTGGAAGCCTGCTACATCCCGAACATGAACTTCCAGGACATCGAAGCCCGCAGGCAAAAGGTGCTGGCCAGGATCCTGGAGCTGGCGGAAGAGGTAAACGGGCAACAGGGATAGAATTGGCCGGCATGATAGCTCACCGCATAATTGTTGCTCTTATTTACAGGATATGGTATACTGGATAACGAGGTGAAATCAAATGGCAGTTGAACGTTTGGTTGAAGAAATCAAAAAATTGACCCCAAAGCAAAAGGAAGAGTTATTCCGCAAATTAGGAATCACCCTTCCCATACCAGAAAACGAAGAATTGCGTGGCGGCTCTGATGACCCCCTGGCAGTGTTAATCGGCATGTTGAAGGGACCGGGTACTGGCTCCCGCAAGTACAAGGAGGATTTGTATGGGGGCGAAAGATCTTTATAAGCTGTTCATTAGCAACCACGTAGGGGCCGTACAAGCATATCGGGAGGGCCGGATGACTATCCGGCAGTGCGCAGACATGCTGGGAGTCGATTACTTTGAAATGAACGAAATTCTCAAGTCTGAAAATATAAACATCATGCCCGAACCCGAACAAGGCCTGGCAACACTGTTGCCGGAATTGGAAGATTCCTTTGGGAAAAACCCGTAAACCATATGCATTACCGGGCTTGTACCCTCACACAGAATGTTTTATAGCGGAAACAACCGCATCAAGCTCCCGGGACACTTAAAAGATGTCATATGAGCAGGTCTCGTATGGCCCAACCGGGCGGCGGTATCCCTTGTTTTCCTTGCTGCGGGACTACCGGCCGCCTTTGTTATTTCAAGTTACACGAAATTTTTTCGGACCCCGGTAAGGAAAGTTTAATTTTTGCCGAATTATTTACTGGATTGGCCAGACCATCATAAAGGCAACATTAGAGGGAGAACGATATTCTGCCGTAGTGCAAGCTCAAGTATTTTATAAAGGAGTGAGAGTAGTGGAATTGCAGCTGGACGTGGCCAGGCAAATCACCGAGTTCATTTACCGGGAAACAGGACACCACACCATTGTCTGCGACCGGACCGGCACCATCATTGCCGACTCCGCCCAAACGCGTATGGGAGTAGCCCATCAAGGTGCCCGGACCATCCTTAATTCCCCGGTGGACGAGTACAGCGTGACCGCCGAGGAGGCCGCCGCCTCGGGCGGGACCATGAAGGAAGGTTTTAACCTGGCCATCAAGGCAAACGGGGAAAAAATCGGCACCTTCGGGATTGCCGGCAAGCTGGAAATCGTGCAGCCCATAGCCCGGATTGCCTCGGCCCTGGTGGTTAAGATGCTCAGGGACGAGGAAATGAAGGCACAGATACAGGCCCAGGCCGAGGCGGTGGCAGAAGCCATCCAGCAGGCGGCGCATGCCATCCATGAATTTACCGCTTCCTCCCAGGAGCTGGCCGCCACCGGCGAGACCCTTGTCCGGGAGTCGCAGGAAGCAGCCCAACAGGTAAAGAGTACCACCCAGATCCTGACCTTCATCCAGAACGTGGCCGACCAGACCAAGCTCCTGGGATTGAACGCCGCCATTGAAGCAGCCCGGGCCGGCCAGGTGGGGCGGGGATTTGCCGTGGTAGCCCAGGAAGTACGCAAGCTGGCCGAAGAAAGCAGCCGCTCCGCCAGGGAGATAGAGAAGACTTTAAACCAGTTCAAGAGTTCCATTGAAAGGGTTACCGCCGGCATTGAAAAAAACAGCGCCATAACCCAGGAACAGGCCAGGACGATGGAAAAGATAGCTGAAATGGTGGAGAAACTGCAGCAAATCGGCTCTCACCTTCATGAAGTGGCCTCCAAACTCTAACCAGGGGGGCGACCTGCCAGATCCAGATAACTCGCCAGTTTGACCCCCTGCTCAAGCAGCCACTGCCTGGTGCCCGGGTCACAGAGAATGGCCAGTTCCCTCTCCCGCTGCCAGGTGTAGCTGCTCCGCTGCCTCAGTTCTTCATCCACTATGCCGGGATGGGTCATCAACTCCATTACCCCGGCACCGCTCTGCAACCCGGCAGTAACTAACCGGCGAAACGATTCCCCGGAGACCTGCTCACCAAACCAGTGGCCGCAAAAATAATCGGGGGTGGGTACACCCTGCCGGATAAGCCTCTGGCGCATGGAAGAGTCCAGGCTCCGCACAGGCAGCCCGTAGCGCCGGACCACATCCAGCAGGGCTTCCAATATTACGGTATGTGTGTGGACATGATGGTGTGTATCCAGGTGGCTTACCCGTACTCCCGCCGCCCTGACCTTTTCCACCTGAGCCAGGAATTCCCGCCTCACTTCCTCCCCGTTTAAGGACCCCGAGAGAAGGGCGTCCCTTTTTTTGAACCATCCCCGGCCATCTACCAGTGAAGGTACAGCTGCCGGGTCGCACAGGGGTCTGCCCGCCGTCAGGCAAAGGTGTACCCCGGCAGCCTTCAGCCTACCCCGGCATAAAACAGCCAGGGCATCCCCGGTACCCGGCTGGTTGGCCATCAGGCTGGTACTGGTGACCACCCCGCATTCCATGGCTTTAATAATCCCCCGGTTTACTCCCACCGTGTAACCGAAGTCATCGGCGTTGACGATGAGCAGCACGCAGCTGCACCCCCACTTGCACCGTGTTCCACCCGCGTTTTGCCCGCAGAACAGGCGGGACGGCACCCTGCAGGAATTCAAGCACGGCTGCCCCCCACGCCCTACTCCCGCTCCCGCTCCGGGGGCAATTCCCGCAGCGCGATTTCCACCTGGCTTAAGGGTAAAAGTTCCTTACCCGGCATGGCAGCTCCCAGTTCTTTTAAACGCCTGGCTCCCGGCACCACCCGGCTCTCCCAGGAACCGACTGCATTGTTAAAAGACTGGGTGGCCTTCTGCAGGCCATCCTTTATTTTAGCCAGGTGTCCGGCAAACTTGCACACCCGCTCGTAGAGCTCCATGCCCGCTTCGGCAATTTGCCGGGCGTTTTCGGCCATATGATGCTGTTGCCAGCTCAAGGCCACTGTACGCAAAAGGGCAATTAATGTGGTGGGAGTAGCCAGCAGCACCCGGCTGGCCAGGGCATCTTCAATCAACCGCCGGTCCTGCTCCACGGCGGCGCTGAAAAAGGATTCCCCCGGCAGGAAAAGAACTACGAAGTCGGGGCCGGGCGTAAACTGGCTCCAGTAGGCCTTGGAACCCAGGGACTGCATGTGCGCCCGCACGGCCTGGGCATGTCTTTGCATGGCCAGGCGCCATGCGTTTTCATCGGCGGACTCGGTGGCTTCCATGTAGGCCTTTAACGGGACCTTTGCATCCACCACCACCGTCCTGCCCCCCGGAAGCTTTACCACCAGGTCGGGACGCAGCCGCCCCCCTTCCGTTTCCACCGAAACCTGTTCCACAAAGTCACAGTACGGGGACATGCCCGCCACTTCCACCACCCGGCGCAGGGTTATTTCTCCCCATCTCCCCCGCACCTGGGGGGTTTTTAAGGCGTTTACCAGGTTGCTCGTCTCCCTGTGCAGCAACTGCTGGGTCTGGCTAAGCTCCTGCAGCTGTCTTTTCAAGCTTCCATAAGCTTCCTGGCGGGCATTTTCCATGGCCCGCACCTGGGCCTCATACCGGATGAGCTCTTCTTTCAGGGGCTTAATAAGGGCATCGATGGCTTCCTGCCGCTTTTGGAGATCGCCCCGGGCTTCCACAACCACGCCTTCCAGCACCTGACGGGCCAATTCAATGAAAGCCTGATTGTTGCTTTTTAAAGCTTCGGCAGAAAGGGCTTTAAAGGTATCGGTAAGGCGCTGGGTGGCTTCGGCAAGGAGTTTTTTCTGCTCGGTAAGGCTATTTCTGGCCTCTTCCAGGGAAGTTTCCGCCCTAACCCGGGCCTGGTGTTCCCGGACCACCTGCAGGCGGAGATCATTTAATTCCTGCTGCACCTGGTTTAGCTGCTGGCGCAGCTCGGCATTAATGCCTTCCGCCGCCATCGCCCTGCTCCGGGCGGCCACAACCTCAGCCGACAGGGCCCGTATACGGATGCCGGCCAACAGCCAACCGGTCAGCACCCCGGCAGCTACCCCTGCCAGCAAGTACAAAGCTTCAAACATGTCCGTTAGATCATCTCCTTTCCACCGAACATCTCCATTTTACTCCAGCCCGGGCACAGGAAGCAACAACCGGCAAACATACCCCCTCCGGGGCCCAACGGACAGGATTCACGCCGATAACATTTTAGCAGCTTGACAAATGGTGACTGGCAAAAATATAATTCAATTAAGTAATTGTTTAATCTTTTAAGGATAAGGGGGGTATTTCATACGACCAGATATTTTCCCAATAACGACGTCTGTGACACCTTTTGTGTGTCCACTGCAATCGAAGATCTTAAGGGCAAAGTGCTGGAAGTAGCCGGTTTGTCCGAACTTTTTAAGGTGCTGGGAGACGAAACCCGCACCAAGATCCTCTACCTCCTGTCCTACAGGGAACTTTGTGTATGTGATCTGGCGGAAATCCTGGAAATGAGTTTGCCTGCCGTTTCCCACCACCTCCGGCTGCTGAAGGCAATGCGTCTGGTGAAGTACCGCCGGGAAGGGAAAATGGTCTATTATTCCCTGGATGACGACCATATCGTCAACCTGATCCGTGAAGCCCAGGCGCACTTTGCGGAAGAGCGGTGAAAGGAGTATGTCCATGCGCTACACCCTGGTTGGTCTTGACTGCCCCAGTTGTGCAGCCAAAATAGAACACGAATTGCAACAGATTAAGGGACTGGAACATGCTACCATCAACTTTGCCAACCGCACTCTGGAGCTGCCCCCGGAGCTGGCGAGGCGGGCACAGGAGGCTATTCATCGCATTAAACCCGAGGTAAGGCTGGTAGAACCCCGTGAGGCCAAACAGGCAAGGGAACATGCGAACGGTAGAAGAAACCTTCTGGTAACCGGCATCTCGGCCGCCCTTCTGGTTATTGGCTTTCTCTTCCAGGAATCCCTGCACCAAACCCCTTACTCCTGGGCCGAGTACCTGGTCCTGCTTACCGCCTATCTGCTGGTGGGCAGGGAGATCCTCCGAACCGCTTTGAAAAATCTTGTGCGCGGAAAAGTTTTTGACGAGAATTTCCTCATGAGCCTGGCCACCCTCGGGGCCATAGCCATTCACCAGTTGCCCGAAGCGGTGGCAGTAATGCTCTTTTATTCCATCGGGGAGTACTTCCAGGAAAGGGCCGTTAATCGATCCCGCCGCTCGATAGCCGCCCTTCTGGATATCCGTCCCCATTACGCCAATTTGCTGGTGAACGGCGAAACCAGGCAGGTAAAACCGGAGGAAGTGGTAACGGGCCAGATCATTGTGGTCCGCCCGGGCGAAAGGGTGCCCCTGGATGGCGAGGTTCTGGAAGGCGTGTCCTTCGTAGATACCTCGGCGCTGACGGGAGAATCCGTACCACGCAAGGTGGAAAGGGGAGAAAGAGTCCTGGCCGGCATGATCAACGGCCAGGGCCTTCTGACCGTAAAGGTAACCAGGCCTTTTAAGGACTCCTCCGTAGCCCGGATCCTGGAACTGGTGGAAAATGCCGCGGCCAGAAAGGCCCCCGTAGAAAAGTTCATTACCACCTTTGCCCGCTACTATACCCCGGCAGTAGTGCTGGGAGCCCTTGCGCTGGCCTTTATACCCCCGCTGGTGGTTCCCGGTGCCACCTTGTCCCAATGGCTCTACCGGGCACTGATTTTCCTGGTCATTTCCTGCCCGTGTGCGCTGGTCATTTCCATACCCCTGTCCTATTTTGGCGGCATCGGCAGGGCCTCCCGCCAGGGCATTCTGGTCAAGGGAGCCAATTACCTGGACGCCTTAGCCAACCTGCATACGGTGGTCTTTGATAAAACGGGAACCCTAACCCGGGGGGTTTTCCGGGTCAACCGGGTGGTAGCTCAAAACGGCTTTCAACGGGAGGAAGTGCTGGCTTACGCTGCGGCGGCCGAAGCTTATTCCACCCACCCCGTAGCCCAGTCCATCCGGCGGGCCTGGGGGCGGGAAATTCCCCTGGACAGTGTGAGCGACTGCCGGGAAATCCCGGGATACGGCATCCTGGCCCGGGTCGCGGGCAAAAACGTTCTGGTTGGGGGGGACCGCCTCCTGGACCGGGAGGGGATTTCCCACGATATCTCTTGCGTAGAAGGCAATACGGTATTTGTAGCCATTGACGGCATCCTGGCCGGGTACATTGTCATCAACGACGAAATTAAACCCGATGCCCGCCAGGCCATTGCCAGGTTGAAAGCCCTCGGGGTAAAGACAGTGGTCATGTTGACCGGCGATGAGGAAAGGGCTGCCCGCCGGGTGGCCGAAACGCTGGGCATAGATCACTATTATGCCCAGCTCCTGCCGGAGGACAAGGTCCGGCGGGTGGAAGAACTAAAGGCCAACCTGCCTCCACGGCAAAAGCTGGCCTTTGTCGGTGATGGTATCAACGATGCCCCCGTTATTGCCAGGGCCGATGTGGGGGTGGCCATGGGCGGGCTGGGTTCCGATGCGGCCATTGAAGCCGCCGACGTGGTGCTCATGGAGGATGCTCCCTCCAAACTGGCCACGGCCATGGAAATTGCCCGTCACACCAGGGCAATTGTCAAACAAAACATCATCCTGGCCCTGGGCATGAAAGCGTTCTTTCTTGGCCTGGGAACCCTGGGGCTGGCCACCATCTGGGAGGCCGTCTTTGCCGACGTGGGGGTCGCCCTGCTGGCCATTCTCAATGCCACGCGTGGAACAAAATGCACAACCGGGTAGATATGGCCAGGCCATCTAGGCCCAGGCCCGGGCACCGGACCTGTACGAACATAAATAATAATAATAATAATAATAATTGGGCGGCGGTCGTTCCGGAACGACCGCCGCCCTTTCTCATCGAGAAGCCATTAAACCGGACAGCTTCCATTATCGTTCCGTAAAGCCACCTCGTGGATGGCAGTACAGCGCTTGCGCTTTTCTACAAAACCGATTTTTTCCTTAACCGTCTTTACCCTGGTTTCCAGGTCCCCTCTTACTATGGTGTAGGGTACATTCATGATATCCAGGAAATTTTTTATCTTGGCATCCACGACCACGGCAAAATCACTGTCCTGGTACCTTATTCCGTCTTTTTCCACATCAAACTCCCGGGGCACGTAAAAGATGTCATACTCGGGCAGGTCTCGCATGGCCCACTCATACAGTTTCATCAAGGCGTAAACTTCCTTCGGGTTTTTGAAATCGCAGCTCAACAGGCCGTACACGTAATTCAAAATGGTGGCGTTGTCGCAGAAAATAATGTCGCAGTAGGAAAGCTCCTCTTCCCGGCGTTTTTGCCCCTCATAGAGCAGAAACTGTTCAAAAATGCTCCTGGGCACCCCGTACCAGGCAATGTATGAGCGGGCAAATTCCAGGCAAACGTCACTTATATAGCCGGCCATGCTGTAATCCACATCTAACTGTTTACATAACGTTGTTTTACCCGTACCCGGACCACCAAGAATGGCAATCTTTCTGGTCTTTTTACCCTCGGCCATATTCTCACTCCTCCCTTCTCCAATGTTCGTGCTTTAAACATTCGCCGGAGGGCCACCAGTTCCCTTTCGTAAATAAAATGCACCAGATAAAAAAGACCCCTTCCGCCCGGTGCGGCGTAGGGGCCTTTAATGGTCAAACCCCGTCATTTACTTATGCTCCGTAGGTCCTCCAGAACCCACAGTTTGGCCAGGGTGGGGATGAACTTTTCTTCATGCTGGAAGCCATCCCGCACGGCGATTTCGCCCAGAACCACCTTTTTAGGATATTTTAACTCCGCCATGCCGGTACAATATCGGCGATATCCCGTCCTTCTATGGGAGGCTCTTCCAGAGCCATGGGCGGCCGGCCCAAATACAGCCATTATCATGGATCCGCCAATGCAAAAGGGGCTGCGTGGTGCGCGTTTCGGCTTCTGAAACGCAAAAAATCTTCCCCAGATGCAGGAAAAATGGGCCTACCAGCAATTTACCGTACTATGCCTGGTGACCTTCCGGCAGGGCATTGTTCCCACGGTTTACACCCTCCCCCTTAAAACCCGCCTTCTTAGTAACCTTCCGGCAACTGTTTTTGAACACGACACAAGGCTTGCGACCGGGCACAAAGGAAAAAAGACCGGGCCTCTTCCTCCCCGGTCTTCCCTTTCTTGTTCTTCCCTACAGGCAGCCCACCAGTGGCAGGCTTCTGGCCGTATTCGTTTACGGGAGTCCAGAGTCAGCTTACATTTGCGCGGGACCCATTCCGGGAGCCATTCTCCCCATAGGCCCCTCGGGCCCACGGATGTTGGTAGCTTCCGGTCCCATAGGCGTACCCGTGAAAACGGGATCGAGGGGGTACCAGCCCCGGGAGTGCATCAAATCAAAGATTTGCTTTTGGGTGTTCATTTCTTCATTGTTGATATGGATAAGGGTGTTCCGCACCCGGTCATTAGCCGCTTCCAGCACGGCCATGTGATAACCCGTGGAGATCATCTTGGCTCCGGTGAGCATATCGGCCAGGATATCCCGGTCGGAAAACTGCACTGCTAACACCTCCTGTGTGTGGCAATTGGAAATTAGTGTTGCGCCGCCATGCCCGATAACCCGGCATCCCGGAGCAGGTTGTTCAGGGTGCTGATATGCCGCTGCCCTTTGTCAATGCACTGCTGCAGCAGTCCCTGGATGGCCGGATCCCGGGTCTGAGTGAGGTAAAAGCGGGCTTTCTTTGTGCACAGTTCCTCAGCCCTTAACTGCTCCATAATGTGAAGCTTCTCCATTTCGGTCATCCGCCAGTGATGCATTTGTTCCACCTCCTCTCGCGGCCTAGTATTTCACAGGAAAAGTATTTTATACCACCTTTTTAAAACACTGTTGTCAAACCCCATAAAAAAAGGGCGGTCGTTCCGGACCCCTTGCCGGATCAGGAACGACCGCCGCCCAAGCGGTGAAGATGATATTTAAGTTTTACGAATAAATGCGCTGCAAACCGCATTCCCGGGCAATTTCCACCGCCCGGCGAAACTCCTCACGGGTAATCCGCCGGGATAGTTCCGGATAGCGGCGGGCCTCATGGGCCGGGTAATATTGATCCATAATATTTACAAAGGTGTTGGGGGATATCTCCCCGGCCAGGAATTTCATCACCGCCCCGGTACGGGCGAGATCGCCGGGCATGACCAGATGGCGCACCAGCAGTCCTCTGACGGCCATACCCCGCTCATCCACCACCAGATCCCCTACCTGCCGGTGCATTTCCTTAACCGCCTGTTTGGCCACCGTAAAATAATTGGCCGCCCTGGTATAGCGCTCACCAATCCCGTCATCGCCAAACTTGATGTCGGGCATGTAAATATCCACTACCCCGTCCAATAACTTTAAAGTGTGCAGGGCATCATATCCACCGGTATTGTAAACCAGGGGCAGGGTTAAGCCATCACCGGCGGCAATATACAGGGCTTCCAGGATTTGCGGCACATAGTGGCTGGGGGAAACCAGGTTAATGTTATGGCAGCCCATATCCTGCAATTCCAGCATGGCGCCGGCCAGTTCCCGGGCGGTCAGTTCGCTGCCTTCGCCGTACTGGCTTATGTCACAGTTCTGGCAAAAGCGGCAGGCCAGGTTGCAATGGGCGAAAAAAATGGTCCCCGAACCGTGCCGGCCCACCAGGACTTCCTCTTCCCCAAAATGGGGACCCCAGCTGCTCACCGCCGCCAGCCGCCCGCCCCGGCAGAACCCCTTTTCCCCCTCCAACCGGTTGACATGACAGTACTGGGCGCAAACAGTGCAATCAGCCAGGAGCTCCACCGCCTTTTCCACCCGGGCCGCCAGTTCGTCTGGAAAAAGATCGCGGTAACCCATAGCTCAAGAAGCCCCCAATTGCCATTTTCTTCTATTATACATTTTTACCTTATACATTAAACCTGAAGTTGATGATGTCTCCATCCTGAACAATGTAGTCCTTGCCTTCCAGGCGGGCAAGGCCTTTTTCCCTGACCTTAGCCATAGAACCCAGCTGGTGCAGGTCATTAAAGGTCACCACTTCCGCCCGGATAAACCCCCGCTCGATATCGGAATGGATTTTACCGGCGGCTCTTTTGGCATCGGTACCCTTGCGGATGGTCCAGGCCTTGACTTCATCCTCGCCAACGGTAAAGAAAGAAATTAAACCCAGCTCCTCATAAGCAGTCCGCACCAACCGGTCCGAGCCAAGTTCCTTAACCCCCAGATCAGCCAGGAACAACTCCCGGTCTTCCGGCGATAGCTGGCTGATTTCCATCTCCATCTGGCCGCAAATCTCAATCATTTTTAGACCCCGGGCCGACGCCGCCTCCTCCAGGGCCTCCCGTCCCGCATACCGCCGCGATTTAAACTGCTCTTCATCGGTATTGACTACTAAAATCACGGGTTTTTCGGTTAAAAAATTATAATTGCGCAGTACCGCCCTTTCTTTTTCGGTAAGCTCCACCTGGTGCAAAGGCAACTCGTTTTCCAGGGCAGCCAGGCACTTTTCCAACACTTCCAGTTCCAAAGCGCCTTCTTTGTTAATCTTTTTACCGGATTTAATGCGGTCGATGCGCTTTTCCAGCAATTCCATATCGGCCAGGAGCAACTCCAAGCTAACCGTTTCCAGATCCCGCAGGGGGTCAATTTCCCCATCCACATGGGGAACATCCGGGTTGGCAAAAGCCCGGAGCACATGAACCAGCAGGTCCACCCCCCGGATGCCTTCCAGGAACTGGTTTCCCAATCCCTTGCCCTCACTGGCTCCTCGCACCAGGCCGGGCACATCACTGCACTGTACCTGGGCGTAAATGGTGCGGCGGGGGTTATACAGGCGGGAAAGAAAATCCACCCGGGGATCCCTCACCCGGGCCATACCTGCATTGGTCTCGGTTTTGCCGGTCATAAAGTTTGAAGTCTGTACACCGCTTTCGGTGACCAGATTAAAGATGGTTGTCTTGCCCACCATGGGCAGGCCCACAATGCCAAAACTTAACATCTGCTCACCCCATTCTTTTCTATTCTACCAGAGGGATTACGGGGCGAGCAACTCCAGGGCATAGACATCCGTACGCCGGTGACGCAACAAAGGCAGTTCCGAGCGAATCTTCTCAATCAAATCCAGATCTATCTCGGCATAGATAATCTCTTCCCCTTCCCGGGCCATGCTGACCACATTCCCCCAGGGATCCACTACCAGGGAGTGGCCATACGCCACATAGGGTGCCATGGGATCCCGGGCCGGAGAGGCCCCGATGAAATAGGCCTGGTTATCAATGGCCCGCATGCGGAAAATTAGCTCCCAGTGGGCCGGGCCGGTGGTCATGTTAAAGGCCGCCGGGATCACCACCACCCGGGCTCCTTTCAACACCATCAACCGCATGAGCTCGGGAAAACGGATATCATAGCAGATGGCCACACCCAGGCCGCCCAGTTCTGAGGGAATCACCGTAACCTGATTTCCGGCACCAATGGTGCTGGATTCTTTAACCGTTAATCCGCTGGCCAGTTCCACATCAAAAAGATGCATCTTTCTGTGTTTGCCCAGTAACCGCCCGTCCGGGGCAAATATAAAACTGGTGTTATAAACCCGGTCGCCATCCCGCTCCGGCAGGGAGCCACCCACCAGGTAAACCCCCTCCTCCCGGGCTGCCCGGGACAGCATCTGTAAACTGGGCCCCTCCGGGTAACTTTCTGCATACTGGGGGAAGAGCCTGGCCACATAAGGACAGTTAAACATTTCCGGCAGAACCACCAGCCTGGCCCCCTGTTTCGCGGCGCGGGCAATCATCTCCCGGGCGCGGACAAGATTTTTTTCTTTTTCCTGGTTTATGGTCATCTGGCATACGGCCACATTGTACCGTTGCACCTGGGCCACCCCCTATAGAAAAAACCCCTGCTGGTGCAGAGGCTTTTTTCGCGGCTTTTAAACTTGAATGACTTCTTTAACCTCCGGAATTGCCTGCTTGAGCGACCGCTCAATCCCCATTTTCAGGGTATAGGTGGACATGGGTCACCCGCCACAGGCACCTTTTAACCTGACCTTCACCACACCATCGGCACCGACATCTACCAGTTCCACGTCGCCACCGTCCCGCTGCAGGGCAGGGCGTATTTTATTGAGTACTTCCTCAACTTTTTCCCGCAATCCCCTTTCCCCCTTTCCTGATTTTTAAAGATGGTTAAACCTAGTATGGGTTTGCCCCTGAAAACTTATTCTCTGGCGTTTTGCCCTACCCTATTTTACCTGCAATTGGTCCTGCTGGCAAGAAGAATTTTCACACAAAACAAACTCCACCGTGGTCTTTTGGGCGCGCTTCAGAGGAGCCAATTGCGATGTTCGGAAGTAGAGATGAATAGGCCGTTTTAGGGCAGTGGCAAAAATATTTTACCCCGGCACGCGTGCCGGGGTAAAATATTTTTGCCACTGCCCTAAAACGGCCTATTCATCTCTACTTCCGAACATCGCAATTGGCTCAAACCTGAGTTATCCCCACTTTCCAACTACCCTGTTTTGGCTCCTGCTCGCTCCGGTGAGCCTCGCGGGCCAAACTAGTGCTCGGCTCAAGTCGCTCGCTACCGAGCCAAAACAGGGGCTTTAAAAAACTGGGGATACTTCAGGCCTGGAAACCAACCAAAACAACCCACCCCTTCATACTTTCCTAACCAATAGCTTTAGTGCGGATTTCCTCCAGAATGCGGGCGATAAATTCCTCCAGGGGCAGGGCACCCTGGTCCCCCCGGGCGCGGTGGCGGACAGCCACAGTGCCTTCCCGGGCCTCCATGTCACCCACCACCAGCATGTAGGGTATTTTTTGTGCCTGGGCCTCGCGGATTTTGTAATTTACCTTTTCATTGCGGGCGTCCAGCTCTACCCTGATATTTTCCCTTTCCAGCCGCTCCACCACCTGCCGGGCGTAGCCGGCATGCCGGTCGGCAATGGGCAGAACCCTGACCTGGACCGGGGCCAGCCAGGTGGGAAAGGCACCGGCAAAATGTTCGGTAAGGATGCCGATAAAACGTTCAATGCTGCCAAACACCACCCGGTGGATCATAACCGGACGGTGCTTCTGGCCGTCCTCACCAACGTAGGTAAGATCAAACTTCTCCGGCATGAGGAAATCCAGCTGAATGGTGCCGCACTGCCAGGTACGCCCCAGGCAATCCTCCAGGTGGAAGTCAATTTTGGGCCCGTAAAAGGCGCCGTCCCCTTCATTTACCTTATACGCCATACCTTTAGCCTTTAAGGCCTCTTCCAGGGCAGTGGTAGCCATCTCCCAGATCTCGTCGGAGCCCATGGATTTTTCGGGACGGGTGGAGAGTTCCACTTTATAATTGAAACCAAAGATGCTGTAGAAATAATCCACCAGGTCAATGACCCCGATGATCTCTTCCCGGATTTGGGAGGGCAACATGAAGATGTGGGCATCGTCCTGGGTAAAGCAACGCACCCGCATGAGGCCGTGGAGCACACCGGAAAGTTCGTGCCGGTGCACCAGACCCAGTTCCGCCAGGCGAATGGGCAGTTCCCGGTAACTGTGCAGGCGGCTCTTGTACACCAGGATGCCCCCCGGACAGTTCATGGGCTTGATGGCGTATTCCACGTCATCGATCCGGGTAAAGTACATGTTTTCCCGGTAGTGTTCCCAGTGCCCCGACCTTTCCCACAAGGAGCGGTTTAAGATGATGGGCGTGCGGATTTCCTGGTAACCCCTCTTGTAATGCTCTTCCCGCCAGAATTGTTCCAGCTGGTTGCGCAGGACCATGCCCCTGGGATGGAAAAAGGGAAAGCCCGGCCCTTCTTCCTGGATGCTGAACAGGTCCAGCTCCGCTCCCAGCTTCCGGTGATCCCGGCGTTTGGCCTCTTCAATACGGAAGAGGTATTCTTCAAGCTGGGATTTCTTAGGAAAAGCGGTGCCGTAAATGCGCTGGAGCATCTTATTTCTCTCGTCGCCTCGCCAGTAAGCCCCGGCCACGGAAGTGAGCTTAAAGGCTTTCAGCCTGCCGGTGGAAGGAATGTGGGGACCGGCACAGAGGTCCACGAATTCACCCTGCTGGTAACAGGAAATTACCGCATCTCCCGGCAGCTCATTGATAAGCTCCACCTTGTACTTTTCCCCGGCGGCAGAAAACCGCTCCAGTGCCTCCTCCCGGGATACTTCAAACCGTTTAAAGGGAAGATCTTCCTTCACAATGGCCTGCATTTCCTTTTCAATTTTCTCCAGGTCCGCAGGCGTGAAGGGCTTTTCCGCATCAAAATCGTAGTAAAACCCCTCAGCAATGGCCGGGCCGATGGCCAGCTTGACTTCCGGGAAGAGTCGCTTCACGGCCTGGGCCATGACATGGGCGGCGCTATGGCGGAAAGCATCCCGCCCCGGCTCATCTTCAAAGGTGTAGAACTCAACGGCGGCATCCCTGTGTAAAGGGTAGCTCAAGTCCACCAGCCGCCCGTCCACCGCCGCCACCAGGGCTTCCTTGCCCAGGCGGGGACTGATGTCCTGCGCTATGCGGCTCAAAGGAGTACCGGGCTCGTATTCCCGCACGGAACCATCTTTTAAGGTTACCTTGACCATAGAAGAACCCCTTTCTTTTAATACCGAAATAAAAAACGTCCCTGTTTCAGGGACGAAATAATCCGCGGTTCCACCCTGCTTGGCGACCAAAAGATAAAAAAGGCCAGCCCGCCTCTAAGGTGGTAACGGTCCTCACCGGCCCCGCTTATTTACCGCGTGTCACGGCGTTCGGCAGGGCAGCTCCGGGGTGGTTTTCAGCCCCTCCCATCCAGGGATGCTTCCAGCCGCGGCACCCCCTCTCTGGGGACGGGCATTTCAGGGCCTACTCTTCCCCTTCATCACCATTGCTTTATGCTTCGTTACGTTATTATATTGGGAATCTGTGCTTGTGTCAACTGAAAGGCGACCCGGAGGCTTTCAGCACAACGCCTATTTATACAGCCCCAAAATGCCCACCTGCAAAAGACCAATCATAAACCCCAGCAAGCCTCCCAGGATTTCGATATGTTTTAGTTCCCGGGAAGCAACAGAGATAATGACTTTTTCCAACTGTTCCAGCGAAAAACTATTTACCTGCTCCTCCACTACCCTGGACAAACAGAAATCTACTTTTAGCTTTTCCCCAAAGCGGTCTACCAGTTCATTAACCAGGGGTGGCAGTTCCCTTTTGATCTGTTCGGCCAGAGCGTCGGAAATCATTCGCCGCAGGGACAGGGGTAAAAAACCGGGCAGCCTGTCCATCACCCTGGCACGGACAGCCGTATCCACGGAACAGATCAGATCTTCGTTTAATTGTTCTGAGCGAAGGTAGTTGAGCAGTTGCTCCTTGGGAAGGAGTTGCTCCTCAATCACCCTGCCGATGACCCTGGCCAGCTCACCACGCCTTTTGGGTACTACCCCCTGGATGGTGTAGCCAAGCACACGAACTGGTTTGTAGGGACGAAAGATCAGCCGTACCGCCAGCCAGTTGGTCAGCCACCCGATCAGGGCCCCCACTACCGGCAACAGCACGGCCTGCGTCCAATGCAAATCCTTCTCACCCCGTTCTGGCATTCCTGTAAGAAATATATCAGAACAAAAAAAAACGGGCAACAAATTATTTTTTTCGACATAAGGAGCAGTCGGTGCATTCCCTTACCCGGCCCCAAAAGACGAGGTTAATCGTTTCCATGACGGTGTTTTTTTTCTCGCAGTCCGGGTTATGAATGACAATTTGTTTGGGCGCCAGGGTAATTAAGGTGCTGATAAGCATGTCCTCATAATTAATTTCCCCTTCCGTTAAATCCATAAATAGATTTTCCAGGTAGTCTACCCTGAGGACCTGTTTTTGCTCGTCTAAAAGTTGAAACGCCCCCCCGGGCAGCTTGAGCACATGCACCAGTTCAACCCGGGATTCCTGAATTTCCACAAAATATTTAAGCAGCTGGATAAATTCCTGATACTCCCTTTCCATCAGGAAGTCGTCCACTGCCCTTTCCACGGCCTGTTCCAATTGTTCCACATAATCCTTAAGACGGAAGCGTATAAATCCTTCAACAATGATCTGGTTATTATGCCTCAAAAAATCCAGAATCTTTTCCATGATTCTCTTTTTAAACAGTTGCTGGCAAACTGCTTTTCGCCCGCCCCGACCATAACCCACATGGCTTAAGGCATACTTAAAAATGTTTTGCCGTTCCTCCTCGTTGAAGTAGTAGTAGTTCTCCCTGATCATATCCTTAAGCAGCAACTTCTGCCACTGGCCCAAAATCAAATCGGAGAGAGAGCGGGCAATATGGTGGCGAAAAATGGCCTGGATGTCTCCCTTCTGGCCTCCATCGGGCATTACCTGACAGGACACAAAATTAAACCTGCCGGCTGAGCTTTCTTTCAGCCTGACCTTCAACCCCTCTTTTTCTAAATTTTTCATATCCCTTCCCAGCCGGATTTTAATTAGATCTATGTGCCGGGCAGTCCCGATGGAGATATCTGCCATCAATTTCACCGTCCTTTCTTTAATCTAGTATATGTGCGGCTAAAAACCGGTATACAACCAGCCTTTCCCGTAATAATGTGGCTGTTTAAATTCGGGCCATTTATCTAAAAATAAGGATATGACAAAGAAAAAGCTGCTTTCCGTTTTCACAATCGCCGCAACCTACATTGGAACAGTGGTAGGGGCAGGTTTTGCGTCCGGCCAGGAAGTACTGCAGTTTTTCGGTTACTTTGGCCTGCCCGGAATGCTGGGACTGGTATTGACTACAGTTCTTCTGGCCTTTTTTGGTTACCTGATTTTGGACCTGGGAAGGAGGCTTAACGCGGATTCTCACTTACCTCTTGTTCGTTACGCCGGCGGAAAATGGGTGGGTACGGCTATAGATTGGGTGATTACCCTTTTCCTGTTTGGCGGTCTGGTCACCATGGGAGCGGGGGCCGGGGCAATTTTTACGGAACAATTAGGGCTGCCCTTCTTTTGGGGCAGCCTGGCAATGATTGTCATTTCCCTTGTCACGGTGCTTACCGGCATTGCCGGGGTGGTTACTTCCATCAGTTTCGTAGTGCCACTGCTGCTGGCGGCAGTGTTTGGGGTGGCCATATATACCATCACCACAGATTTCGGCACCCTGGCGTCGACACTCAGGGTCTACGCCAACCCCGGAAAAGCACCGGTACCCTTCTGGCCCCTGACGGCCCTTTTGTATGCCTCCTATAACCTGGTGCTGTCGGTGGCCATACTTGCTCCCCTGGGCAGCATGTCCGATGCCCGGAAATTAAAAATAGGCGCCATTCTGGGAGGAATCGGCCTGGGAGTGGGCGCAACCGCCATTAACCTTTCTATTTTAACGCATATCGGCCGGGCAACAAACTTTGAAATACCCATGATCTATGTGGCAGGCACCATTTCACCCCTGGCCCGTATCGGGTATATCATTGTGCTTCTCGCTGAAATTTATACCACGGCGGTTAGCAGCCTCTACGGTTTTGTGGCCCGGTTGGCCAGACAGGGTACGTCAAAGTACCGCTTGATAACCATCGGAGCAGGTGTTATGGCCTTCGGCCTGGCCCAATTTGGTTTTTCAAAGCTGGTGGGCACCCTATTCCCGGCGGTAGGCTTTGCGGGGCTGTTGCTACTGGGTTCCCTGGTATACGGTTTTATTAAGGATAAAAAAGTGGAGCCAGCAAGGGAAGCAAGAGAGAGTGTCCTGGCCCGCCAACCCGCCCCGGCCATGGCCTTCGAAGTGGCTGAGGAACTGGCGGGGGAGGAAAAGGAGGGAGGCGGTAAAAAGCATGAGTAACGGGTAAAACGGCGGGTAAGTATTTCCAAAACAGTATTTCCGCGGATTGCAGGTGGTTACGCGCTTTTGAAAGCGACACCCGGACAGGTCAAGGCTCGCCGGGTTCGTTCAATACCTTCAACAACCTTACATGGTCTCTTCGCCCGTTTAAGAGGTTTACCAACTTTTCATCCACCGTCCAAAATTCACATTGTCCCCGCCGCATCGTATTATACCTGGAAGAGACATCTGGTGACAATCTTCCCACTCCCGGCTAGCAATAATTACGAATAACCAGCTCCGGTACCGGACCACGTTTATCAGCCCGGCAATTGATGGCCCTTCTGGCGTAAACCACCTGTACGTCATAGCCTTTATAAAGCCCGCGGATGAATGGTGTATCCGAATTACTCAACATGACGAGGCAGCCAATTGAGTCCAGCTTTCGAAAAACTTCCGCCAACCGGCGCTGGTCGTCTTCTCCAAATGCATCAGGGGTATAGCTGGTGAAATCGGCCGTTTCCGAAAGCGGGTGGTAGGGTGGATCCATATAAACGAAAGCGCCCGGCCCGGCATATTCCAGCACCCGGCTGAAGTCGTCACAAAGGATTTCCGCGTCTTTCAAAACCCGGCTCACCAGGCGCAGGTTCGTCTCGTCCATTATCCTGGGATTTTTATACCGCCCGAAGGGCACGTTGTGCTTCCCCCGGCTGTTAACGCGCCACAACCCATTATAAGCCGTCTTGTTCAGGTAAAGAAACCTGGAGGCCCTTTCCACAGGGGTAAGCTGTTCGGGATCCAGGGCACGGACACGGTAATAATATTCAGCCGTGTTCTCATGTTTCCTCAAATCTCTAAGGAGGGCTTCCAGGTCGTTCCGGACAACATGGTAAAAGTTAATCAACTCGTCATTGCTATCAATCAGTATCGCCCTGGAGGGCAAAAGGTGGAAGAAAACAGCACCGCCGCCGACAAAGGGTTCTATGTAGAAGCCGTACTCTCTTTTAGGGAACAACGGCTCGAACTGCGAAATGAGTTGGCCCTTGCCACCCGCCCACTTGACCGGCGGCCTGGGACCGCTCCCCACCATGCGGGCAGGGAATGTCTCAAACATAACTATCATCGTCCTTCCGGATCAACTTATGCAAACAAAAATTCGCCCTTAAGGGGGCGAACTCCTGCACGATAAGCGCAACCTGCGCAACATCTTGTTGCGACACCTCCCAGAAATTGTCGCGATCTCGCCGGAAGCCACCAGAACCACGGCAACACTGTAATATACCAGTACGGTAAGCTCCTCCTCCAGGTGCGGTGCGGGCAAGATGGGATGTAAGGACACAACTTCTTTGAGAGCCGCCGGTTTTTTGCCACTTCCAGCGATCCTGGCTTTCACCCCATCCTCTCAGTGAGGGTTTTCCAGGAGCCACCTGGAGTACCGCTCCCTGTCGAAGGGGACGTGGATAATTCTGACCGCTTCGTTTTCCGCTAGTTCTTCCAGGAAATTGTGGCGCTGGAGGAAGTAGTTCCTGCGCGAAGCAGAGCTCAGATTCCTCTATGGGCGATGGCAACGTTTCAGGTTTTCGCCACCCAGCTTCAAGTTCTCGGTAAAACTAAAATATTTAATACCTGTTGGAATCGACCAGAAAGTTGCTCTTGCCGAGGGTTATATAATTCCTGAACAGAAAAAATGTGCCGCTCGCAACGACACATTCACAAAGCTCATAACTTATTATTTTCCAGGCCCGTCATCATTCTCTCAAGGGCAGTTTCAATATTCGCAAGGAATCTCTTCGCGGTTTCCAGCTGGCTGGCGGCTTCTTCTTTGGTAACCAGGTAGAAATCGGTATAGTCGGATGATTCTCTTCTGACCCTGGCTTTGCTCAAATCCCTGCCTGTTGCCCGGTCGACGATTTCGGGTTTAACAAAGTGCTGATTGAATAGGGAAATCACGCCGCTGTGTTTCTTACTATCAAGCTGTTTTAATGCCAAAAGCGCCCGGGCCGCGGCAAACATGGTATAGTAAGAACGGCTCAGGGAATCGCTGTACATCCCCGCATCCAACAATATTTCCGCGGATTTCAGGTGGTCACGCGCTTTTTGGAAGCGGTGCCTGACCAGGTCAAGGTTCGTCTCGCTCACAGGGTCACCCCGTCCCGCGCTACCTCGTGGTAAAACAGGGTCTGGTGTTTTTGGTTCTGCAGGAACTCGGCGGCCGTTAAAACCACGGGGGAAAGCATGGAATTGTACTTTAGCTCGACATCCAGGAGGATTTCGCTTATGGCATCCAAAAGTTGCTCATCCCTTTCGTTTACAACAACAAGAATGTCAATATCGGACTCCTCATGAAATTTACCGGTTGATTTTGAACCGAAAAGTTTCAGGTCGAGGAGGTTTTTGCCAAGTGAACTTTTAACTTTTGAAGAAAACTCCCGAATGGCCTTTTCTTCCAGAGGATTCAAGAAGGCCATCATAAGTACTTCACTCCTTCGAAAAGCTGATTGAATGGATTATACCATATCCTGTCAGCATGAGCAACGTAAAGCGACAAGCCAAAAGGCGGCCGCTTTTTTCACGCTTTACACAGACTGGACCTCTATAGCTGGCTGGCCACCGCCTACATTCTTACCTCAAGCGCGGTGGTACCCCTGGCCGTCGCCGGCATGATTATCAGCGGTACCGGAATGGGTATAGCCATGCCCACCTTTACCGTGGCCGTACAAAATACCGTGCGCCGCACGGAGTTGGGAACAGTTACGGCCGCTTCCCACTTGTTCCGCAGTATTGGCGGCGTTTTTGGCAGCGCCCTTACCGGCAATATTGTTTTGACCGATTTAAGCCACCGTCTGGCGGATCTTTTGCCACCCGGTGCACCGGCAAAAATTGATCCCGGTCAGGTTCTGGGCCGTTTGATGCAGATGCCCGGCGATCCCCGCCTGTCTCTGCTGAAACATGCTTTTTCTCTCAGTATTACCCACGGGTTTTTCATCGGAGCCATCCTTTTGACGGGGGGTCTGATGGCTTCCCTGTTTCTCGAGGACCGGGAATTAAAGGCGCGGTGGGATGACCAGCCGGCAATGGAATGAGGGTGTCAAAACCTGATATTTTTCCCAATTTTCCGTGCGGGTTCCTGCCCTGGAACGGAAAAAGTTATCTACCTGCTGCCGACCCCGCCATTTTGGGGCCTAATTTCGCCCGATAATACTCCACGATCAACTCGTCCAATTTACGACTGGCCGCCAGGAGCTTTTCTTTATCGCCAGGGTCGGTAGCCAGGAGCTCCCTCCTGGCCTTCTCCAGCCGCAGGATCACCCTGCCAAGATCCAACAGAAGCATCCCCCTTCCGCCAATTTGCACCAGGTTCAATTGAACCACTTCCAGGAAAATGCGTCAAGAAAAAACCTGTCGAACGGTGACAAAAAGAAATCTTATATTCACCACCCCCAAAAAATTGATCCAGACCTGGGCAACTCCTGAACTGGCTTCCAGGTCTGGCAAAAATATTGTTTTGGCGGGTTGTGGGAGTTATCCATCAGTTATGAACAATCTGCAAACCACGCTGGATATTTACACCCACACCAGCCCGGAGCTGGTGAAGCGGGCGGCGACCAAACGAACTTCTGAAGGCAAAGAGAAAAGCCTTCCGTTCAGGAAGGCTAATGATGGGCTGACGACACCTTTATTTTCCTGGTGGGCGGGGTAGGAATTGAACCTACGACCTTCTGCGCGTCAAGCAGACGTTCTCCCACTGAACTACCCGCCCGTATGCGGTTATAACACCTATATTATGACGCAAACCGGGGAGGATGTCAAGGGGTGCCCCCGGGAAAGTTGTAGCCTGGCCAGAAAATCAGACTGCATAATGTGAGCCTCTTTGCGCTGGGTCATTCGCGGATAATTTCCCTGCCATTGGGTGTGTTCGCCCGGGTACCTTTTCGCCAGCGGGCAAACAAGCCTTTTTTCGGTACGTCCCGTGCAGTCACCAGGGCCGACCGGCCCAGTTCCTCATCCTTTAAACGAAAAGTGATTTCGCCCACTTTTTCTCCAGCCTTAACGGGGGCGGTAAGAGACGGCACCATCCTGACTTCCCTTCGCACCCGGGAAAGCTGGTCGCGGGCCAGGTCAACCTCCACGGGGGTGGCAATAACAACGGGTACCGTACCGGCCAGGCCGTTGGAAACGGGTAGCCGGGCCACCTCTTCCCCTTCAGCACCCAGGGTCACCCGTTCCACTTCGTTAAAACCATAGTCCAGAAGGGTGACGGCGTCCCGGTAGCGGTTGGCACTGTGGAGCACCACCGCAATCAATTGGCGATCGCCCCGGGTGGCCGATGCAATCAGGCAATTGCCGGCCCGGGGGGTGGAACCGGTCTTTACCCCGTCAATGCCCGGGCAACTGCCTTCGCGCAAAAGGCGGTTGGTGTTGGAAATGGTTTCTTTCCGCTTGGAATCACAAAAGCTGATGGTTGTTTCCCGGGTGCGTACCATCCGGTTAAAAAGGGGGTTTTGCAGGGCGTAACGGGTAATCACGGCCAGGTCGCGGGCGCAGGTATAATGCCGGGGATCATGATAACCGTTGGTATTGGCAAAGCGTGTGTGCAGGGCCCCCAGGACCGGTGCCTTGGCATTCATCATCCTGATAAAGTCCTCTTCGGAGCCGGCCACATGTTCGGCGATGGCGACGGTGCTGTCGTTGGCCGACATAATCAGGGCGGCCTTGAGCAGGTTTTCCAGGGTAATTTTTTCGCCGGCGCGCAGGTCCAGCACGGAACCCATGCCTACGGCGGCGGCATTGCGGCTTACGGTTACCACGTCGTTTAAACGGCCGTACTCCAGGGCAATGATAGCCGTCATGATCTTGGTCAGGCTGGCCGGCTCGCGCCTCTGCAGGCCATTTTTATCATAGAAGATTTGCCCCGTGCGTGCATCCATGAGCACGGCAGCATCTGCAGTGACAGAAGGCGGGACTGCTCCTGCAGGCGCAGGGAAGGATAAAAGCAAAGCGCCAGACAGGAACAATGTCAGGCTTAAAATAAAGGAATACCGGATGACGGCTGAGTTTTTAAAGGGCATCTTGTCGCCCGTTTTTTCACCTGTTTTCCGTTTCAAAGCGACCCCTTCCTTTCACCCCTTTATTTTTCCTCGCCTGCCGGGCGCTTTATGAAAACAAAAAAAACCAGCCGTAAGAAAAGGCTGGTTGTAACAGAACTCGTTCAATGCCCGTCAGCCGGACAAAATCCGGCCTATCTTTTCCGTTTGCGCCACAGGTAAAGCACAAGCACAAGCAGCACAAGGGCCACCACCAGATCGAGGCGGTGAAACCAGTATTTCAAATCCTGCCAGTGCTGGCCCATTTTTACACCCAGGTAGGTGAGGAAAAAGCACCAGGGCAAGGAACCTAAAAAGGTGTAAATGACAAAACGGGGAAAGTTCATGCCGGTGATTCCCGCCGGCAAGGAAATAAAGGTACGCACAACAGGCATCAACCGGGTGAAGAATACCGTTGCCTCACCATAGCGATGAAACCATCTCTCTGCCAGTTCGAAGTGTTTGTGGGAAATCCCAATGTAGCGCCCGTAACGCAGTAAAAAAGGGCGTCCACCCCACAAACCGATAAAATAAGAGATGATCGACCCCACGGTACCGCCAATGGTACCGGCCATTGCCGCCCAGAAGAAATCCAACCGGCCTGTGGATACCAGGTAGCCGCCAAAGGGGAGGATGACCTCGCTGGGCAGGGGTATATTGGCACTCTCAATGGCCATGCCAATGGCAATCCCCCAATAGCCCAGGTCGGAAATAAAACCAACCACCCATTCAACAACAATTTCCAGTAAGGAAGAAAGATAACCCAACCAGCAATCCCTCCACCTGAAAAAGGGCGGGTGCTTAACCCGCCCTTTTCCCTTGCAATATCATGTATCTCAACCAGGGTTATAACTTCAGGTTCTCCAGTATCTGGGCCAGAAGCGGATCAGCTTCCTTCAGTCCGGCGAGCGGCGACTTGCGTGTGGAATAGCGCTTGTCGAAGACCACCAGATCCAGCGCCCGGCACATGGCCCGGAAATTGGCCGAGATACTCGAGGGAGCCACCCCATATTGCCTGGCCAGCTCGTGCTGGCTGATTCGATGGTCGCACTCCAGGCGGGCCATGGCATATACCACCGTGGCCACCCACAGCTCGGGCTTGCGAAAGGAGGGCTGCACCTTGGAACAGTAGTCATGCCACAGGTGCAGAGCTCCCTGAACCTGACCCGGCCCGTAACCTCTCACCCGGAGGTCTTCCATCACACCCCGGGCCACATCGGCATGGGTTACCGTCGGCCACTGGTAATCCTCGGGCTTTTTAAAGTTCTCCTGTTCCCGGGAACCCTCCTCTGCATTCCCACCGGCCGGCAAAAGCCCCAGCTTGCGACGCAGCTTCTGCAGGTCATAATGGGGTTCTCCCTTTAATTCCCGGCTGGTTTCCACCAATTCCAGTTCGCGAAATAGCTCTTCCAGCCTGGCCCTGCCTTCGGCAGTACGGCAGGCCTCCCGGGGAGTTTTCCCATCCAGGGCCGGAACGGGCTTATCGATCCAGCGGTCGTAATATTCATCCAACACAGCCTCGGTAATTTGCTGGGCAATCCGGGCCGAAATCCTGTCAAACAGGGCATCGTTGACCGGCGGAAAATACTCGTCTCCCTCACTATCATCAACTAAATGGGGCAGGGTATAATTAAACCCCATCTCCACCACGATGGCGTTGATGATATGGGAACGATCCCGCAGGTAATCACTGAGCACCTGCCTGGTAGGAGCATTCCGTTTCCGGGCATAAAACCGCAGGTCCCGGCGCAGCTTTTTCAACAGGACATCTTTGCAGAAACCCGGTAAAGCAAGACCACTGGTAGAAAACTCGTACTCGTCTCCCACCTTTAAAACCCGCATAAGCAGGATAGTCCCCGGCTGAAGCTCGGCAGCTGCATTTATATCATGTACCTTTAGTTCCCTTTTTTGAAGGAGATCCCGTAACACAACCCCTTTGCGGGGCAGAACCTTTAGCACTTCATAAAGGGAAATCCTCGCCGCGGCCCAGTCTGCCAGTAAGGCCTGCTCCCTTTCCGAGAGATCAGGATTCTGCCGGAAAGTTTCAATGATGGTTAACCCGTCAGGGAGAACATAATCGAAAATAAACCATTCAAAGCATCTTTCCATGGTAAATTCGTCATCGCGGTCAACCAGTTCCGGATCAAGGCAATTGAGATACTTTTCCTGCGCCTTAACCACTTCCTGGGCAAAACACTGGCTATCGGCAAATTCGCCCAGTTTACGGCGTAACTCCTGACCGGCACGCCGCCACCTGTACTGTTCCAAAAAAATTACCTTTTCCCTGATACCACAGCAGTTACGATAAGACTTCCCGCTCCCGCAAGGGCAAAGATAGTCAGCCATTCCAAAACACCTCCTTTACCGGCAGCGAACCTGGCCCGCGGGTTGTGCAATCATTCTTGTTTATTTTAGTTTATTCTAAGTGATTCAACACGGGCAGCATTATTCCTGCTTAACCGGCAATAATTCCAGTTTTAGTTGTTCCCCCTCCCGTTCGACTTTTACTCCCAACCGGGAAAAAAGGGAAACCGGCAGGTATATACTTCCTCCCCGGATCATGAGAGATCCCAATCCCAACTTTTGTCCCCCGATTATGGCCGTTTTCATGCCCACGTCCAGAATAAGCTCCCGGTCACCGGCGCGGGCTAAAACCTTATGACCTTCGTGCTGCCAGTGGACACTGAACCCCAGAGCCTCCAGGGTAAATCGCAGGGGAACGCAGGTTTCCCCGGCCTGAATCAGGGGTGATAAATGATCGCTTATTTTTTCCCCGTTAACGAAGACACCGGTACCCGATAGATTAAATAATACGGTACGCGGTGACCGGGGCTGCAATTCCTGCCGGGCAGCCACCAGTTGCAGGGATGGCGTGGAAACCCACCGGTCGGGCTCAACGCCGCGGCCATCAATTGACCTGCCTCCCGGAGTTAAATAACGGGCAATGGTTAATTTCAGTGCACCTCCCGTTTCCAGGGGAATGATGGCCTGGACAACCCCCTTGCCGTAAGTACGGTCGCCCACCAGCACTGCCCGCCGGTAGTCCTGTAATGCTCCGGCCAGAACTTCGGCGGAACTGGCACTCATGTTGTTGACCAGGACCACCAGGGGCAGATCAAGGGCAGGGGTTTTACCGGCGGTATAATAAACTTCCTTTTGATCATTCCGGTCCACCGTGGTGACTACCACCTGACCGGCCGGCAAGAAATAACCGGCCAGATCAACGGCAGCCTGCAGGTATCCCCCCGGATCGTTACGCAGGTCCAGGATCATTCCCTTGATCCCCCTGGCCCGGAATTCCTGCATCAGGATACCAAATTCCTCGACCGTCCTGGAACTAAAAAAATGCACTCTAACGTAGCCGATATTTCCAGGAAGCACCTCCCATTCAACCGTGGAACTGCTCACTTTTTCCCGTACAAGTTCCACATTGAAATCGGGAACACCTCCACGGCGAATGGTCAGTTGCACCCGGGAACCGGCAGGACCGCGAATTCTTTCCACCACCTGGGAAAGGGTCAACCCGGCTGTATCTTCCCCATTCACCCGGATAATCAGGTCTTTTTCCCTGATTCCGGCCCGGTAAGCAGGTGAGTCGCGCAGTACCCTGGCCACCTGCGGGTAAGGGGGCCATCCTTCCAGTTCCACGCCAATTCCGGCGAAATTTCCTTCCAGGGAATTGGTAAAATTATCAAGGTCTTCGGCAGTAAAATATTCCGTATAAGGGTCACCCAGCCTGCTTAAAAGGCCATTAATGGCCCCGTCAACCAGCTGGTCCACACCGGGACGGGCAATATGGTAATGGTAAACATAGTCCATCACTTCTGACACCGTAGCAGCTGCCCGTTCCAGGTCGTCGCCCGCACCGGCAGGAAAAACAGGCAGAAAAAATAATAAAGCCATCACCAAAAGGATTATTCTTATTTGCAAACCGGCTCACCTCAAAGCTTATGATCCATAAGTTGTAATTCGCCCTGCCCGGGTTAATCTCCTGCCGGAACCTCCGAAAGAAAACAGGGGCATGTTTAAATTTATCAACATTTTTATGCGGAAGGTATTGCAGATTTACACGGTGAAATAATTAAAAAAAAGGCAGGTGCGTGGTTTTGCAGGCAAGCACGTTTCTAATCCTGGACGGCAACAGCCTGGCCCACCGGGCCTTTCATGCCATACCCCACCTGGCGACCAGTCAAGGGGTAGCAACCAATGCCGTCTACGGTTTTACCAATATGCTTTTTAAAGTCCTCAAAGAGGTCAAACCCGACCTGGCAGCCGTTTGCTTTGATAAGGGGAGGGTTACCTTTCGCCACGATCATTATGAGGACTACAAGGCCCACCGTCCGGGTACCCCCGATGAATTGCGCCCCCAGTTCCCCCTGATCAAAGAAGTTTTAGCGGCCATGAACATCCCCGTGCTGGAGTGTGAGGGATACGAGGCTGATGATCTAATAGGTACGCTGGCCGGCCGGGCAGAGCAAGCGGGAATCTCCAGCATTATCGTTACCGGTGACCAGGATACCCTGCAACTGGTTTCACCCCTGACCAGGGTGTTCCTCACCCGTAAGGGAATCAGTGAACTGGAGGAATACACTGAAGGCCGGGTATGGGAACGTTTTGGCATTACCCCGGCACAGTTTCCAGATTATAAAGGGCTGGTAGGAGATCCTTCCGACAATATTCCCGGCGTACCGGGAATTGGTCCCAAAACGGCTAAAGCCTTACTTAAGGAATATGGCAGCCTGGAAGAAGTGGTATCCCATGTGGACGACCTGCCCGCCCGTCAGCGGGATAAAATACGCCAGTATCACGAGCAGGCTTTGTTATCCAAACGACTGGCCACCATTGAGCGGGAGGTACCCCTGGAGATTAACCTGGATGCTTTTCGCTGGCCGGGGCCGGATTATAATCAGTTGCTATCCCTCTTCAGCAGGCTGGAATTTAAAACCTTAATCCGGGTCATCAGGCAAGAGCTGGGGGAAAAAGAAGAAGCTGAAGGCAGGCAACCTGCCCGGGAGGTGGAAACCTACCGGGTAACCTTCCGGCACCTCACCGGCCGGGAAGATTTATCCCGTTTGGTGGAACTGTGCCGGCGCGCGGGCCGGGTGGCTATAGCTTTGAGCGGGAGCCGCCAGGAAGGCATAGTGGCGGCGGCCCTGGGATTAAAAGCCCCCGGGGACAGTCCGGAAGCACCCTATCTATCAATCTTTTACCTGGAACCGGGGGACCCGGCCAGCAACCCGGCAGCCCTGGATGCCCTGGCCAGGATTTTCCGCGACCCCGATACAGAAAAGCTCCTCCATGACGGCAAGAGCGCCCTGTGGCTTTTACAAAAGCACGGCCTCGCCTTAAACAACCTGGCTTTTGATACCATGGTGGCTGCGTACCTGCTCAATCCCGCCTCGGCCAACCAGGAACTCGCGGACCTGGCCCTGGAACATTTAAAAGTTGTCCTGCCCGCCCGGGGTGAGGAAGCCCTGGCGGCCCGGGCCGACGTCATCTGGCGCCTGTCGGAACTGCTGGCCGAAAAGCTGCGCCTGGCGGAAATGGAAAGGTTGTATTACGAAGTAGAGTTGCCCCTGGTAGCCGTCCTGGCCGACATGGAAATGACCGGGGTGGCCGTGGATAAACAATACCTGGAAGAAATGTCCCGGGAACTGGAGATAAAGCTCGCCGCTATAGCGGAGCAGATTTACCAGCTGGCCGGGGAACAATTTAACATCAACTCTACCCGCCAGCTGGGTTACATCCTTTTTGAAAAGCTGGAATTGCCCGTAATCAAAAAAACCAAAACAAGTTATTCCACCGATGCTTCCGTGCTGGAGGAACTGGCCGGCGCTCATCCCATTGTTCCTCTGGTACTGGAATACCGCCAGCTGATGAAATTAAAATCCACCTACGTTGACGGCCTGGCCGCCCTGATCAATCCCGAAACGGGCCGGTTGCATACCACCTTCCACCAGACGGTAACGGCTACCGGACGGCTATCCAGCTCCGATCCCAACTTGCAGAACATCCCCATCCGCATGGAGGAAGGACGCAAAATCAGAAGGGTTTTCATCCCCCGCCGGGAGGGAAACCTGATCCTTACCGCCGATTACTCCCAGATCGAATTGCGGATTCTGGCCCACATGTCCGGGGATCCCAACCTGCTGGAAGCCTTCCGCCAGGGCCAGGACATCCACACCCGCACGGCCGCCGAGGTTTTTGGCGTGGCCATTACCGAAGTAACGGCCGATATGCGGGGCCGGGCCAAGGCGGTCAACTTCGGTATTGTCTACGGCATCAGTGATTTTGGCCTGGCCCGGGACATTAACGTCTCCCGCCAGGAAGCCCGGCAATACATTGAAAATTACTTTGCCCGTTACGCAGGGGTAAAGGCTTTTATAGAGCGCACCATCCAGCAGGCCAGGGAGAAGGGCTACGTAACCACTCTTTTAAACCGGCGCCGCTACCTGCCGGATCTCTTTAGCGCCAACCGCAACGTGCGCATGTTTGGCGAGCGTACCGCCATCAATACACCCATTCAGGGCAGCGCCGCCGACATCATCAAGCTGGCCATGGTGCGTATCCACCGGGAATTAAAGGAGCGGGGACTGGCCACCAGGATGATCCTGCAGGTGCACGACGAATTGATTTTCGACATGCCTGCCGGGGAACTGCCGGAGGTTTCCGAACTGGTCCGGCGGCACATGGAAAACGCCCTGGTGCTGGACGTCCCGCTGGTGGTAGACATGAAGCTGGGGCCAAACTGGTACGAGGTGAAAAAAATTTAGGAGCGAAGCAGATGCCTGAATTACCGGAAGTAGAAACGGTCAAGCGCACCCTGAAGGAAAAATTGCCCGGTCTCACCATCTGCGGTGTAAATATCTATCTCCCCAAAATCATCCAGACACCCTCACCGGAGGAATTCTGCCACCTGGTGGTGGACAAAAGGATCCTGGACGTGGGCCGCCGGGGCAAGTACCTTTTAATCTCCCTTTCACGGGGGCTGATGCTGGTCGTGCACCTGCGCATGACGGGGCGACTGGTCTACACCGCCACGGATGAACCCCGGTCAAAACACACCCACCTGATTTTTCACCTGAACAACGGCCACCAGCTGCGCTTTACCGATATGCGCCAGTTCGGCCGCTTCTGGCTGGTGCCGGCAAAGGAGTTCAAGACCGTCAGCGGGTTGAAAGACCTGGGGGTGGAGCCCTTAAGCGGGGAATTTACCATAGATTTTTTCAAAAAGGAATTAAAAAAGCGGCGCACCCGTTTAAAAACCCTTTTACTGGACCAGACATTTATTTCCGGCCTGGGCAACATCTACGTAGATGAAGCCCTCCACCGGGCGGGGCTGCACCCCTCAAGACAGGCAAACACCCTCACTCCCGGGGAAGTGGAGGCCCTTTTCCAAACCATCCGGGAGGTGCTGGAAGAGGGAATTGCCAGCCGGGGTACCAGCGTGAGGGACTATGTGGACGGCACGGGACAGGCCGGTACCTTTCAAGAAAAACTAAGGGTTTACGGCAAAAGCGGCCGGCCCTGCATGCGGTGCGGCAAAACTATCGAACGCCTGCGCCTGGGCGGCCGCAGCGCCTACTTTTGTCCCGGATGCCAGAAGTAACCTGGGCTTTTAAAATCACCATTCGGCCGTTCCTCCCATACAAATGGTTAGGAGACTTTAAAAACCACCCGGGAGGGACTGGTCAGTGGAGTTATTCACCATCCTCATCTTTGCACTCGCCCTGAATATGGACGCCTTCGCAGCCGGGGTAGCCTACGGGGTAAGGGGTATCCGGCTGCCCTTTTCTTCCGTACTGATCATCAGCCTCATGTCGGTGACGGCCATCAGCCTTTCCATGATCACCGGGAACCTGGTGGCCCAGGCCATCTCCATAAGCTTCGCCCGGCGCCTGGGCGGGATCATCTTAATCCTCATCGGGCTCTGGATAATGTTCCAGGCTCTCAGGGAAGGGAAAAAAGGAGTTGGACCGTCTGACTGTGAAGAGGAACCCCAAACGGTGGTCCAAATAAGGATCCGCACCCTTGGGGTAATGGTCCAGGTACTGCGGGAACCCCACCGGGCCGACCTGGACCGCTCGGGCGTGATCTCTGCCGGGGAGGCCATCCTGCTGGGCCTGGCCCTGGCCCTGGACGCCTTCGGCGCCGGCTTTGCCTTTTCCATGCTTGGTTTCGACCTGGTGCTCACCGCCCTTTTAGTTGGCGCCGGGCATATAATTACCACTTATGCGGGCCTGCTGGCCGGCCGGGGGTTTGGTGCCACCGCTCTTGGCCGCCAGTTCTCCGCCCTGCCCGGATGCATATTAATCTTGCTGGGGCTATTCAAATTGCAGTAATTTATGCTCCAGCGGCTACGGGGCCGGCCAATCCGTCCCCCTCACTCATTTATCCTCAGTGCAGGAACCTGGACTTACAGGGCGAATTGCTTGTATATAGTATGAAAACATCCGTGTTGCAACTGCCCGCAAGCAAATTTTTGGAGTGATGACTGCTTGTCTTTACACTTGAAGAGGAGTAAAGGCTTCAAGGTGCGGTTATTTTTCTTCATTTTAACGTTGCTGGCAATCCTGAACATCGATCACCTGGGCCGGCTCATCTACCCCTTCCCTTACCGGGAAACGGTAATGGAGTATGCCGCCGGCCGCGGGCTGGATCCTTACCTGGTAGCGGCGGTGATTAAAACCGAGAGCAACTTTAATCCCCGGGCCACATCCCGCCGGGGTGCCCGGGGATTGATGCAGGTAATGCCGGAAACGGGAACCTGGGCGGCTGAAAAAATGGGCCTGCCCTGCTACCACCCGGACCTGCTGTATGATCCGGAATTCAATATTCGCATTGGCACCTGGTATTTAGCCGACCTGTACCGGACTTTTAACCGGGACACCATCCTGGTTCTGGCTGCCTATAACGGCGGGCAGGGAAACGTGCAAAAATGGCTGGAACAGCAGCGCTGGACGGGCGAAAAAAGCAAACTGGACCAGATCCCTTTTGCTGAAACCAGGGAGTTTGTCCGTAAAGTACTCTGGAACTACCAGGTTTACCGCTATCTTTACGGGAGGTGACCGCGGTGAAAAACACAATTAAGGGAGCCTTTTACGGTGCCACAGTAGGGGATGCCCTGGGCGGCCCGGTGGAACTGATGAGTGCCGGCGAAATCCGCGAAAAGTACGGCGTCCTGAAGGATATGGTCGGCGGCGGCTGGCTGAATTTAGAACCCGGGGAATACACCGATGATACCCAGATGACCCTGACGGTAGCCCGGGGCATCCTGGCCAACCCCGTCTCCCCCATTGAAGAAATCGGTCGCCGCTTCATCCGCTGGTACCAGTCCAGGCCCAAGGACATCGGCAACACCACTTTAATGTCTTTCCGCAATTTCCTTCGCACGGGCAACTGGCAGGAAGCCTCCCGCCTTACCGCCCAGGCCCTGAACAAGCTCGACTCCAACGGAGGGCTGATGCGCACCCTGCCGGTGAGCTTCGGTTACTGGCACAACCTTCCGGCCATGGCCAAATGGTCGGTGGAAATAGCTTACATGACCCATTACAGCCAGGAGGGCGCTGCCTGCTGCCTGTTTTACAACCTGCTGATCTACCTGCTGGGGTCCCAGCGGCATTTAAACCGGCGGGAAGCAGTAACCCGGGCCCTGCACCTGACGGATCAATACTGCAAGCAGGTGGGCATCCAGCCGAGCAAATTTTTCTGGTATATTATCCGCCACATCCAGAAGGGTGCACCGGAGGTTGTCCCCCGGGGCAGCGCCCTGGATACCCTGGCCGCAGCGCTGCAGTGCTTTTTGAATACGGAAAGTTTTGAAGATGCCCTTATTACGGTAGTCAACCGGGGGGATGATACGGATACCGCCGGTACGGTAACCGGCGGCCTGGCTGGAACCTATTACGGCTTTGAGGCCATCCCACAGAGGTGGCTCAAGGAGCTCAAAAATACCGAACCGCTGGATGAAGTGATAGAAGGATTTTATCAGCTGATCAAAAGCCGTGAGCATAACCCGGACCCCGCCGCTCCGGCAGATCATTCCCGTGCCTGGCCCACCTGCTGGAGCTGAGTGGATGCTCTTTAAAAATTAAGTGATGTAACCGGATTAAAGCCGGCACTACAGGTTTAAAGTCTCATTCATGCTCCCGCTCCGGAAGCCCTGTATATCCAGCGTTACATAGGTATATCCCAGTTGCTTTAATTTTTCACTAATTTCACCGGATCGCTGGATAATAAAAGCAAGATAATCCTTTGGCACCTCTATCCGGGCCAGGTTGCCGTGGTCCCTGACTCTCAGCTCCGGAATGCCCAGCTGCCGTAAAAACCTTTCCCCTTCTGCCACCCGTGCCAGTCCTTCCCGGGTAACGGGGGTGCCGTAGGGGAACCTGGTGGCCAGGCAGGGAGAAGCCGGCTTGCCGGCAGTGGGCAACCCCAGCTGGCGGGATAGCGCGCGGATCTCCCCTTTAGTCAAACCTGCTTCCTGCAGAGGGCTGCGAACCCCCATTTCCTTTGCGGCTTTTATGCCCGGCCGGTAATCGCCCGTATCATCGGCATTCAGGCCGTCGAGCACGCAATTTAAGCCGTGGATGCGGGCCTCTTCCCATAATCTGGCATACACTTCTTTCTTGCAGTGGTAACACCGGTCCGGAGGGTTGGTGGCAAACACCGGGTTGTCCAAACCCTTTGTTGCTATAGCAAGATGTTTTGCACCAATCAAACGGGCCAGATCTTTCGCTTCTTCCACCTCTTCCGCGGGGTAAATATCGGAGGTAGCCGTAACCGCCAGAACTTTTTCCTCCCCCAGAACCATATGGGCCACTTTAAGCAGTAAGGTGCTGTCTACCCCCCCGGAAAAGGCCACCAGACAACCACCCAGATTCTCCAGAATTTTCTTCAGATGATCAAATTTATTTAAGAGGCTCATGGTTGTCACCTGCCTTTATAGTCTTTCGCCGTAAAATGCGAACCTCCTCCGGATAAGACAGGATCTATATTTTCTAATGCAGGAATTTTTTGTTTTGATGTAGAAAAAAGGCCCTGTTATCTAATCTAGAATTACAGGAGTGAGACGGGGTGGGGTTTTTGAGCCGTAGCAAAGGATCAATACTTCTGGTGGAAGACTCTACGTTAACCAGGTTTTATTCCAGGAGGCTTTTAGAAAACAACGGTTATGAAGTAGCAGAAGCGGTCAGCGGGGAAGAAGCTCTGGTCAAAATAAGGGAAAGGCTTGATCCATTTGATCTTATTGTTATAGACATTAACCTGCCCGGTATCGATGGCCTGACCACTATAGAAAAAATAAAGGCCATTCCGCATTACCGTCACGTTCCGGTAATGATTTTGACTGTTGAAGCAAAGATATCCACGGTTAAGCAGGCCATCCAGGTGGGCGCCATCGAATACCTTTGCAAGCCTTTCAGCTCCGAACAATTACTGCAGCGGGTAGAAAGGCTTATTGGACACAGCGAAAACCCCCGCGAAATTTTAGAAAGGTTGCTTAGATTAGAAATTAACCGCGCCAAGAGAGGAAATTCAAAATTTTCCCTGGTACTGGCGCAGAGAACAGCAGCCGGCAGGTTCAACACAGCAAGTGTAAAGAGGATTCTGCAGAAAAAGCTGCGTGAAATTGACGAGGTACTGATGCTTGATGATAACCTCCTGGCGCTGGTACTTCCCTTAACAGATAAGGAAGGAGCAGCCACAGTAATAAAAAAGCTGCAGGAATGGGTGGCTGAAAAAGGGTGGCGCTTTGGCCTGGCGGTTTACCCGGAAAACGGCGGGAATGGCAAAGAATTGTTCAGGTACGCCCAAACCACGATTTCAGAAAGCTGAAATCCGGTGAAGGCAATTGCCCCAACCGGACTGCTTTCCTGGAGCAGAGCAAAATCACGCACCGGGATTTCTGGCCGGGCACGCCCCGGGCACTCCTGCAGCTATAGCCCGGCTGCCGCCTGCTCCCGGTTCTCTCTGTTTTCCCTTCGACTTTTCATAATCAGCGAAGGAAGCAACACCTGCCGGTAGAAACAGCAGAGTAGCTACCCCCCCCCCCATTGGTATTAACTACCATTTCATCTTCCGGGATCTGGAGGAAAGCCTCCACCACGCGCGGGTCAAACTGCCGGCCCGCCCACCGCCGCAGTTCCTCCCGCGCCTGCCGGGGAGTAAAGGCCTGCCGGTAGGGCCTGGCGGACGTCATGGCATCGTAAGTATCGGCCACACGGATAATGCGCGCCAGGAGAGGAATCTCTTCTCCCACCAGACCGGCGGGATAACCACCGCCGTCAAAGTCCTCGTGGTGGTGCCGTACGGCCGCAATGACCGCCGCCGGAAATCTGGCCGGTTCCAGGATCCTGGCCCCCACCTCGGGGTGGCTCTGCATCTCCCTTCTTTCTTCCGTAGTAAGGGGCCCCGGCTTGAGCAGGATGTCTTCCCGCACGCCGATCTTACCCAGATCATGTAAAAGCCCGGCCAGGTAAACCTGTTCCTGTTCTCCGGCGCCAAGTCCCAGCACGCGGGCACATGCCCGCGCCCAATTCGCCACCCGCACAGAATGACCCTTTGTATAAACGTCCCTGGCCTCCAGTGCCGCCGCCAGCGCCTGCACGACGCTCGAATAATACTCCCGCAGCGACGAGTAGAGACGGGCATTCTCCAGCGCCAGCCCGGTCTGGCCCGCAATGGTCGCCAGGTAACTGACTTCATCTTTACTCCAGCGCCGCGGTACGGGGGAGTAAACCTTCAACGTGCCCAGGATCCTTCCACCCACCTTCACCGGCACCACGGCCACAGCCCGCATCTCGGCCGCATAGTAGGGCAGGTGCGTACCGGGTCCGCTGGCGGCCAAGTCTTCCACTACGGCGGGTCTTCCCGTCTGGAGCACCCTGCCCAGCAGGGTACCGTCCGGCCGGATACGGCCTGCCCTGGCCTGCAGCTCCGCGCTCATGCCCAGGCCGGCTTTCAGCACCAGTTCGCCCGTCTCCTCGTCAAGCAACCGCAGCGCACACCATTGTGCACCCAGCACGTCCCTTACATTCTCCAGAGCCGACTGAAGTACCAGATCCACATCGAGGCTGCTCGATACCACCTGACCCACTTCGATTAACCGTTCCAGCATGGTCGCCCTTACCTGCAGCTGGCGGAACAGGCGGGCGTTTTCCAGCGCCAGCCCCAGGCCGGTGCCCAGGGTAGTTAAAAAAACGGTCTCATCTTCGGTGAAATGCGCACCTTCCGGCCTGCCCGCTATGGTGAGTACGCCCGTTACCTTACCCCCAACCGTAAGAGGTATGGCTACCGCCGGCCGCTTCTCTTCAGGCGTGCTACCTTCGGGACGGCTGTCAAAGTGTGCGGCGCGGGCCTCCCGTTCAACGGCGGCGACTATTTCGCCTGCAGGCACGACCCGGAACTCGTTGCAGGACTCCAGGGTAGCCGCCGTTTCGCTTTCCGTGACCCCCGGCATCACCTCATTCAACATTACCACCGACCCGCTGGTGGCCCCGGTCAACCCCAGCACGGCTTCCAGGGCCTGCTGCGCCACTTCGGTCACCTGAATACTGCTGGTAACCGTCCGGGTGAATTCAAAGAGAGTGGTAAGCTCGTCCACCTTCCTTTGAAGTTCCTGCCTGGCGTGCAGCAGCCGGGCCACGGTGCCCGTTACTGCCTGTGCCAGCCCCATGGCTGCCCGGAGCCGTTCTTCCGGCCAGATGGGTATTGCTCCGGCTGCCGCCTGGAGTTTTCCCGGGTCAAGGCCAGTTTCCCGGGCCAGCCGCACCACTGCCTCCTCCGCCGGCAGCCGCAGGGCCACGTTGCCGCCCAGCATTACAGCCACGATTTCTCCGGCCACCCGCAGGGGAACCGCCAGGTGTACCAGCCCGGCGTGACAGGTGCGGATGACTTCCTTCCCCGCAACCACAGCAATCCTGGCGGAGCTCGCACGCGAATCCGCACATCTGGCCCGTCCTTCCGGGCTGGTGTTGAGCAGGGTGCAGAAAGCACACTGGCTGGACGGTTCGGTCAGCGGACGCCCGTCCGGATATGTGGCCATTACCGCCAGCCCCAGAGCCAGGCTCATACTTTCCAGAAGCTCCTGCAAACCAATTTGCTTCAGCTCTTCATAGTACGGCACCAGTTTTTCTTTATCCATGATAGTGGACCCACACCCCCTCCTTTTCGGTAATTCGTGTTGCGTTAGATATGGATTGAAACATTGGAACAAACCGGGAGAGTATATCAACCACCCGGTCCTGCCCCGGATGGATGAGTATCCACACCACTCCCCGTATAATGGTAATTGCCCGAACACTGCTGTGCACACTATACTCATCCTACAGCATTACGTTGCAGAAAGCAAGCCATGGAACTGGATCGACAGTCCACCATAAAAAGCAAACCTCCTTCGCTACCCAGGTTTTTACGTAACGGGTAACCGAAGGAGGCTGAATCCGGTGTGGCTTGCGTGCCTTTTTAATACCACCGGACCATACTTTTTCCGCAGCCGGTGGTATTTTATTCCAGCAACGCAGGCCATTGATTTTTCTGTTTTTGGTGCGGGCGGGGAGACTTGAACTCCCACGGGTTGCCCCACCGGATCCTAAGTCCGGCGCGTCTGCCATTCCGCCACGCCCGCATAAAAACTGGTGAGCCATGGAGGACTCGAACCTCCGACTCCCTGATTAAAAGTCAGGTGCTCTACCAGCTGAGCTAATGGCCCACTTAATTCCGTAAATATAAAATTATAGTTGGCCGCTGGCAGAATAACTGCCCCATGCGACCAACTACTACTGCCTTGTTTGGCTGGGGCGGCTGGATTCGAACCAACGAATGGCGGGTCCAAAGCCCGCTGCCTTACCGCTTGGCTACGCCCCAGCGTGGGGTGGAAGATGGGACTCGAACCCACGACCCCCAGGGCCACAACCTGGTGCTCTAACCAACTGAGCTACATCCACCACATGCTGCTGCGCACAGGAACGAAACCTTTTCCCGGTACGCCCCTGCTCCGTCAGCATTTGTTATTATAACAACCCCGTTCCCAAAAGTCAAGGAGATTTTGATGTAAATTTATGGTGGCGACGGATACTGGCCAACTATACGCAGGCATAAACGGCCGGCGTATAGCAGGTTTTTTCTTTGAGCAGACGATTATTGTGGCTTAATACCTTAAATAGTTGCACATCTCGAGCAAAGCCACAACGGATGAAAAATTTCCTGCCTGTATTGGTTACCTGTCTGACATATAAAATAGTGCCCTGTTCCAACGCCTGCTCCAGGTAACCCAGCAGTAACCTGCCCAGTCCCCTTCCCCGCAACTCTTTTTTGATCAGTATAATATCAATTTGAATTAAGTCCAATCGTTCCGGGATAAATACGCAGAACCCCACCGGTTGGCCATCGCTGCCGAACATGGAGAGGACAAAATGCTCTGACATCTTCTTAAGACCGGGATAGTCGGGATTAATCTCTCCCAGGTCATCAAACAAACAGGAAAGAGTTTCACAAATAAACCACGGTACCTTTCCTACCCCCGGCAGGCGGCTGGCAAAATAGGTACCCATTTGCTCTGCCCCTTCCGGAAAGTAAAGATAAAAATGATACTCCACCCGCGATATCAAGGAACCCCCACCACCTCATGAGCGCTCCGTGCAGGTTGCCGGGGTGACCGGGTGTCTTCCGGAGCTTTTCCTCTCTTTTTAACCTATTATATACCAATCTTATTATACCACGGTACTGAGCTTTTGGAATCCCCATCTTATCCATTAAACAAGTTGGTGGAACCAATTTCCATCTTTTTGGTAGCCCTGCACCTTTTTCAGGCTTCGTTCATACCCTATTATTGAAACCAACAACATACTAGAATAGAAAGGAGGCAACTATATGGCTCCTGATCCCGGCTACTACTACTACGGCCACTTCTCCTTCATTCTCTTCTTGATTCTGATCCTGCTGTTCTTCGGCAAGGGCTTCTTCCCCTACCAGGCCCAGTAAAAACCTTCAGGCCGGGCGCAAAAAAATGGCGCCCGGCTTTCTGCTAATGCCATTTGTTTCTATGGCGTTTGTAGATCTTCGTGGCGTTCTTGCCAGTAATCCAGCAGAATCAGCGACGGTTTTGCGGCAGATCTGCAATTTCCCAAGCTGGAATTCCTTTGGACCTGAGGTTCCCTTCTTTATCCAACCAGAGGCGGATGCCTTTTTCCTCCCTATCAAAACGATAAACCCGGCCGCCCACCACTATAGAAGCGTTCTCAAAGGCATATCCTACGGTTACCACGGCTGCCGGGCCAGTCACCACCCTCGTAGTGGCCCCACCTCTGGACCCCAACTCTCCCACATGCACATCCCCGCCAGCCTGTATCTCGCCACCACGAAATACCCCGGATACAGTCACTTTCTTACCAGCCTGGATCCGGGAATTATAACAACCACTCCCCACCACCAGGACATCGCCGGTAGCTACAACGGTAGAATTGTGGACGCTTGACGCCACCACATCACTTTCTGCAGACGGCGGGGACGCAAAGGCCTGTTCCCATTCCCCGGCTCGTCGGGCCAATGTTTCGATCTCCCGGAGGTCACGCACGGCCAGAGGAGAACGAACCAGCGCCCGTTCGATTTCCCGGATAAACTCTTCCAGGCCTTCAGCGACCATTCCCGGGGGCATGGTTTCAACCTGCTTCTTGAAAGTACTTGCGGCAGCGGGAAGGTGGCGAAACTTCCCCTCCAAGAGCAACTTTACCAGGGGGCCGATACCGCGTTTAAGATCGCCCTGCTTGAACGCCGGGTGACCCAGTAACTGCCGGATAGCCATGGTCATCTCCTGCAAACCAGCCGCCAGGGTATGAACCTGTGGCAGCATTATTTGCAGGAAAGCAGGGGCTCCTCCAGCAATCACTATTGATGAGAGGATATTCCTCCCAACCAGGACGGAACCCGTGGCCTGAACCCTCGCGCCGGAGACCAACCCTCCCACCCTGACATTCCCGCCCGCTTCTACCACCATCCCTTCTGCCACATTACCGGCAATCAGGATATCTCCTTTAAAGACAATGTTACCTGAAGCAAGGTCTACGTCACCATCATGCACCAGCTCAGGTAACACACTTACCTTTACTAAGTTGCGCCAGCGGGAGGCCACAGGACGTCCAGGCCGGGCCGCTACGGCCCGATCACCATCCCTGGTAAGCACCGCCCCTTCGCCTACCGAAAGGATGAAGTCCCGGGGCGACGGCGGCACAATTACCTCACCCTTGACGCTGGTGCCGGGACGACCCGGCTCAGGCGGGTGTTTGACAGCCAGGACGTCTCCCGCCTCCACCGAAGTAAAAACATAGCGTTCCCGGAAATCCACCGCTTCGTTTTCCCCCGCCGGTACCGGTACCTTGGAATTAGAAGAAAAAAGCAATTCTACCCGGCTGTCTTTTCCCGGTTCCGCAGGAATACCCCGGGCGATAACCACCTCCTCTTCAGCGCAGGATGTAACACGAAAGCAAGCTTCCCAGTCTACGCCATAGTTAATTCCCAGCCGGGACAACTCCCGCAATAGTTCGTCCCATGTGAGTGGGGGAAAACGTTCTTCCCGTTCCACTACCTTCAGTTGCAGTACCCTGGCAGGCGGGAGATCCGGCAGTTCCCGGTGAACTACCACCGCAGGGCGCGTTCGCAATATCGCTTGTAGACCATCGGAAGAAACGGATACAGACCAGCTCCCTTCTCTACGCTCTTCCACCGTTTCCACCCGCACCGTATCCTTCATGGATACGGGGGTGGGTTGAGTGCACTCCCGGCCGTTAACAATCAGCCTTACCCCCGGACAAGGTACCACCACCGGGTAAGGTCCCTCCGGCCGGTGCCATACAACAAGGCGCCCCTGTTTCACAAAAGCATATGGACCCACCGATTCTCCATCCGGAAAAGCATTGTCCACTGTACTCGCTGTTGCTGCGGGGGAGCCCCGGATAGTTTCTTTATATTTCATAAGGAACCCACCTCCTGCTAAGCGTTGGGATTTGTCTTAAGAGCTTCCAGTACTTGAAAAAAACCTATTACATCCAGGTCTTCTCGAATAAAATCGGGGATACGAACAATTCTCAAGGTACGCCCCTGCTTGTACAGGTGTCTGACCTGACTCAGAAGCATCCCCACCCCGGAAGAGTCTATGAACCGGAGTCCCTGCAGATCTATCTCCACCACTTCTTCCGTCCGTCGCTGAATTTCCTGTTGCAACTGCTCCACATTGCTGAAATCCAGTTCGCCCTCCACCTCCAGGATCGCCATCCCTTCCTTTTGCTGGACTCTAATTTCCACCCCTTTCACCTGCCTTTCCCGTCACCTTCATAACAACCAGTGTCACGTCATCCTTTTGGGAAAAACCGCGGGTAAATGTCTCCAGGTCAGATAAAATGTTTTGTCTCATCCTGTCTGCATCAGCACCATTCTGAAGGCGAACTATCTCCTTCAATCGTTCCTGCCCGTACCTTTGCTCGCCCGGTCCACAGGCCTCCACAAGTCCATCGGTATACAGCACCACCGCATCTCCGTCGGCAAGAAAAAATTCCTCCTCCCCTGACCCAAGGTAATCTTCCAGCAGGCCCAGGGCGACTCCCCGGCACCGGGCCACTTTCACCTTGCCGTCAGATAGAAGGAGGGGAGGGTGGTGCCCTGCATTGACACAGGTGAGTCGTCCAGCTATCCCGTCGTAACACAGCAGGCATAGGGTGGCAAAAGCCCCGCATTTCCGCAGTTCATCCCCTCCCACCCTGTTTAACCGGCGCACCACCTCCAGAGGATGGGGATTAATCCTGATACACTCCCGGAGCATATGGCGGATTGTTTCCATCAGCCGGGCCGCATGGAATCCTTTACCCATTACGTCTCCGATGACGGTAAATACGGTTCTCTCGTCGCAGGAAATAAACTCAAAAAAATCTCCCCCGACCTGTTCGGCAGGCAGGCTACACCCACTAACTTCCAACCCGTAAGCCCTTAGTATTTTTCCATTCCCTGTAATCACTTCTCCCATCCTGCTCCTACCTCTCTTCTCCGCCCGGAGCGGTGTTTTGCGCCAGGAGCCTGTCCAGCCCTACCAGCCGCATCACCTCCGCCACATCAGGTTGCGGCCTCAAAATCAGCATCTGGCCTCCTTTTTGCCGCCAGTCGTTGCTAATGTCCAGCAAACTTTTCAAACCGGTGGAATCAACGAAAGAAACGCCCGAGAGGTCAACTTCCAGTGTGTGTTCCTCCACCTTCCCAACAACTTCTTGCAATTGTGCTACCGTTTCCACGTCCAATTCACCGTTCAGCACTACCCGGCACACCCCCCGGTCAACGTAAACATCCACTTTCAGCAACAAAATCACCCTCTTTCATTGGTCTTGTCCGGTTTTAACCTACCTGCAGGCACAACGCCAAAGTCCAGGGCCAGGGCGGTACCTGACGGTCCTGTATTAAGGTAGAGGTGGTCCGCATAGTAGAGCATCAGGGTAAATCCACACCCCAGGGAATTCTTGGTTGAATAATGTTGCATCAGCGTTGCCCGGGCCAATTCGCTGGTTTTGATTCCCGGACCCCGGTCCTGAACGATAATCCTGACGGTGTCCCCTGACTGCCTGGCTTGCCAGCAACCGCCCCCTGCATGTTTGAGAGCATTGGCCAGCGCCTCTGTCAAGCACAAGGCAATCGCATGCTGCCTGCGGCTGTCGAGAACAGGCAAGGCTTCCCGCATTGCCCGGCGGGCTTCCGGAATGTCATGGGTCTGCCGGACCTCACCCCTGGCCAGTTCCGTCCCTTCTGAGATCACTTTTTCCATTTCTCCACTATTCACCAGGTATAACCGGCCCCCCGTTACCGCCGCTATGGCCTCCCGGTAAGCCTGCATCTCCTGCTGGTGCATCTTTCTCTCCTTTTCAATCACCTCGGTGATGTCAAAGGCCAGCAGTCCACCGCTCCTGTGGTCGAAGGGCACGCCGTGAAGGTCAAACACCTTTTGCCCGTCAGCGCTAATGATCACCTCGCGGCGGTGTTCGGCCTGGCGGATAGCCTGGCGCATCAGTTTTTCCGCTTCTTCCATAGGCAGGTCCAGGTCAGCCTGGCCCGAAAGGTAGCGGAAGCGCCCTCCTTCATATTTCATCACCTTCCCCACCCTGAGAGCGTTAATTAGTTCGGATTTCTCCACCTCAGCCAGCAGTTTCTCCCTGACCAGGTCCTGAAGGTGCTCCGGCAAGTGCCGGGAAATCTCCTGTATTAGCTCGCCGGCGCTTCCGGCCAGCAACTGATACTCCTCCCTGCTAAGACGACGGGCAGTCCCCTGCTTCCGGTGGACACACAGGATATCAAAAACGTGGACGTTATTTTTCCCTTTGAACGGTACCCCGGCCACCTCGACCCACAAGTTTTCCTGCAGCCTGATTACATACCGCCCCGGAACAGGAGCTTCCGTTTCCAGCCCAAACTCCGTGGTATTTAACACCAGGATGCGAGCCGGATACTGCCTGCCATGCTCATCTTCCAGTAACACCCGGACAGGCGGCGAAGGCACCCGCCGAAGGGGGCTTAGCTGGACAAAATACTGGCACTCCACACAAGGACGGTCCGGTTCTTTCTTTGCGCATTCAAGACACCGTTGCATTTTTTCACCACCCTTCTGCCTTTCAGCCCCTCCCGGCCCTATGCCCTTTCAATTGCCACAATACTGCCAGCAAACGTCCCAGCCATTGGCTCTGTTAGAGTCGACCTCTATACCCCAAATGGATAAACATACTTTTATAAGCAGGAACGACAGCCTGACCAGGCTGCCGCAACAAAACATCATTAAAAAGAAAACAATCAATACCTTTATCGCGGCAGCCTGGCAGTCATACCCTTTAGGGCTGCAGACCCATGGCTTTGCGCCCCACCCTTTCGAGTGGTTTGCCTTTAACACAATAAAGACAGTAAAGTTTTTAATTTAACACTTAAAAGGCTGATTCAACACCGCCAGAACACAGAAAATTTCCGACCAGCGAAAAATTCAGCCCCTGAAGATCCATAACCACCGGTACCAAAGCCATGTCCGCAAACAAGATACCTGCACCCAAAAGTTAATATACGATATCTATATTTTATTTTCCTTTCCGAAAGAAGCAAGACAATGTAATATAACACGATTCTACTTAATGTCAAGTTTTACCACACCATGACCTCCAGTCATTTCAAAGTGAACTATCCCCAAATTATCCCTATTTCGCTAATTTCGCCGGTTTCGCCAGAAACAATAAACGCCGCAAACCCTTGCGGCGTCTAGCTTTTTTGGAGCTGGTGGTCGGATTCGAACCGACGACCTGCGCATTACGAGTGCGCTGCTCTACCCCTGAGCCACACCAGCACTTTTCTGTTGTCTCACTTGACTAACCGGCGCATTACTTATATTAACGCATGTAGGGCCATTTGTCAATTGGTATCGCCCGGTGGGGCCGGGTCGTACGCCTTCGAGTTGCAATAGCTGCAGTTTTAAGGGCAGGCCGCCGCTAAAACCGCCGGGTGATCCATCCCGGCGGATTACCCGGTGGCAGGGAATGACCAGAGGAACCCGGTTGGCCCCCAAAGCCCCGCCCACGGCCCGGGCGGCCCGGGGATTCCCGACGGCTGCCGCCACCTGCTGGTACGACCATAATTCACCGTACCCGATGCGCCGTACAAAATCCAGCACCCGGGCCACAAAAGGGGTGCACCAGGAAAGATCCACGGGAATATCCGCAAAGGAAAGCGGCCGGCCCTGGAAGTAATGGTTCAGCCTTTCTTCCAGGATCAGAGGCCACCTTTTTACGGCAGGCTCGCTGGTTTCATTAATTTTTACAGGCATTGGTTCATCCTGCAGGGCAGTCAGGGCTTCCTCCCGGCTTGGACGGGGAAATGTCAGGACCAGCAGCCCCTGCTTACCCCAGGCAGTACCAACCCAGCCCGCTTTGGTGGATAATAAATGAAGCCCATTCACAGAACGCCCCCCACAGCCGCAAAATAGAATAATCTATTTTTCTGCTGCCGCCCGGATAAAAATGGCCAGACCCGTGATAATAATCGCCCCGCCCACAAGCTGTAAGGGTGAAGGTACCTGGTGAAAAATGATATAAGCCAGAATGGTTGCCCCCACCGGCTCGCCAAGTATACTCACTGAGACCACGGCAGCCTTGACATAACGCAGGGCCCAGTTAAAAATGGTATGCCCGAAAATGGTGGGCACCAGGGCCAGGAGGAAAAACCACAGCCATGTGAAGGGCGGGTAAGGAAAAAAGGACAAACCGGTGAGCAGCGCACCCAGGAACAAAGTCACGGTACTGGCCCCGTAAACAACAAAAATGTACGGGAATAATGACAGGCGGTGCCGTAAACCGCGCCCGATCAATACATAGCCGGCAATAAAAATGGCCCCGGCAAAAGCCAGGATATCTCCCCAGAAAGCCTGCCCACCGATCTGAAAATCACCCACACCCACAATAATGCTGCCGGTTAAAGCCAGGGATGCCCCCACAAGCCCCGTGCGGGCAATTTTTTCTTTAAAGATAAGGTAGCCACCTAAAACCACAAATAAGGGTTGCATGGTGACCAGCACGGTGGAGCTGGCAATGGATGTGTACTCAAGGGAAGTAATCCAGGCAGTGAAATGCAATGCCAGCAACACGCCGGAAAGGCAGGCCAGCATTATGTCACGCCGGCCCATGGAGCGCAGTTCTTCCCGTCCCCTGGTCAGGGCAATGGGAGCAATCATGAGCACGGTAAACCCCAACCGGTAGAAGGCAATGACCAGAGGTGGAGCCATGGCGAGTTTGGTAAAGATGGAAGAAAAGGCGGCTCCCACCACCCCCATCAGGATGGCCAGGTAGGGATTGACAAAGGGGCGCTCCAGGCCGGTGGTTAATGACCCTGGCCCCTCTTCAAGGGAGCGATATTCTGGCGCTTTTTGAGGCATGCTCATTCATCAAGTCTCCTACTTTGAACAACCAGGACTGCCCTTCATATTCTACCAATCAAGCAGAGATTCCTGCCAGGCAAGTGAACTTCCACCGGGCAAATCCGGAAGCTTTACCCCGGACAACTATTGTCAAAATACCAGTCGCCCCACGGGCTAACAACCCGGCTTTTACGACCGGAATAAACCTCTGGTTTTCACACAAGTGAGCCTATACAAACAACCCGGTAGACAAATAACGCTCCCCGGTGTCCGGGAGCAAAACCACCACGGTCTTACCCCGGTTTTCCGGCCGGCCGGCCACCTGTAAAGCCGCCCAGACGGCCGCCCCCGAAGAAATACCCACCAGCAGGCCCTCCTCCCGGGCCAGACGACGGGCGGTGTTCAGCGCATCTTCATCGGCCACCTTTACAATCTCGTCCAGCAAAGCCATATCTATTACTTCCGGTACAAAGCCCGCGCCGATGCCCTGAATTTTGTGCGGGCCGGGCTTCCCGCCGGAAAGCACCGGTGAGGCGGCCGGTTCCACCGCCACCGCCCTCAGGGAGGGACGGCGGGCTTTCAGAACGGAGGCTACCCCGGTAATGGTACCTCCAGTACCAACACCGGCCACAAAGAAATCCACTTCCCCTCCGGTATCCCGCCAGATTTCTTCGGCGGTGGTGGCCCGGTGGGCGGCCGGGTTGGCCGGGTTGGCAAATTGTTGCGGCATAAAGGCATTGGGATGGGAGGCCGCCAGTTCCCGGGCTTTGCGTACGGCCCCGGCCATGCCCTCGTTCCCGGGGGTAAGAACCACTTCGGCCCCGTAAGCGGCGAGAAGCCTGCGCCGTTCCAGACTCATGGTTTCAGGCATGGTCAGCACCAGCCGGTAACCCCGGGCCGCGCAAACCATGGCCAGGCCAATGCCGGTATTGCCGCTTGTAGGCTCGATGATTACGGTATCCTTGTTGATTAATCCTTTTTCCTCCGCCTCACGGATCATGTTGTAAGCAATCCGGTCTTTAACGCTGCCACCGGGGTTAAAATACTCCAGCTTGGCCAAAACAGCAGCAGGCAGATCGGAAGCTATCTTTTGCAAGCGGACCAGGGGCGTTGCCCCGATCAATTCCGTCACGTCATTAAAAAGGCGCATGCAACCAACCTCCTAAGGTATAAAGAAGCCCCGGAAATAACATACCCCCGGAAACGGTGGGAAATCATTAAAATGAAAAGCCGGCCCCGGGATTACTACTGCTACATAAACTCTCTTTTTCCTCCCGGCTTATAAAAAATTTTTCCCACATAGGTACCGGGTGAGTGGCGAAAATTTTTCCGACAAAAAGGTTGCCCGGAAAATAAAAGGCCCCCGCGCAAGGAACACGGGGGCTTTTCAATGTTCGTTTTACCTTACATTGGAGGCATTCCGCCACCCATGCCGGTATCCTTTTCCTTTTCCGGCTTTTCCGCCACCAGGGTTTCAGTGGTCAGAATCATAGCGGCAATGGAAGCGGCATTCTGCAGGGCAGACCGGGTGACCTTGGCCGGGTCCACAATACCGGCTTCAATCATGTTCACATACTCGCCAGTCAAGGCGTTGAAGCCCATACCATCGGGCAGGGCCCTGACCTTTTCCACCACTACGGAACCTTCCGCACCGGCGTTGTTGGCAATTTGCCGCAGGGGTTCTTCCAGGGCCCGGCGTACAATGTCCACACCGACTTTTTCATCCAGGCTGCTGGTTTCGATATTGTCCAAAGCCTTGATGGCTGCCACATAGGCCACGCCGCCACCGGAGACAATACCTTCCTCCACGGCAGCCCGGGTGGCGTTCAGGGCGTCCTCGATACGCAGCTTCTTCTCCTTCATTTCAGTTTCAGTGGCTGCGCCAACCTGGATCACCGCTACGCCGCCAGCCAGCTTGGCCAGACGCTCCTGCAGCTTCTCCCGGTCAAAGTCGGAGGTAGTTTCTTCGATTTGCTTCTTGATGGAGGCGATCCGGGCATTAATCTTGTCCTGGGAACCGGCACCGCCGACAATGATGGTTTCTTCCTTCTTCACCCGTACCTTGGAGGCCCGGCCGAGCATGTCGATGGTAGCCTTATCCAGCTTCAAGCCCAGCTCTTCGCTGATTACAGTACCTCCGGTAAGAATGGCGATGTCCTCCAGCATGGCCTTGCGCCGGTCACCAAAGCCGGGAGCCTTGACGGCCACGCAGGACAGGGTGCCACGCAGCTTGTTCAGCACCAGGGTGGCCAGGGCCTCGCCTTCCACATCCTCGGCAATGATCAAGAGCGGCTTGCCGGCCTGGACGATCCTTTCCAGAATGGGCAGCAGATCGGCCACGGCGCTGATCTTCCGGTCGGTAATGAGGATGTAAGGATCGTTGAGAATGGCCTCCATCTTCTCGGTATCGGTGATCATGTACGGAGATATGTAACCCCGGTCGAAGTTCATCCCTTCCACCACTTCCAGGGTGGTGCCGATACCCTTGGATTCCTCGACGGTAATTACACCGTCCTTGCCCACCTTTTCCATGGCTTCAGAGATCAATTCGCCGATGGACGGATCGTTGGCCGAAATGGAAGCTACCTGGGCAATGGCAGCCTTGCTTTCCACCGGCTTGGCGGCCGCTTTGATTGCCTCTACGGCTTTTTCTACCGCCTTTTCAATGCCCCGCTTGACGATCATCGGGTTGGCCCCAGCTGCTACGTTCTTTAGACCTTCCCGCACAATGGCCTGGGCCAGCACAGTAGCAGTGGTGGTACCATCACCGGCCACGTCATTGGTCTTGGTGGCTACTTCTTTAACCAGCTGGGCGCCCATATTCTCAAAGGGATCGGTTAATTCAATTTCCCGGGCAATGGTCACACCGTCGTTGGTGATCATGGGAGAACCAAACTTCTTCTCCAGCACCACGTTGCGGCCCTTTGGTCCCAGGGTAACCCGCACCGCTTCAGCCAGAGCATTTACGCCTCTTTCCAGGGCACGGCGTGCTTCTTCCCGGAAAATAATCTCTTTACCAGCCAATTTCCTCGACCTCCTTAGATATTTTGATCACGCGTTCCAAAGCACCATTTACTTTTCAATAACCCCAAGGATGTCGGCTTCGCGCATGATCAGATATTCTTCATCATCTATCTTGACCTCGTTACCGGCATACTTGGAGAACAAAACCCTGTCCCCGACTTTGAGATCAATAGGTACACGGGTGCCATTTTCCAGCAGGCGGCCGGGACCTACCGCCACCACTTCCCCCTCCTGGGGCTTTTCCTTGGCGGTTTCAGGCAGCACAATGCCCCCCTTGGTCTTCTCCTCGCTGGGCAGCGGCTTGACAACCACCCGTTCACCTAATGGTCTAATCCTCACCTAAAACCCCTCCTTATAAGAGATTGTTTTCTTCTATTGTTAGCACTCATTTAAACCGAGTGCTAATACCAAGTATTATAATATAAAGGGGGAAGGGCAAAAAGCAACTGCCCTCAAAAGACTTAATCCCCCTTTTTAACCGCTCAAGGCAAATTACCTGATATTATCTCGCATTTTCTCCCGCCATTGAGCTATTATCATTACTTCTTGCCCAAACATTTCTTAGCCTTCCTAGAAACATTTTCCCCACAAAAAAAATACTTTATACATGCAAAACAAAAACACCCGCCAGGGCGCTTAGATATTGGTCACGTTTTACACAGAAAAGCTCAATGATCCGGCCGTAAGCTTTTACCGCGGGCAGAACTCCCCTTAGTCCGCCCCGCACTCCCCACTCCGACCGGTCAATATTTCCAACCCGTGGGAAAGGGCCGGCAATATTACCTCCAGGCATTCCCGTACTGCCTTAGCACTGCCCGGCAGGTTGATGATGAGCGTTTGGTGACGGATGCCGGCCACCGCCCGGCTCAGCATGGCCCGGGGCGTTTTTTTGAGGCTTTCGTAGCGTATCGCCTCGGGAATACCCGGCACTTCCCGCTCAATAACCGCCCGGGTCGCCTCGGGGGTGTTATCCCGCGGGCTGAAGCCTGTACCCCCGGTGGTTAAAATCAAGTCCAGCTTCTCCTGGTCGGCCATTTTAATGAGTATTTCCTTCAAGACATCCAGGTCATCAGGCACAATACGGTAAGACACCACTTCTCCCCCGATGCCGGCCACCATATCCCGGATCACCTGCGCGCTCTTATCCTCCCGTTCACCCCGGGACCCTTTGTCACTGGCCGTGAGAATACCTACCCGCCACATGGCCAACACCTCCATCGCATGTAAGGTCGGGACACAAAAACGTTTGCAACACTGCCTTTACAGTTGAAGCAAAAGACCAGGAAAGATAAAATGGGTTTAATGAGTAAAGGAGGTTAAACCCATGGCCGTACCTGAAACCACCACCGTCATGGTGAAAAAAGTAACCGGCGACCGTATGGTGACCGTTGAAGATGAAGTGGCAAGGGAAGTCCCGGTTACTTTATTTTTAAACGACGAGGAACTGGTTACCCTGGTCTGTTCCCCCGGCAACCTGGAAGAACTGGCGGTGGGTTTCCTCTGTTCCGAAGGCATCCTCCAGAGGCGCACGGACTTAAAGGATATCTTTATCCGGCCCGAGGAAGGACTGATCTGGGTGGAAACTTCCGGGCCGGTTCCCACCCGCCAGCATTTTTTAAAGCGTTACATCACCACCTGCTGCGGCCGGGGTCGCTCTTCTTTTTATTTTGTCAATGATGCCCGGGGTATATCACCGGTAACCTCGCCCCTGGTCGTCAGGGCCGGTGCAATACTTGAGTTCAGCCGGGAACTGGAAGAAAATGCCGCTCTGTTTCAAACCACCGGCGGCACCCACAGTGCTGCCCTGTATTCCGGGAGCCAACGCCTGCTGCTTTACGAGGACATCGGCCGTCACAACGCCGTGGATAAAATTTTTGGCCGCGCTTTTCTGGATGGAATGGAATTAAAGGATAAACTTCTGGTTTTCAGCGGCCGCGTTTCTTCGGAAATCCTGGTCAAGGTGGCCCGCATGGGCATCCCCATCCTCATTGCCCGGGGTGCGCCCACGGACCTGGCCCTGGAAATGGCCAGTGAGATGGGCATTACCGTGGTGGGATTTGCCCGGGGGGAGAGGTTGAATATTTATACCCATGGGGAACGTATTATTTTGCCCTAAAAACAACCCAGCTCACAGGCTTTGATCTTGATCCCCAGGGCGTCGCAGGCCGCCCCCACCAGCCGTACCGGCACGTTAAGTTCCCCGGCCAGCCGGCGAGCCGCCGTACAGGTCAACCGGCCGCCAACCGCGGCCTGCTTTACGGCTTCCAATACCCGGGGCTCCACGGAAATGTTTTGTTTTTCTTTCACCCTTTTCACCTCCTTTGCTTTTTGACCGGGCTAACGGGCAGCTAAAAACCAGGCCCCCCACAAAGGCCTGGTTTGAATTTTACCTTTAAGCAGGAACAATGGCTCCCAGCTTGCACTTTGCCAGACATTCACCGCAGCGGATACACAGGGCCTGGTCAATGGAATGGGGCTCCTTTTTGTTGCCCGAAATGGCGCCCGTTTCACAGGCTTTAGTGCACATCTGGCAGCCCTTACATTTTTCCGGGTCCACTTTTAGGGCAGGAATTTCGACCCCGGCGGCCGCGGCCACATCTTTTACTCTGGCCCCCGGCGGTATTACAAGCTCCACGCCGTTTAAAGTAATAACCACTTCTTTTTGTTGTTTTTTGGCTTCGGCCATCCTCTCCATCTCCCATGCAAAAGATTATATATATTTATAACTTCTACAAAGGACAGCCGATCCCTGCCACCGCGGATAAATCTTATGAACACTATTTCTTCTGTCTGGCCAGTGCCTCCTCCCGCAGGCAACGGCGCAACACCTTACCCACAACGGTCTTAGGCAAGCTGTCCCTGAATTCTACCTGCCGCGGCACCTTGTAGGCCGCCAGCTTACCGCGGCAATACTGGATCAGTTCCTGTTCCGTAGCCTTCTCCCCCTGTTTTAAAACTACAAAGGCTTTCACCGTTTCTCCCCGGTAGGGGTCGGGTATCCCGGCCACCACTGCCTCAAGCACCTTGGGATGTTCAAACAAAACTTCTTCAACCTCCCGCGGATAGATATTAAATCCGCCCGCAATAATCATGTCCTTCTTGCGATCCACAATATAGAAATAGCCTTCTTCGTCCATCCTGGCTATGTCCCCGGTATAAACCCAGCCGTCCCGCAGGGCATGGGCCGTCTCCCCGGGCATATTCCAGTAACCCTTCATCACCTGGGGTCCCTTGATACAAAGCTCACCGGCTTCCCCTGGAGGCAACTCCCGATCACCTGTTTCCGGGTCCACGATCTTGCACAGGGTATCCGGCAGGGGCAGGCCGATGCTACCCACCTTGCGTTTTCCCCGCAGGGGGTTGCAATGGGTCACCGGGGAGGTTTCCGAAAGGCCGTAGCCCTCCACCAGGTAACCGCCGGTTAGTTCTTCAAACTTTTCCGCCACCTCCACGGGCAAAGGCGCCGAGCCGCTGATGCAATACTTGATGGAACGTACGTCATACTTTTTAACCTCGGGGTGGTTGTTAAAGGCCACGTACATGGTGGGAACGCCGGGAAAAAGGGTGGGCCGGTAGGCATTGATACACTCAAGAACCTGGTTTATTTCAAAGCGGGGCAAAATGATCTGGGTGGCCGCAATAACCACCGCAAAATTCATGGCCACGGTCATACCGTAGACGTGGAAAAAGGGAAGCACCGAAAGTACCCGCTCCTGCCCGTACTGACAGCCGGCAAACCAGGCCACCATCTGCAGGGCGTTGGCCACCACATTGCGGTGGGTAAGCATGGCCCCTTTGGGTATGCCGGTGGTGCCGCCGGTATATTGCAGTACCGCCAGATCCTCCACGGGATTGATCTTTACCACCGGCGGACTGGGCGGGGCACCGGCCATCATTTTTTCCGCCTGCAGGACATCCGGATCGGCCGCGCACTGCGGCTGGCCCAGGCTAAATAAAATTACGTGTTTTAAGGGAGTCGCTCCCCGGAGACACTTAAGGCGAGGATAAAGGGCGTCATAGGCAATGATTACTTCAGCCCCTGAATCCACCAGAAGATGCTCCAGTTCCCGCTCGGTGTACATGGGGTTTACCTGCACCACCACCGCCCCGATTTTCTGAATGGCCATGTAGCCGACCACATACTGGGGGCAGTTGGGCGACATGAGGGCTACCCGGTCACCCTTTTTGACGCCCAGATCCGCCAGAGAAGCGGCAAACCGGTGTACCATACCCGCCAGGGTGCGGTAGTTGATCTCCACACCGGCGAAAATGATGGCTGTCCGGTCAGGCCAATCGACTGCCGCGCGTTCCAGCAACTCGGGCATGGTCTTATCCGGATATTCCAGGGTTGGGGGCACGCCTTCCTCATAAAAGCGCAGCCAGGGTAGTGTAGCTTGCCGGGCCATGGAAATCCTCCCTCCTGACTTTAATAAATGATTATTCATTCAACATAAACACTCTAAAACCTTCTGATCTTTTGCACTTTTCTTAAATATTTTATTCTAGATTCCAGAAAGTGGGCGTGAAAAAAGTTATATGCCGGCAGGATTTTGCTCCATTCCCTCGAATAAGTTTATTGTGTGATAGCCTGGCAATAGTACAATATGACCGTTCTCCGAGCCCGATTACCTGTGGCCAGGGCTATGGTTTTCGGGCCGACAGGGTATGCCGGGAAACCGGCGTGCCTCCCAGTGCGGAAAGGAGAACACAGCTATACTTTTGGGGTAGACCTGTGTTCTGTTTCCCACAGGACACAGTTTTTTTCTGCGGACGCATAACCACCTGACCGCCCGGGAAACGGCTGTGCTTCTGCCTTTTTCGCCAGAGCACAGCCTTTTTGTTTTGGAACAAGCCTTGAGGTCCGAGCAGGCTGCGAATCCAGCTATGTACGGCCTGTTCTTAAGGCGGTCAGGAGGTGAGAGAGGCGATCTTTGAAACTTGTTCCCGGCGCGGAGCAACGGATTAACTGAACACTTACCTTTGAAACAACCCAATCTAATACCTGAAGAGGTGAATGACAATGCTCAAGCGAATACTTACCCCTGTATTAACCCTTCTCCTTGCGCTCATGCTTATTGCAGGCTGCTCTTCCAATACTGCACAGAAAGAAGCAAAACAAGGACAGCCGGCCCGGGAAAAACCGCAAAAACAGGACGTAATTCTGGCCACCACCACCAGCACCCAGGACAGCGGTCTCCTGGATGTACTTATTCCCGAATTTGAAAAGAAAACCGGTTATAAAGTGAAAACCATTGCCGTGGGAACGGGACAGGCCCTGGAAATGGGCAAAAAAGGTGAAACGGACGTGCTGCTGGTGCACGCCCCCAAAGCGGAAAAGGAACTGGTGGACAGCGGCGTTTGCATCAACTACCGGCTGGTAATGCACAACGACTTTGTGGTGGTCGGCCCGGAAAATGACCCGGCCGGAATCAAGTCGGCCCAAAACACCGTGCAAGCCTTTAAGAAAATCGCCCAAACCCAAAATATTTTCATTTCCCGCGGGGATGAATCGGGCACCCACAAAAAAGAAATAGACATCTGGAAAGCAGCCGGCATTACCCCCGGCGGCAAATGGTACCAGGAAGCCGGTACGGGCATGGGCAATACTCTAAACATTGCCTCGGAAAAGGGAGGCTATACCCTCAGTGACCGGGCCACCTACCTGGCCAACCAGAAACACCTGAAGTTAAAGATTTTATACGGAGGAGATAGAACCTTGCTGAACATCTATCACGTGATGCAGGTCAACCCGGAAAAATTCGGCAAGGTTAACGCCGAGGGAGCAGAGGCTTTTGTTGACTTCATGATTTCACCTGAAACCCAGCAGATCATCGGTAAGTTCGGGGTAGACAAGTACGGCCAGCCGTTATTCTTCCCCGATGCCGGTAAAAAGGAAGAAGAACTGGGGAAGTAAAGATAGATATGAAACCGCCCGCCCTGCCTTAAACCTTTTAACCATAAATGCAGGGCGGGCTCCTTAAGCTTTGCATTAATTAAGTTTGGAGCAATTCTTAGAAGTGGGGATCATCCAGTGAACAACACCATCTTAGAAGTGCACAATCTACAGTTCAAACGGGGAAACCGGGAAATTTTAAATATCGATCATTTTGCCCTTCATGAGAGGGAAACCATCGCCCTGATCGGGCCAAATGGAGCCGGCAAAAGCACCCTGTTGCAGGTAATGGCCCTTTTATTAAAACCAACCCGCGGAACCGTGGAATTCCGGGGCGTACCGGCCACCCCCCGAAACGCCCTGGCCATTCGTCGGCGCGTGGCCGTGGTGTTCCAGGAACCGCTTCTTTTAAATACCACGGTCTATGAGAACGTGGCGGCCGGGTTGAAGTTACGGGGAGTTCCCAGAAAGGAAATAGAAAATAGAGTAAGCCTCTGGTTGGAGCGGCTGGGCATCGCCCACCTGGCCGGGCGCCGTTCCCACCAGCTCTCGGGGGGAGAAGCCCAGAGGGTCAGCCTGGCCAGGGCCTTTGCCCTGGAACCGGAAGTGTTGTTTCTGGACGAACCCTTTTCCGCCCTGGACTTCCCCACCCGCTTATCCCTTCTCAATAAACTGGACAGGCTTTTAAAAGACACGGGGATAGCTGCTATTTTTGTAACCCATGATTTTTCGGAGGTGCCCTATCTCACCGACCGCATAGCCGTGCTTAAGGACGGCCGCATGGTAAAAACGGGCACCTTTGAGGAAATATTTAAAGTAAAACCCCGCCGGGAAAACTACATTACTTCCCTTTACCGGGTTTTTGAAAGCGACGCGGCAGAGTAAAGCAAACTAGTATCTTGCCTGGACTCATCCACAGGTGCCGGCCCAAATGCCGGCGTGATGACCTCAAGAGGATACAAACTCTTGAGTTTCAATTATGTCCATGGTGGTTGGGCGGCCCATGTAATTGACCACCGGGTAAGGCAAGGTTAATGGTATTTTTACAATTATCCTGAGCCTCTCCGATGATCACGCGCAGCAGGTTGGGGTGCTTAAAAGTTTTCTTTCCGGCCCCGTAACCAGCCCGGGTAACGGTCATGGGGGGCATTTCCCCGAAGGCGTCGCCCAGGGTGGCCGCCAGGGCGGCCCCCGTAGGCGTCACCAGTTCACCGTTAACGCCGGTCCCGTAGACCGGTACTTTCCTTTCAGATAGAATCTCCAGCGTAGCCGGGGCAGGCGACGGGATCAGCCCGTGCATGCAGCGGATAAGCCCCCTTCCCATGGGCAGGGGTGAAACGATGACTTTTTCCACGCCCAGCAGATGCAGCCCGAGCACGGTGCCCACCACGTCGATGATGGCATCTACCGCACCCACCTCGTGAAAGTGAATGCGCTCGGGGGTTGTATCGTGTACCCCGGCTTCAGCCCGGGCCAGGCAGTGGAATACCGCTTTGCTTTTCTCTTTCACCTCTTCGGGCAGGGAGCTTTGGGAAATTATTTCCTCAATATCCTTCAAATGCCTGTCCGGCTGGCCGTGGGCGTCCACGTCTACAAAGAAGTTTATGGCCGAAATTCCATTGCGCTTCACTTTTTCCAGGCGTAACCGGTAACCTTCCACCGGCAGCTTTTTTAATTCCCCGACCAGTTGTTCGAAATCCACCCCCGCGCCAATCAAGGCGCCGAGGCACATGTCACCGCTAATGCCGGAAAAACAGTCAAAGTACGCCACTTTCATCATTCCGACCCCACCATCATGCGGGTTATGGCGCTGGCCAGGGCGGCAGCACCAAAACCGTTATCGATATTGACCACACCAATGCCGGAAGCACAGCTGTTCAGCATGGTGAGAAGGGCGGCCAGGCCGTGAAAATTGGCCCCGTAACCGACGCTGGTGGGCACGGCTATAACCGGCTGCTCCGCCAGCCCCGCCACCACACTGGCCAGGGCCCCCTCCATTCCCGCGACTACAATGATTACCTGCGCCCACCGGATCATCTCCAGTTTGTCCAGCAGACGATGGATGCCGGCCACTCCCACATCGTAACACCGGCGCACATGGTTGCCCATCACTTCGGCAGTCACGGCCGCTTCCTCGGCCACCGGAAGATCGGCGGTCCCCGCCGACATCACCAGCACTTTACCCTTTGGCTGCGGGCGCTCCCCGCGGTACACCACAATAGTGCGCGCCAGTTCCGAATAAACGGCGTCGCTGAAAACAGCCCGTACTGCCTCGTAAACCTCCCGGCCGGCCCGGGTGGCCAGAACGGTCCGGTTGCCCCCGCAAAGCCTCTGCACAATCTCCACTACTTGATCCGTGGTTTTGCCCTGGCAGAAAACCACTTCCGGGAAACCCTTGCGCAGGGCCCGGTGGTGATCCACCTTGGCAAACCCGAGGTCTTCATAGGGCAGCGTCTTGAGCCTGTCTAAAGCCGCATCCACTTCCAGGCGGCCGCTCTGCACATCCTCAAGCAATAGACGTAATTCATCTTTAGTCATTCATCCTTCTCCCCTGAAAGAAGGCCGGACAAATTATGGATACCGGCCCGGAATTATATCCCTGGAACATGGTCGTATCAAGATTGCCTCTTACTTCTGTTCCCACATGACCTTGCCGCAGTCCCGCAGGTCGTAGCCGCCCAGGGCCTGTACCTCTTTCCGGAACTCCGGCAGGTTCATTACGGTCAACAAACGCTGGATGTAAGGTGTATCCCAGTATTCCCGGGGGATACAGAGGTCGTAACGCTCCTCGGCCAGGGGTATGAAGTCGAGCCCCAGGGCCACCGCGGCGGCCCGGATGCCCAACCCCGCGTCCACCCCGCCGGCCACGGCCGCCGCCACGGCCATGTGGGTGTATTCCTCCCGCTCGTAACCGTTTATTTGGTCCGGGCTGATCCCCAGCTGTTTCAAGTGGTAATCCAGCAAAACCCGGGTACCCGCCCCCCGCTGCCGGTTCACAAAGGTGACACCGGGCCGGGCCAGGTCCTCCAGCCCCCTGATCCCTTTGGGATTGCCTTTGGCCACAATCAGCCCCTGCTCCCGGTAGACCAGGTTGACCAGCACTACTCCCCTGTCCGGCAGCAGCCGCTGAATATAGGAAACGTTGTACTCCCCCGTTTCCTCATCCAAAAGGTGCGTGCCGGCACAGTGGGCCTCTCCCCTTTTCAAGGCGTTCAAACCGGCCAGGCTGCCCACATGGGCGCTGGACAGGCTGGCCTGGGGGTAAAGGCGGCGCAGGTAATTGGCCAGGACGTCCAGGGCGATATCGTGGCTGCCGATGATGACGGTGGTTTCCTTGATCTCCTCCAGGGGACGCAGGAGCTCCACCGGCACCGCCTGGCCCGCACCGTAACCCTCGGAAAGCCGGGGCACCCGCACAATCCCGTCAGCCCGGATCAGGGACATAATAATGCCCGCTCCCCGGGATATGGGTGTGGCAATGATCTTGTCCCCCACCTGTCCCAGTTTAACCCGTACAAACTCCTCCACGCCCAGGGAGGAGACCAGCTTGCGGGAAACGGTGGCTTCAATTTTCCGGCGGGCGGGCGGGACGGAACCAAGCTTTTTGTATATGATGGGTTTAACAAACAAATCAGCACACAGGTAGGCCGATACGGGGTAACCGGGCACCCCGATCACCGGCCGCCCGTCCACTTCCCCCAGGATCACCGGCTTCCCCGGCTTGGTGGCCACACCGTGCACCAGCACCCGGCCCAGGCTTCTAATTACTTCCGCCGTGTAGTCCTCGCTGCCGGCCGAAGAGCCGGCATTGATGAGCACTATATCGGATTCCTGCAGGGCTTCCAGCAGGGACCGGCGCAGGGCCTCAAAATCATCGGCGGTGATTTTTTTGCGGACCGGAACGCCCCCCCACCCGGTCACCAGGCCTGCCAGCATCCGGCTGTTGTAGTCGATAATATCCCCGGGCCTCAGCTCCCGACCCGGCTCCACCAGTTCGGTGCCGGTAGGCAAAATGGCCACCCGCGGCCGGGGGTGGACGTAAATTTCCGTTACCCCGCCGGCCAGGAGCCCCCCGATGTCCACCGGGCGCACCCGGTGATTGGCGGGAACGATCATTTCCGTAGCGACGATATCTTCCCCAATGGGCCGCACGTGCTGCCAGGGATAAACCGGTTGGGTGATCTCCAGGACTCCGGAGGACACAAAATGCACGTCCTCCACCATGATCACTGCATCGCACCCTTCGGGGAGGGGATCACCCGTATCGACCATGATGGCCTCGCTGCCCACAGCCAGCCGTTTGGGAGCAGTTTCGGAAGCACCAAAGGTAAGGGCAGCCTTGACCGCATAGCCGTCCATGGCCGCCGCGTGGTAGTGGGGCGAAGACACCCGTGCATAAACGGGAGCCGCCGTCACCCGGCCCCGGGCCTCCTCCACCGCCACCACCTCGGGCGGGCCGGGATTGAGTGCCCCCTTTTGCTCAAGGTAAGCCATGTATTCTTCCAGGGCTTCTTCCCAGGGCCGGTCGTCCAGATAAACGTCCCGTTTGCCCGTGACCTTAGACAACGCCATCACTCCTCAAAAAAGTTTGACCTCCACCCATTCGCCTGCTTCTACACCTTCTTTGCCCGCCGGGATGCGGGCCAGCCCGTCGGCACGAACCATAGTAGTAATCAGGCCCGATTTGCCCAGCACGGGCTCCGCGTGAAGCTCCCCGTCCTGCAAACGCAGTTTCACCCGCACGAAATCCTCCCGCCCGGCGGCGGAACGCAAATTGCGGGTTATCCGCGCCCTCAAGGGGAATTCCCAGAAGCTTTCCCGGGGGTAACTGTAAGATCTAATCAAAGGGGCCACCAGCAGCTCAAAGACCACCAGGGCCGAGGCGGGATGCCCGGGCAGCCCGAAGACCGGCTTGCCGTTCACCACCGCCCCCACGGAGGGCTTGCCGGGTTTCAGGGAAACTCCGTGAAATAAAATTCCCGGCCGCCCCAGGGAATCAATCACCCGGGCCGCCACGTCCCGGGTGCCCACCGAGCTACCCCCGGAGAGCAGCACCATATCGTTTTCAGAAAGGGCCCGGGCCAGCCGTTCCTGCAGCTGGTGAAAGTCGTCCCGGACAATGCCGTACAGGCGGGGTTCGCCGCCACAGCTGGCCACCGCGCCGTAAAGGGTATAAGAGTTGATGTCCCGCACCTGGCCCGGAGCCGGCTTTTCTTCCGGGGAGACCACTTCATCGCCGGTGGAGATGATACCCACCCTTAAGGGGCGTCTTACTTCCACCGCAACAACCCCGGCTGCGGCCAGCATCCCCAGGTCCTGCGGCCGCAGGCGGTGCCCCGCCGGCAACACCACGCTCCCGGCCTGGACATCCTCACCCCGGCGGACGACGTTTTCCCCGGGCGCCACGGGCCTGGTAACGCCAATGGTCTTTTCATCCAGCTCCTCGGTATGCTCCACCATCACCACCGCGTCGGCGCCCGCGGGCAGCATGCCGCCGGTGGCAATGCGCCAGGCCTGGCCCGGCTTTAACTCCCCTTCCGGCGCCACACCCATCAGGACTTCCCCCGCCACTTCCAGGTAGGCGGGCAGGCCCTCGGAGGCGCCAAAGGTATCCTTTGCCCGCACGGCAAAACCGTCCATGGTGGAACGGTCAAAGCCGGGCACATCGTCAACGGCCACCATATCGTACAAAAGACAACGGTCAAGGGCGGACAACAATGAAACTTTCTCCCCATCCCGGGGAAAGGATACATGATTTAAAACTATTTCCCGCGCCTCTTTAATGGTAACTGCCTGAAATAATTCCTTCATCCACTTTTCTCTCCTTAATATGGCAACGCGTCAGGGCGGCGGTCGCCCCCGTCGCCCTCATCGCACCGATCTTTAAGCATGGCTGCCGCGCTGCTGGGCCATGGTTAAAAAGGCGGTAATGCCGTAGGCCAGGAGCAGCAAAATGATGCTTAAGGCGGTGGCCAGCTCATACTTGCCCTGGCCCACTGCCAGTACCGTGGCTGTCGTAAGCACCCGGGTGCTGCCGGCAATGTTGCCGCCGACCATCATGGAGGCGCCCACCTCGGAAATCACACCGCCAAACCCGGCCATCACCGCCGCCAGCAGGCCCAGCCGGGCCTCCCGCACCAGAAGCCACAGCAATTGACACCGGGAAGCCCCCAGGGCCAGGATCTGCAGGGGAATCCTTGGGTTGAGGGACTGCATAGCGGCCACGGTAAAGCCGGCCACTATAGGGGAAGCAATAATGGCCTGGGCCACCACCATGGCCGCAGGGGTGTAAAGAAGGTCGAGAAAACCCAGGGGCCCGTACCGGGTAAAGGTAAGCCAGACCGCCAGTCCCACCACCACCGGCGGCAGGCCCATGCCAAAGTTAACCACACTGACCAGAAAACGGCGTCCCGGAAAATTGGTAAGGGCTAACAGAGTACCGAAAGGAACGCCAATTAAAACACTGATCAGCGTAGCGAAACCCGAGATCTTTAAAGTGCGTAAGGTAATATCCAGAACCTCGAGATCGCCTGTCGCCAGCAAACGAACGGCCTCCACAAGACCCTGCCAGAAGATTTCCAAACTCCTTCAACTCCTTTGGTGGCTATCGTCCATATCCCAACCTGTCCTGAAATAGTACTTGCCCGCCGTTTGCACACGCTCGCTCCGTTCGCCTCGCAGGCCAAACTATCGCTCGCCCTCGGGCTACGGCGGGGTTCCCGGCCCATTCGGCATCCATGCCTCAGGGGCCGGCCTCGGGCATCCATGCCCTCGGCCCCGCCTCCACCCTCGGTCTCGCTAAGTTTGGCATCTGCTCGGCTCAATGTCGCTCGCTTCGTGCAAAACGGCGGCCATTTCGTCCTCTCTTGGTGGTGCTAAATATTTACCTTAGTAAATTCAGCTCCGCCAGCTTTGCCGCACCGGGTACGCCCGTATCCGGATCCCACCCCCGGGCCAGGTAATATTCCCTCAAAACCTCCCGCACCTTCTCGCGGTCCAGCCTGCGCCCGGCGGCGGGACCGGCCGTCACCGGCTCGTCGTAAAAACGGGAGGGGTAATCGGAATCGGCGGGTTTTTCCCCGTGGCGGAGGTTAAACAGCTTCTGGAGGTTCCAGATGCGCTCTCCCGCCCTGATCACTTCCGCCGGTGTAATATCAATGCCGGTCAAGCTGGCATACAGGCGGGCAAAAAGGGTGGGACCTACGGTATGCAGCACGGGAGGGCGGATGCACATGCCCAGGGCGTTGTAAACGGCAATGAGATCCTCCGCCCACCTGGACATTTCAGGTATGTTTACATCCCGGGTAACCGGATCAAAAATCTCTTTTTTCCACTCGTCCGGCATATCCAGACGTTCGTACATCTCCTCCGGGAAACCAAACTTCTCGGTAAGGTAAGGGACGGGGTTTTCGTTGTAACGGAGATTTTCCACCGGATTCCGGGTGCGCAGGTGATCCCCGCCGCGTACGTTGGTGATGTACCCCAGCGTCCAGGTGGACCAGCGGGCCCGGGGATCTAAAAGGAAACACTCCAGCCCCTTGACTTCCACGGCATATCTTGATGCTCCGGGGAAATGCCGCGCCGCCCTCCTGACGCCTTCGGCCAGCAAATCCCCCATGCCCCGGCGGTGGGCAATCATGTCGAGCAGGGAAATGGTGGCCCGTTCATCCCCCCAGTTTAGGGAGAAGCCCAGATCCTTTTCCCCGATCAGCCCCTTTTCGTACATCTCCATGGCGAAGGCCACCACCGCCGCCGCGGAAACCATATCCATGCCCAGGCGCTGGCAGGTTTCGGTAAGCATGGCGATGGCCGGCAGGTTGTTGATATCACACCCGGCTCCAAAGCCGATCACCGGTGTAACTTCCAGGTCTTTAAGTCTCAGACCGGCGTAAGGGCCTTCCTTTACTTCCACCCAGTGGGCGCAGGCAATGGGGCAGGCCATACAGGCCACCCCGCGGGTACTGTACCTGGGCAGGACCTTGCGGCTGCAGGTTTCCACCCAGCCGTCAATGGCACCGCGCTGGTAATTGCGCCCCGGCAGGGCCCCGAACTCCTGGTAGGGCAGGCTGGCCAGCATGGTGCCGAAGCGGGAAAAGGAACCGTAAAAGGGAGAAGAAAAGATGGCCTTACGGGTGTCATCCACCGCCTGCAGGAAATCCTTCCGGTGAGCCACCCGCACGGCACCCCGGCCGCGCACCGCTACGGCCTTCAGGTTTTTGCTGCCCATTACCGCCCCCAGCCCCGTGCGGGCCCAGGCATCAAAGGGGCCGTTTTCTATGCTGGCAAAGCGGACCAGGTTTTCACCGGCCTGGCCAATGGCCGCCACCTGGATGGCGTCATCGCCCAGTTCCCGACGGATCTGACGCACCGTCTCCCAGGCATCCCGCCCCCAGAGGTGGCCCGCCGGTAAAATTGTTGCCTGGCCGTCACAGATCCATACATAAACCGGCGATTCAGCCTTTCCCCGGATGATCACCCCGTCAAACCCGGCAAACTTGAGTTCGCTCCCCCAGAAGTTGCCGGAGTTGGCCGTGCCAAACAAGCCGGTGGCGGGCGAAAGGGCGGAAGCTTCGGTGCGGGAAGCAGTGGGCACCGTCGTCCCCACCAGCACTCCCACATTAAAGGCAAGGACATTCTCCGGACCGAGGGGGTCGGCACCAGCGGGAATCTCTTCATACAGCAGGCGGGCGTTAAATCCCAGGCCGCTTAAATACTCCCCGGCCAAATCCTGCTCCACCGGGCGTTCCCTTATTTTCCCGGCAGTGAGGTCGATATCCAGCATTTTGCCGCTGTAACCGTACACGCATTAACCCCCTCTCTATCCCGCCGCCCCGGCTACTTCAACCACCCGCAGGGCTCCCGCGGGGCAGGCAAGAGCACATTTTTTGCAGCCGCGGCAACAGGATGAAAAGGTAATGGCAAATGTACCGTCAAACTCATGCCTGGTGATCCAGATACAGGCTTTAGTCAGGTTGAACTCCCCATGGTGGGTAATGGCACAGGTAAGGGCACAGGTGCAACAACCGATACACTTGCCGGGGTTGACCGCCAGTTCCTTGGCCATGAACGTACCCCCCGAAAATAACGTTAATTAAAAATTTCTCCGGTCAGCCCCCGATAACCTGCCGTACCCAAATAAAAAACACCGTGAAGGTGTTGTACACAAAAGGAACTTGAACTATGCCTTTTTGCCGTAAAACCCCAGCATGACCCTGTGAATGGACGGTATCCCCGGCGGGACGAAAGCCACCCGGTCGCCGTCTTGCAGAGGATGGCTCTTTTTTTCCACCCGGCCGTTGATAAAGACCACTTCCACCTGTTCTTCAGGTATTTCCAGACGCTTTAAGAGAACCCCGGGGGTATCACCGGGAGCGATTTCCACATGGAGCGGTAAAGACCACCCCCGCTGGGAAAAAATCTTCATCAACGGGCCAAAGGCCCGCAGTTCTATTCTGGCCATCGCCGTCACCTCGCCTTTTAGCCACAGGCCGGGCATCCGGAGTCCCGATCTATGGAAACTTCATAAAAGGTCATGGACAGGGCGTCATAGGTGAGCAAACGGCCGACCAGCAAATCGCCAAGCCCCAGGAGGTACTTGATGGCTTCCGTGGCCTGGATGGTACCGATAACACCCGGCACGGCCCCCAGAACCCCCAGTTCCGCGCAGCCGGGGACGTGCGGGTCCGGTTCGTGCGGGAAAATACAGCGCAGGCAGGGACCCGCCCCCGGCATCACGGTCATCACCTGCCCGGCAAAGGCCAGTACACCGCCGTAGATAAAGGGTTTCCCCAGGCGCAGGCAGGTTTCGTTGAGCAGGAAACGGGTGGCAAAATTATCGGTGCAGTCAACAACAATGTCATACCTCTCGATCAAGGACACGGCACTGGCGGCGCTCAAACGCTCAGGGAAAACCTCCACCTGCACGTCCGGGTTTAGAGCCACCAGCTTATCCCTGGCCGATTCCACCTTGGGCCGGCCGATATCGCCGGTGCGGTGCAGGATTTGCCGCTGCAGGTTGGACAAATCCACCACATCGGCATCCACCAGACCCAAATGCCCCACCCCGGCGGCGGCGAGGTAGTAGGCTACCGGTGAACCCAACCCGCCGGTCCCCACCACCAGTACCCCGCCGCGCAACAGCTTCTTCTGCCCCTCCATGCCCACGCCAGGGAGGAGGATGTTCCTCTGGTAGCGCTTCTGTTGTTCCCGGGTCAGCTCTTTCACTATTCCCTCACACCTCTTCATCTCACTTATCCCCCACCTACCGGCGGGAACAGGGAAACACGGTCGCCGGGCTGCAAAACGGCATCCATGGCCGCGTGACGCCCGTTGACCAGGACCGTAAAAACCTGGCTCCGGGGAATGCCCAGGCTGTCCACAAGTTCGGCCACGGTAGTCCCTTCCGGACACTCCACCTCTATACTCCGGCCGAAACGGGCCCCAGGTATATATTTCTCCAGTCCGCTGAAAACTCGCACTTCCAGCCGCAAACAACATACCCCCACTATTTACTTAAAGGCGGCAAGACACCCCTCCCCGGGGTGCCTTGCCTGCATCCTGATTAGAAGTTAAATACTTGATCCAGTTCCTCTTCTTTGACGTCAAAGACCACGTTGTGGGGCGGCAGTTCTTCCAGGCTGAAGAACTCGGGCAGCCGGTCGTCGGCGCTGGTAAACCCGGCCTTGAGGTTGAACTCCCTTTCCACTTTTAATACCTGCTTGCCCAGGTTGAGCGCGTCATCCGGCGTTAAATTCAGGCCATACTGGGCATTGATCATTTCTACAATGGTGGGCAATCCTTCCGGATTATCCAGAACGGCGAAAGCCACAAAGAGGCACAACCCTGTGCTGTCCACCGCCGCAGTGGCAATCTGCAGGTTCCGAGAGAGATCAACCTGGCTTTCGGGCTTCAAGGGATCCACATAACCGCCCACTTTGAGGATGTTGGCCGTTACGGCGTAACCCGCAGTATGGTCGGCACCCATGGGCGTGGTGGCGTAGGTAACGCCGTTACCTTTGCAGGCCCGCGGGTCATAGGCGGGGATGCCCTGGCCCTTCACAGCGGGCACGCGGGTGACACCGTAAACCCGGCCGGCATTGGCCGAACCGCTGCCGATAATCCGCCCCAGAGGCGTACCTTTGGCCACTTCTTCTAAGGCTTTAATGGCAGCCTCACCGTCGCCAAAGGGTATGACGCCGGCCTCCATGAGCACACCCAGGGTGCACCCCGTCTCAATTGTGTCCAAACCCACGTCGTTGCAGATGTAGTTCAGTTTGGCTATAACATCCAGGTCGCCGATTTCCAGGTTCGGGCCGAAGGACCAGGCGGTTTCATATTCAATGGGGGCACAAACCTTGCCGTCGGGCATGGGATACACGTTGGAGCACCGCATGACGCAACCGGGGTGGCAGGTATGGGTAGCCTTTCCTCCCCGGGCCACGGCCACTTCGGCCAGCTTCTCCCCGCTGACTTCACTGGCCCTGTCAAAACGGCCGAAGCGGAAGTTTCTGGTGGGAAGGGCACCGGCTTCATTGATAATGTTCATCAACACATTGGTACCGTAGCTGGGCAGGCCCTGCCCGGTTACGGGGTGGTTTTGTAAAATTTGGGCAAACTTCCTGGCCGCCGCCTTAAACCGCTCGGGTTCTTTGACCGGGGCATCAAAGGTGGTGGGGCTGTCCACGACGATGGCCTTAATTTTCTTGGAGCCCATTACCGCCCCCAGGCCGCCCCGGCCGGCATAACGGCTGCTGTTGCCTTCGCTGTCGTTGTTGGTCACCCCTGCGGCCGGCATGAGCATTTCCCCGGCGGGACCAATGGTAATTACGCCCACCTTTTGACCGTACCGCTCACGGCAGATGGATGTAACCTCGTAGGTACCCTTGCCGGCCAGATCATTGGCCGGCAGCAACTCCGCCCCATCGGGAGTTACCTTCAACAGGTACCAGTCGCTGCCCGCGGGCTTACCCTCAAGAATGATGGCCTTGATGCCCAGGTTGGCCAGCTTTTGAGAAGTAATACCGCCGGCATTGGCTTCCTTAATTCCTCCGGTGAGGGGACTCTTTCCTCCTACCGACAGCCGTCCCGACGACGGTGCGTTGGTGCCGGAGAGCAATCCCGGGGCAATGACCAGCTTGTTGTAGGGACCGAGAGAATCACAGGTGGGCGGCACCTCATCCAAAACCAGCTGGGACGTGAGCGCCCTGCCCCCAAGTGCCAGGTACTTTTCCGGTACTTCTTCAAACTTGACTTCCCCGGTGGTCGTATTAACTCGCAGGAACTTGGACACCGCTTTTTCCCCCTTTTTTTATTTGATCTTTTTGTTTTTCCTAACTATACAATTTTTTTATATATACATAACTCTTATACAATTTTTATGCCACCCTGCATAAATCCTGCCGCATGCCTTCGCCATATACAAAAGTAACGCGCCATTTTGATACGCCATACCTGCTCCATAACAGGGCACCAGCATCATAACAGGACACTTTTATTAAAAAATGATAGGAGAGATTTGGCTCTCCTATCATTAGCTAGTGATTATATTTTACATTGCCTGCCGGTAGATGTCAATTATATCGTCCAGGGTGGCCAGGCGCGGGTTGGTCAGGCTGCAGGCATCTTTCATGGCGTTTTCGGCCATGATGGCCAGGTCTTCCTCCTTCACTCCCAGGCCGGCGAGACCGGAAGGAATACCCACATCCTCCGACAGTTTCTGAATGGCGAAAATAGCCTTTTCGGCGGCCTCACGCACGGAAAGCCCCTCAATGTTTTCGCCTAAAGCCACCGCAATGTCGGCAAACCGCTGCGGGCAGGCAATCAGGTTGAAACGGCAGACATGGGGGAGCAGGATGGCGTTGCACACGCCATGGGGAAGGTTATAGAAGCCGCCCAATTGATGGGCCATGGCGTGGACGTAACCCAGGCTGGCGTTGTTGAAAGCCATGCCGGCCAGGAACTCGGCATAGGCCATCTTATCCCGGGCTTCCATGTTCTGGCCATTGGCCACGGCCTGGCGCAGGTTGCCGGCAATTAACTTCATGGCCATCAGCGCCGCCGAATCGGTAACCGGGGTGGCCATGGTCGAAACATACGCTTCCACGGCGTGGGTTAAAGCATCCATCCCCGTTGCAGCCGTCAGAGCCGGGGGCATGCCCACCATGAGCAGGGGGTCGTTTATGGCCACGTTGGGGGTAACCCGCCAGTCCACGATGGCCATTTTCACCTTCCGGTCGGTATCGGTAATGATGCAGAAACGGGTCATTTCGCTGGCCGTCCCCGCGGTGGTGTTCACGGCAATGAAGGGGGGCATGGGTTTGCTGGACTTGTCCACGCCTTCATAATCCCGGATGTTGCCCCCGTTGGTGGCTACGATGCCGATACCCTTGGCGCAATCGTGGGAACTGCCGCCGCCCAGGGAGATGATCATGTCGCACTGGTTTTCCTGGAACACTTTTAAGCCGTCATGGACGTTGATATCGGTGGGATTGGGCTCGGCCCCGGCAAAGATAACGGCCTCGGCGCCGGCCTCTTCCACCTGCGCCTTAATCTGGTCGGCCATGCCGGACCTGGCCAGGTAGGCATCCGTTACAATGAGCACCCTCCTGCCGCCGAGAATTTTCACCTGTTCGCCGACCTTTTTGTGAGCCCCAATACCCATGAGGTTCACCGTGGGGATGTAATACCCGTAAACCTGTTCACCCAATGCCATTAAAACCGCCTCCTCAAAAAGTTTTTTGTGGCGGGAAGGAATACGGACTAGCCGCATTTGTCCCTCCCTTTTTAAGATTTTTATTTTTGCGATTCTTGTAAGGCAAGATGCATGCCAGTTTAAAAAGTCACTCAATTCGGTTATCGATGCACAAACAGAACTGGCCGGTGTTCCATTGCGGGACGCAAGCCCGACCAATTTGGAGCAGCCAGTTTCAATAAGAAGCGGCTCTAAAACAAAAACCGCTTTCGGTATGAAAGCGGTCCTTACAGCCGGTTATTTTTTGCTCCAGCCTCCATTTCTTTTAACTTCCGGTAGAGGGTATTCCGGCCGATACCCAGTATACGGGCGGCCAGGGTAATGTTGCCGCGGGAATAAACCAGGGCCTGATTGATGGCTTCCCTTTCCATTTCCTCAATGGTTGCGGGAGGCGGGCAGGGCAGGCCCCTGCGGGACATCACTTCCAGCACCCTTTTTTCCAGTACCTTTAACAAATGAAAAACCCGTGGCAGTTCCCCGTCCTCGAGGCCGGCCAGGAAATCATCCGAATGCACCAGGTTTTGCAGTTGGGCCAAAGAAGGCGAGCCTTCCGGTCGATCATCCGGGGACGCCGACCCCGGCTTTGGGAAACGGTTCAAGGCACCGGTTATGCGGTTGGAGAGGTGCCCGGGTAAAATTACCGTGCCGTCGCACAGGGCCGCGGCCTGGTGGATGGCATTAACCAGTTCCCGCACGTTGCCCGGCCAGGAATATTGCATCATGATTTTCATTGCTTCAGGAGAGATTTTTATACTCTGGCCTGTTCCATGTCCGGCAAGCTCATTTAAAAAATGATTGACCAGCACCGGAATATCTTCTTTGCGTTCCCTTAAAGGGGGGAGATGCAGCCGCACTACGTCAAGCCGGTAAAATAAATCTTCCCGGAAGCTCTTTTCCCTGACGGCCTGCTCCAGATCCACATTGGTGGCGGCAATTACGCGGACATCGGTTTTAATGGGTTTTTCTCCCCCCACCCGCATAAACTCCCCGGTCTCCAGCACCCGGAGGAGCTTTACCTGGATGGACAGGCTGGCCTCACCAATTTCATCCAGGAATAGTGTGCCATGGTTGGCCAGCTCGAAAATACCCCTGCGCTGGCCGGTGGCACCTGTAAACGCACCCTTTTCATGGCCAAACAACTCGCTTTCCAGAAGATTTTCCGGCAGCGCACCGCAGTTAACGGGAATAAAGGGGCGGTCGCTCCGGTGGCTGGCCGCATGGATGAAGCGGGCCAGCACTTCCTTGCCGGTGCCGGTTTCCCCCTGGATCAGGACGTTAACATCCTTGCGGGCAATTTTAAAAGCCACGGAAAGAAGCTGGTTCATGGCCCGGCTGTTCCCGACAATTATTCCGGCCCGGGCGGCAATATGGCCCCATTCGGCGGTGGAAAGCCTTTTTTTCCTCTCTTCAGCACCACCGGCAAAATCAAGGGCCTTATCGATCAAGGCCTCGATTTGCGAAATGTCCTCGAAAGGCTTTTCAATGTAATCGTAAGCCCCCAGTTGAATGGCCCTCACAGCCGTCCTGGTGGTGCTGTACCCCGTCATGATTATGACTTCACAGCCGGGCTGCACCTTTTTTACCTCCTGGAGCAGGGACAGGCCATCGAAATCGGGCAGCTTTAAATCAACCACCGCCACGTGAAACTTCTGGTCGTTAATGGCCTCGCGGGCCTCCTGGCCCCTTGTAGCTACGGTTACCCGGTACCCTTTTCTTTCCAGCAGGCAACGGAAAAAGGTGCCTACCTCCACTTCATCATCTACCACCAGGATACGTGCCTGTAAAGACAAAATAATCCCTCCGGGAACAGGCTGAATTTAGAACTAAAACATGAAAAACCTAGGACCGGTCCTCCTCCAAAGGAAGGACCAGCGTGAAGGTGCTTCCTTCCCCCGGGCGGCTCTCTACTTCGATGGTTCCCCCGTGGGCCCGGGCAATGCCAAGGCTCACGCTCAACCCCAGCCCGGTACCCCGGGAAGCTTCTTTCGTCGTAAAAAAGGGATCAAAAACCCGGCTCATATTTTCAGGGGAAATTCCCTGCCCGTTATCCTGAACAGTCACGGCTGCACAACGCCGCCCATTTTCATCCCTGCGCACCCCGGTGCGGATATGAATATACCTTTCCCTTTCCACCCCTTCTAAAGCATCCCGGGCATTGAGCAACAGGTTGATCAAGACCTGATCAAGCTGCTGCCCGTTGGCGGCCACCCTGGGCAGGTCCGGGGCCAGGTCCGTGCAGACATTGATCCCGTTCCGGTTAATCTGATATTTAACCAGGCTCAGCACCCTTTCCACCACCTCATTGAGGTCGGTGGGAGCTACCGCCGGCGGTTCCTGGCGGGCAAAGGTAAGCAGGTTCTGGATTATTTTTTTGCAGCGCAGGCCGCAGGCAACGATATCCTTGAGCAACTGGGAAGCCGGGTGTTCAGGCACAAGCTCACGCTGCAGCATCTGGGCGTTGCCAATGATCACGGTCATGGGACTGTTAAGTTCGTGGGCCACTCCCGCGGCCATTTCACCTATGGCCGCCAGCTTGGCCGACTGGACCAGTTGAGCCTGCATTTGCACCCGCGCCCGGAAGGCTTCCTCCCATTCCCGCTTGGCCTGGACCACTTCCTCGTAAAGCCGGCGGTTCTGGACGCAGATGGCCAGCTGATCCGCCAGCTGCCGGGCAAAAGTTAAATCATTTTGGGAGTAGATATTCTTTTCCCGGGTGCCGATTACCAGCATACCAATGATGTTTTGCTTCACCTTAAGGGGGTCCAAGATCAGGCAGTTGAGCTCGAACTGCCGCACGGGAAGCTCCTCAAGAAGTTTCCCATCGCCGGCAATACACAGGTACACCTGTTCTTGCTGTTTTCTAATGATCTCCCAGAGCACCGAATTCCGGGGCACCACCAGGCCGTTGCATGGCAGCGGAGGCTGCGTGGCCACCAGGCGCAGCTCACTGCCTTCCAGCGTGATCAGGCCCAGAAAATCACACGGAATAACCAGGGGAAGGTTTTCATAAACCCTTTGCACGATCATTTCCAGGGACATATCAATATTGATATCCCGGCTCAACTGGTGGATGATCTCCAGGCGGCGGTTCTGGATAACAATTTCCCGGTTGCGTTTTTTTAACTCCACGTAATAATTCAGCTTGGATGACCTGACCCCCGTCAAATTCTCAATCAGCCTGGCTTTGTCGTCAATCAACCTGAATCCCTCTCTTCAGCGCCAGAGCAAAAAGGTTATGCAAATCCCTTTCGGTTACATCCCGCGGGTTGGTAATAATGCAGGCGTCTTTCAGGGCGTTTTGGGCAAGATTATTTATACGCTCCTCCGACAGGTTCCCCACGGTAATTTTATCCGGTATATCAAGATCCCGGGCCAGCCTGCGTACCGCCTGAATGGCCCTTTCCGCCGCCTCCCATGTACTCAGTCCTGCAATATTCTCGCCCATGGCCTCGGCTATCCGGGCAAATTTTTCCACACAGGCGATCATGTTAAATTCCATTACATATGGCAAAAGGATGGCATTGGTTTCTCCATGATGCAAATCCAGCTGCGCGTCCAGCTGGTGGGCCATGGCATGGGTGGCCCCTAAAATGGCGTTGGAGAAGGCCAGACCGGCCTGTAAAGCAGCCATGGCCATGGCCGACTTGGCCTCCAGGTTGGAGCGGCAGGCAACCGATGGACGCAGGTACCTGGCAACCAGGCGTATGGCATTCAAAGCATTTACGTCGGTAAGGGGGGTTGCGGCCAGGGATACAAAGGACTCGATGGCGTGGCTTAAAGCATCCAGCCCGGTAGCGGCCGTCAGCCTGGCGTCCTTGGTCTGGAGTACCACGGGGTCGATAATGGCTATGTCGGGCACCAGGGATTTGGAAATAATGGTCATTTTGACCTTGCGCCGGGTGTCAACGATAATGGCAAACTGGGTGACCTCGGACCCCGAACCGGCCGTGGTGGGCACAACCAGCAACGGCGGGAGGGGGCGGGTGATCTTGTTGACCCCTTCATAATCCTGGATAACTCCCCCGTTGGTAGCCAGGATGGCCACGGCCTTGGCCACGTCAATGGGGCTGCCTCCTCCCACGGCCAGAATGGCATCGCAGCCCGTGTCCTGGTAGCGCTTGACCCCTTCGATCACCTCGTAATCCTTCGGGTTGCTGGTCACCTCAAACCATATCTCAAAGGAAAGGCCGGCCTCCTTGAGCCGGGCGATGGCCCTGTCAACCCACTGGTTGGCCACCACCCCCGGGTCACTGATGACAAAAAGTTTGGTCGCTCCCAGGCGCAGGGCGCTTTCACCCACCTGGCTCAAGGCCCCCAGGCCGAAAATAATTTCGGGAGCCACAAATTTACTGATCATCCGCATGGGCTTTCTCTCCAGAATATTTTTTCTAATTGTTTTAATTCTGTATCACCGGGAAAATTCCTGTCGGCAAAAAAAACACCCCCTGGCGGGGGTGTGGTGGAGGATGGAACATCTCTAGTTGGACAAGGCAGGGTAGCGTTATTCTGCCTTTTAATTCCCCTGCGGAACGCCGTTTTGATCCCAGCCGCGCAGGCGGTAGTAGTCGTCCAGCATGGTATCCAGTTCCTGCCTGGTGATGATGTCCCGGCCGTCGTTAATTGGCTCGTTGAAAAACCTGGGCGGCAGCATGTCGTCCGCCCGGGTGGCGCCTTCCCTGGTGTTGAAAAGGCGGGTGGCGGTGACAATCCGGTTGGCCAGCCGGGCCAGTTCCTCCCGGGTGTACTCCCAGCCGGTGGTTCCCTTGATCATGGCCACCAGGTCGTCCCACTGGATCAGGTCGCGGAAAAAGACGCAGAAAATCATGGTGTTGAAAACCGTCAGCCGGTTTTCAAATTCAATGAAGAGGGCGGCTTTCCCCTCGGTGGTGGAGGGGTCGATCATCCCGCTTAATTCCGGCTTATAAAATGTGGCCCGCAGGTGGCAGGCGCCCCTGGGCGAGGTGGCGTAGGCCAGTCCCATTCCCTTCAGCACCCGGGGGTCATAACCGGCCGGCTCCAGCCCCTTGACGTGAATGGCCAGATCCTCCAGGCCCAGCTCAGTGGCCACGCGTTTTATCCCCCCGGCCAGCAATTCCCCCGGGCCGCGAGTGCAGGCAATATCCTCCAGCAAGCGGGCCGCTCCTTCAGCATCCCCGTAGGCGGGATAACCTTTTACCCGGCCCCTTTCCCCGGCCTCCATCATCAAGGCCACCAGGTTCCCGGCGGTTATAGTATCCATGCCCAGCCTGTCGCACAGGTCGTTGAGGTAAATGACCTGGTCCAGGCTGTTAATGCCGCACAACCCGCCGAAGGCATATATGGTTTCGTACTCGGGACCTTCCAGCTTTAAGCCGGCATATTTTCCTTCCTTCACGGTGGTCAGCTTGCCGCAGGTCAAAAAGCAGTTGGGGCAGGCCCTGGGCCGCACTTCAAAATTTTGTAGCAGCGTATCACCGCTCAAGTTCTCCCACTTCGGGTCGGTACCCATGGACCAGTAACGGGCCGGAAATGCCCTGGCGCCGTTCATGGTACCTACCATAACCGTGGTGCCGTAGGTCTGGTAAGCCTTAACCCCCGGGTTGTCCCTGCCCTTTTCCCTGATGCGGCGGGCAGCCTCCTTCAAAAGGACCGGGTCGGCAACCTCACAGTCGACTTCCCCGTGGAATACCAGGGCTTTAAGCTTTTTGGACCCCATTACGGCACCCATGCCGGTGCGCCCCGCCGAGCGCCAGTAGTTGTTTTCAATGCAGGCAAACCTCACCAGGTTTTCCCCCGCCGGCCCGATGACCACGGCCTGGGCCCCTTTTTGCCCCACCTCGGCCAGCACGGCGTCTTCCGTGGCGTAAGTGTCCTTGCCCCACAGGTGGGATGCATCGTGGAAAATCACGTTCCGGTCGCTGATTTCCACGTACACGGGCGCATCAGCCGCACCTTCCACAATCACCGCGTCGTAGCCGGTGCGGCGTATGGCTGGGGCCACCCGCCCGCCAGCGTACGACTCGGCATAAAGGCCGGTCAGGGGAGACTTGCTGAAAACTCCGTAGCGGCTGGACCCGGGCAGCAGCGTGCCGGTGGCGGGACCGGTGGTGATAATCAGCTTGTTGGCCGGGGAGAGAGGGTCTATCCCCAGTTCGACCTCGCGCAGCAACAGGTAGGTGCCCAGCCCTTTCCCGCCCAGGTAGTCCCGGTACACGCTTTCCGGCAATTCCTCTACCGCAAAGGACCGGTCCGAAAGGTTCAGGCGCAGTAACCTGCCGTAAAAACCGTACATTTTGAGCCTCCTTCCTAATTACAGGTGGCTTTTAACCGGCCACTTCAGCCATCACTTCTTCCAGAATGGAGAATCCCAGATCCAGCTGCTCGTCCGTAATGGTCAGGGGCATGAGCATACGCACCACATTGCTGAATATACCCGCCGAGATAATGATCAGGCCGCGCTTGTAACACTCCTGAATAATGCGGGCAGTCTCGTCTTTAGCCGGTTCCTTGGTTTTTCTGTCCTTGACCAGCTCCATGGCCACCATGGCCCCAAGACCGCGCACATCGCCAATGAGGGGGTATTTCTCCTGCATGGCCCGCAACCGCCCCAGGGCCATTTCCCCGATTCTGGCGGCCCGGTCCGCCAGCTTCTGCTCCTGCATGTAGTCAATGGTGGCCAGGGCCGCGGCACAGGAAATGGGGTTGCCGCCGTAGGTGCCGCCGATGTGACCCGGATCGGGCGCGTCCATGACCTCCGCCCGGCCGACCACTCCACTCAGGGGCAGCCCGGAAGCAATGGACTTGGCCACGGTCATCAGGTCGGGCTGTACGCCCCAGTGTTCCACGGCGAACATCTTTCCGGTCCGGGCAAAACCGGTCTGCACTTCATCCACAATAAAGACGATGCCATGCTTTTCGCAGAGCTTCTGCAGGCCCGGCAGGAACTCCGGCGGGGGTACAATGAACCCACCCTCACCCTGCACGGGCTCGATAATCATGGCGGCGATATTTTCGGGCGGCACTTCAGCGGCAAAGAAACGGGTGAAATTCTCCAGGCAGTGCAGGCCGCACTCCGGGTAAGTAGAATTGTAGTAACAGCGGTAGCAGTAGGCGGAAGGAACCTTGTACACTTCCGGGGCAAAGGGCCCGAAGCCGAACTTGTAGGGTTTCACCTTGCTGGTTAAACTCATGGCCATCAGAGTCCGGCCGTGAAAGGCGCACTCGAAGGCAATAATGCCCGGCTTTTTGGAGTAAAAACGGGCTATCTTGACGGCGTTTTCCACCGCCTCCGCCCCACTGTTGGCAAACATAACCTTTTTGCTCTCGCCTTTAACGGGGCACAGACCGGCCAGCTTTTCGGCCAGGTCCACATAGTTCTCGTACATGGTCACCATAAAGCAAGTGTGCAGGAGCTTGTCGGCCTGGCTTTTAATGGCTTTTACCACCGGCTCGGGACAGTGGCCGGCGTTTAAGGTGCCGATGCCGCCGTAAAAGTCAATAAATTCGTTCCCGTCCACATCCTTGATCAGGGCTCCTTTTGCTTCTGCTACAAAAACGGGAGTGGCATTGGAAATACCCCTGGCGACGTATCTGTTCTTCTTTTCCAGCAGGTTATTTGACCTGGGACCGGGTATGGCAGTAACTTTCTGAAGCATCACACGCAAAACCTCCTGCTAATTTTTTCTCCCGGCCCGGGGGGAACCAAAAACTCATATACCTCCGTCCGGGAGTTTTTCAGGCGATTTTATTAACGCGAAGGAACCCTGGTGTTCCAACCAGGGCCCTCGCAAGGGCATGCTACTTTTCAGCCTGCAACAATTCCCGCATGATGGCTGTGGTTTGCGCGTGGGAAGACCGCGCCCAAAAGTAGAAAACCACACCCAACGCGCACCAACCCAGGAAGATCAGCCACTCATAGGGCCACACCAGGGCAGCGGGACTGCCGGGCAGGTATAAGAGTATCAGGGCCAGGCTAAAAATTACGGCCAAAAACCCCACCGGCTTGCCGTAGCTAACTCTGAAGGGGCGCTCCATCTCCGGTTCACGGTACCGCAGGATCAAAAATGATATTGCCACCATGGTCCAGGCCACGATGGTAGCCAGGCTGCCTGCATCCACCAGCCAGACCAGCATTTTGCGGCCCAGGAGGGGGGCCAGGGTGGATAACACACCCACAAGCAAAATGGCGTTAGCCGGTGTTTTGTACCGGGGGTGCAGCTGGCCCAGAAAATCGGGGAGCAGCTTGGCCCTGGCCATGGCAAAGATCACCCGGCTGGCACCCACGAAAAAGCTGTTCCAGCTGGTAATGATGCCGCCAATGCCGCCCAGGATCAGCAATTTGGCGGCCCAACCGCCTTTAAAAAGGGCTGCCATGGCATCGGCGGTGGGCAGCTTGGAAGCGTGCATTTGTTGCTCGGTTAGCGCCACGGAAACGCTAAAAATGACCATGATGTACCATAAAGCCGCCAGGAAAATGGACAGGAGGAGTATTTTCCCGATTGACTTAAACGGAATATTCATTTCTTCCGCTGCCTGGGGAATAACGTCAAACCCTACAAACATGAAGGGAGTCATGATTAAAACGGCAAAAACTCCTTTCATGCCGCCTACGAACAGGGGCTCCAAATAGCCGGTATTTCCGTTAAACAGGGCACCGGTCATGAGCATAATGCCTACAACGGCAATTAACAATGTAAGCACTCCCTGCAAAAATGCTGCCGGCTTAATGCCCACATAATTAATTATGGTAAGGATGATGGAACCAATGATACCTACTAGCGCCCAAGAAGCATATACATCCCATCCGGCCACCGTCCAGAGGTAACCGTGCTTGTAATCCGGTATGAGATACTCCACCACGGTAGGCAGGGCCACAGCCTCGAAGGCCACCACCGAAGTGTAACCCAGGGCCAGGATCCAGCCGCATATAAAGGAAGGGGTAACGCCCATGGCGCGGAAACTGAACACAAATTCACCGCCCGCCTTGGGCATGGCCGGTGTCAATTCAGCATAAGTTAACCCCACAAAAATAACCACAATGCTGCCAATGAGAAAGGCCAGCATTGCCCCTATGGAACCGGCTGATTCAACCCATGTACCCGCCAGGACTACCCAGCCCCAGCCAATCATGGCTCCAAAGGCCAGAGCCAGCACGTCTTTGCGGGTTAAAACCCGCGCAAAGCTTTCTTTCTGAGCCATTATTAAAAACCTCCTGCATGCTCTAATTTTTCAGATATTTCGTTCAGTGCCTGAATGTACAAATTTTCCGGGATTTCACCACCTTTCACCGACAAGCAGAAGCACAAAACAGGTCTTGCAAACCCTATTCCCGGTTCAAAATAGCGAAATTGGGCAAATTATTGTCTTTTTGTGATTTTACAAAAACATTAGAAATGCGCATCCGCATTAAGGATTAAAAGAACGGTTCGTTTTTTCTCCCGAAACCGCACCAGCCTGGCTAATGCATATTGGCATTGATTATTGCCATAGCGCATTAGTTTTAACTAAAAAACCCGAGCTAACAAACAGACTCGGGTTTTCAAGATTCTTACGCCAGAACAGCTTCCCTCTGATCACTATATTCGGCACCCTTGCCCAGCCATCCCCGCAGCCACATGGCCTCGCTCAGGCGCTGCACGGCCACCAGGTACGCACAATCCCTCATATTCAGATCCTTATGGGCCCTGTACATTTGATAAACTTCTTTAAAGGCGGCCACCATTTTTTCCTCCAGGCGGCGGTTCACTTCTTCTTCAGACCAGTAGTAACCGGTATTATTCTGTGCCCACTCGAAGTAGGAAACGGTTACGCCGCCGGCATTGGCCAGAATATCGGGAATTACAAAAATCTTTTTCTCATTCAAGATCCGGTCTGCGCCGGGAGTGGTAGGGCCGTTGGCCCCCTCGCCGATAATCCGGGCTTTAATATTGCGGGCGTTTTGCTCGGTAATCTGGTTTTCCAGGGCCGCCGGGATGAGAATGTCACAGCTTAAGGCCAGCAACTCCTCGTTGCTGATGGGACGGCTGCCCGGATACCCCTTCACGGTTCCCGTATTCTTCTTGAATTGAAGCACCGCCACCGGGTCGAGCCCCCTGGGGTTGTAAATGCCGCCGGAAGAGTCGGATACGGCAATAATGCGGCAGCCCATTTCGTGCAACAGCCTGGCGGCAATGCTCCCTACGTTGCCAAAACCCTGCACGGCAACGGCAGCGCCGTTTAAGCTGATCCCCAGCGCCGCGGCCGCTTCCCGCACGGCAATGACACAACCCCTGGCCGTGGCCTCTTCCCGCCCGAGGGATCCGCCTACCACCGGCGGCTTGCCGGTAATAACCCCAAACTCGTTATACCCTTTGATCTCCGAAAACTCATCCATCATCCAGGTCATCACCCGGGCGTTGGTGTAAACGTCCGGGGCAGGAATGTCCTTTTCCCGGCCCAGCAACGGGTACATGGCCTTGATGTAACCCCGGCTCAGCCTTTCCAGTTCATCGAGGGACATTTCCCTGGGGTCACAGGTCACTCCACCCTTGGCGCCGCCGTAGGGCAGCCCCAGTACGGCGCACTTCATGGTCATCCACAGGGCGAGGGCTTTCACCTCGCCCATATCCACATCCGGGTGAAATCTTATTCCCCCCTTAAAAGGACCCAGTACACTGCAGTGCTGCACCCGGTAGCCGGTAAAAACCTTGATGCTGCCGTCATCCATTTTCACCGGTATGGCCGCCGTCAGTACCCGCTCCGGGTTGCGCAGAATTTCGTAAACCGCCGGGTTGAGGTTGAGCCTTTTCACCGCCGACAGGACGTGGTTACATGCCAGTTCAAAACTGTTCAACCGCTTGCTCATCAAATCACTCCCCTTAAGGGTTTGCCCCGGAAGCTTTCCCTCCGGAGGCTTTACCCTTTAAGGGCGCAAGAAGCATGCCAGGCTTAATAATCTTAATTGGCGCAACATTTTTAAGACTTCTGTAATTTTTACTATAAATGAATGGATGCAAATATGCATTTTCCCAAATTAACACAAAACCGGGATACCGGGCACTTCTCTGCACTCTGTCCCTTTTTGATAATGCAACACAGGATTATATATGATGCGCAATTGCATTATTTTGTGTTTTTCATGAGCTTCTTTTGTTTGCTCCCCGTGGGGTACACGCGGTACTTCTGGATCTTCCTGACAATGGTTGACTGGTTGACCTGCAGGGCGCTGGCCATTTCGTAGGTGGTTTTGCAACGCTGTGACGCCAGCATAATTAACTGCCTTTCCACCTCGTCGACGGCCTGTTTCAAGGGGCATATCCCCAGCACATATACCCTGCCGGGAAGCTCGCCGCTGGAGTTGATAATATAATCGGGAATATGCACCGTCTCAATAAGGTTGCTGTCGGTGGTAACCATCAACCGCTCCACCAGGTTTTCCACTTCCCTTATATTACCGGGCCAGTGGTATTTCACCAGTACGTCCAGGACTTCCGGTGAAAAATGTTTATTCATGTCATATTTCAGATTAAACTTATTGACGAAATGCTCAATCAAGGGCACAATATCTTCTTTGCGATACCGCAGGGGAGGAATGGTGACCGGGACTACATTCAACCGGTAGTAAAGATCCTCCCGGAACAATCCTTCCCTGACCATCTTCTGAATATCGCGGTTGGTGGCGGCGATAAATCTCACATTCACCGCGATTTGCTGGCTTCCCCCGACACGCATTAACTTTTTTTCCTGGATTACCTGCAACAGCTTGACCTGCAGGTTCAAAGGCAGATCCGCCACCTCATCCAGAAAAACGGTTCCCCCGTCACCCATTTCAATTAGGCCCCTTTTCCCCTCACGCCTGGCCCCGGTGAAGGCCCCGGGCTCATAGCCGAACAGCTCCGATTCCAGCAGGTTCTCGGGTATGGCTCCACAGTTGATGGTGATAAAGGGACCTTTATGCCGCCTGCTCAACTTGTGAATGCGGGAAGCAATAACGCCCTTGCCCACACCGGATTCGCCGGTAATCAGGATGGTGGAATCCACCTGGGCCACCCGGTCCACCAGGTCCAGGACCTGTTTCATTTGAGGGCTGGCCGCAATAATTTCTGTGTTTTCCAGCTTTTCCTGCCGCAGGTACATCACCAGCCGGCGGTAGTTGTCCACCAGCTGTTCGGTGTCTTCCAGGCGCTGCTTTAAATTGATCAGCTCGGAAACATCCCGGGAGTTGACCACTATACGGGTGATCCTGCCCGAATCGTCAAAGACCGGATTTCCTGTAACGATGAGAGTCTTGCCCGTCTTCGTATGCTGGACCATGGTCACCCGCCGTCTTTCCTCAAAAACCCGGCGCGAAACGGATGGGTTGAAATAACCCTCCTCCTCCATTTCGCTGTAATGTTTGCCTATTATCTTTTCCACTTCCACCCCGTAGTAGCTTTCTCCAATTTTGTTGACCCTGCGGGTGTAGCCCTCGCCGTCGACAACGTAAATTTCGTCGTAAGAAGAGTTAAAGATGGCTTCCAGCTCTTCCTTGGCTTCCCTCAAGGATTCGCACAGGGAAATGTCCTGTAAAACCAGCATCGTCCCGCCGGCGCCCTCTTCCCCCACCAGCGGGTTGACCTGCACGGCCACCTTCCGGCCGTTTATTTCCACCTTCCTGCCTAAAGGCGAACCGTCCTGCGGCCATAACTGCTCCACCAGGACGGCAGGTAATACGTCGCCAAGTTGCCTCCCCGCAGCCGCACTTCTTTCTACACCCAGGAGGTCTTCGGCGACCCGGTTCAAAAACTCCACCCTTCCCCCGGCATCAACCAGCAACAACCCCACGGGTACGGGATCAAGTAATGCAAATACCTCCCTCAGATGAATCCCTCCCCTGGACGAACTAAGCGGTGCGCCGGCCGTAAGCCAGTGACTTGTGACCGGCGCACCTTTTTACAAGTCCGTGATAAACAGGACCCAGCCCTGGTGAAAGCTGGGTCCCCTATTTAAATGCTCTCAGGCGATCTTCTCCACCCGCACGGCGCAGACTTTTAACTCCGGTATTCTGGCCACCGGGTCCCGGGCCGTGTTGGTCAGCTTGTTGATGGCCACCTCCGGGAAGTGGAAGGAGGTAAAGACCACCCCGGGCGGCACGGTATCCACAACCCGGGCGGTTACTTCCACCTGTCCCCGGCGGGAGATAACCCGCACCCGGTCGCCGTCGGCAATGCCCAGGGTCCGGGCGTCGGCGGGATTGATCTCCAGGTGCTCCCGGCCGTAGTACTCCTCCAGGGCCCCGGTACGCAGGGTCATGGTCCCGGTATGGTAGTGGAAGTGCCGCCGCCCCGTATTCAGGATGAGCGGATATTCTTCGTCCGGCAGCTCGGCCGGGGGAACGTATTCTACCGGGTGGAACTTGCCCAACCCCCGGGCAAACTTGCCCGCGTGCAGGATGGGCGTTCCCGGGTGATCGGGGGCGGGACAGGGCCAGACCAGGCTGCCGCTCTCCAGGCGCTGGTAGGAAATGCCGCCGTAGGAGGGGGTGAGGCGGGCAATCTCCTCCATGATTTCCGCCGGCGAACCGTACTGCATGGGATAACCCATGGCCGTAGCCACCAGGCAGATGATCTGCCAGTCGGGTTTGGCTTCCCCTACGGGCTCAATGGCCTTGCGCACCCGCTGCACCCGCCGCTCGGTGTTGGTAAAGGTGCCGTCCTTCTCCGCAAAACTGGCTGCGGGCAAAACCACATCGGCCAGGCGGGCAGTCTCGGTAAGGAAGATGTCCTGCACCACCAAAAAGTCCAGCTTTTCTAAAGCGTGAACTACGTGGTCCGCATCGGGGTCGGAGAGCACGGGGTTCTCGCCCATGATGTACATCCCCTTGATTTCTCCCCGGGCGGCGGCTTCGATCATTTCGCCCACGGTAAGCCCGGGCGTGGCCGGCAGCTCGTCTACCCCCCAGGCCGCGGCAAACCTGGCCCGCACTTCCTCCAGGGTAACGCTCTGGTAACCTGTGAGGACGTTGGGCAGGGCGCCTATGTCGCAGGCTCCCTGGACGTTGTTCTGCCCCCGCAGGGGATTCACGCCGCTGTGGGGCTTGCCGATGTGCCCGCAGAGCATGGCCAGGTTGGCCACGGCAAGGACGTTGTCGGTGCCGCAGATGTGCTGGGTGAGGCCCATGGTATAAAGAATGGTGGCGTTTCTGGCCGTGGCGTAACCCCGGGCCACTTCCCGGATCACATCGGGGCTGATACCGGTAATTTCCGCCACATATTCGGGGGTGTATTTGGCCACCGCCTCTTTCAGGGCTTCAAACCCCTCGGTACGGGTGTCCACAAATTCCTTGTTTACCAGGCCCTCGGAAATAATCACATTGGCCAGGGCGTTTAAAAGGGCGATGTCCGTGCCCGACTTCAACTGCAGGTGATGGTGGGCCAGACCGGCCACCTCTGTCCTGCGGGGGTCCACCACCACCAGGGTGGCGCCGTTGCGCACGGCCTTTTTCACCTGAAGGCCGATAATTGGGTGCGACTCGGTGGTGTTGGTCCCTATGGCCAGGATAAAGTCGGCTCCCCCAATATCATCGATGGGGTTGGTCATGGCACCACTGCCAAAGGCTGCCGCCAGACCGGCGACAGTAGGCGCGTGTCAGAGACGGGCACAGTGGTCGATGTTGTTGGTCCCCAGTACGGCCCTGGTGAACTTGCTCATCAAGTAGTTTTCTTCGTTGGTGCACCGGGCCGAGCTCAGGACTCCCAGTGCGCCGGAACCGTATTCTTTTTTAATTGCCCCCAGCCTTTCGGCCACCAAATTGATGGCTTCTTCCCAGGTGGCCTCCTCAAAAACGCCGTTTCTCTTGATGAGGGGCCTGGTGAGGCGGTCGGGGTGGTGAATAAAGCCGTAACCAAAACGGCCTTTCACGCACAGGGCCCGCCCGTTGACTTCACCGTCACAGGATGTTACCCCCACCACCCGGCCGTCCTTTACATTGAGATCAAAGGTGCAACCGGTGCCGCAGTAGGGGCAGGTGGTCCGCACCTTCTTGACTTCCCAGGTGCGGGCTGCCGCACGCAGGCCCTTTTCCTGCAGGGCCCCCACCGGGCAGACGGCCACACAGTTGCCGCAAAAAACGCAGTCGGAACCGGCCAGGGTACTGTCCATGGCCGGGGTAACCCTGGTGTTGAAACCCCGGTAGGCAAAATCCACTACGTTTTTGCCCTGGATTTCGGCGCAGGCCCGCACGCACTTGCCGCACAAGATACATTTATTCAAGTCCCGCACTATGAAGGGGTTATCATCTTCAATGGGGTAACTGTGGCGCTCCCCAACAAAACCGGCCTCCCGGACGCCGTACATGTAGGCGTAATCCTGCAGGCGGCAGTCGCCGTTTCGCCCGCAGGTCAGGCAGTCCATGGGGTGGTTGGCCAAAAGCAACTCAATGATGGTTTTCCGGGCTTCCACTACCGCCTGCGAGGCGGTATGCACCACCATGCCGCTGGTGACAGTGGTGACGCAGGAAGCCGGCAGGTTGCGCATGCCTTCTATTTCCACCACGCACAGGCGGCAGCCGCCCCACGGGGTGAGTTCCGGATCGTGGCACAGGGTGGGAATGAAAATTCCCGCGGACCGGGCCGCATCCAGCACGGTGGTGCCGGCCGGTACGGTCACCTGCTTCCCGTCTATGGTTAAGGTGACTTCCGCCAATTTAGGTACCCCCTTTCGGCATGATTTCTTATCACTGTTATCATCCTCACTCAGAACAGCGCCGTACCTCTGTGGTGGCGCCGAAAGCGCCATGGGTGTCTACTTACCTTCCACTTCCTTCATCCTGGCCACGACGCCCTCCAATCCCAGGGCTTCAGCCCAGGAAACAGGGACAAACCGGCCGTCCTTTTTCAGCATGGGGGTCATTGGTTCTTCCACGTAGAGCAGCTCCAGGCCCAGGCGGCCTTTGAGGCACAGGGGCCGGCCGGGGCCAGGTTCTTTTGCTGTAATGCCGATCACTTTCCCGTCTTTGATGTTCAGCTCAAAGGTACAGCCGCTTTCACAAAAAGTGCAGGTGACGGGTTCCTTTTGCATTTCCCAGGTGCGCCCTTTCCCGGCCATGGGCTTGTAGGTCAACGCCCCTACCGGGCAGACGGCCACGCAGCGGGCGCAATAAACACAATCCGACTCGCCCAGGGGTACGTCCATGGCCGTAACCACCCTGGTGTTAAAGCCCCGGTAGCCGAAGTCAATCACGCTGCGCCCGGGCACGGCCTGGCAGGTGCGCACGCACTTGCCGCACAGGATGCACTTATTTTGATCCCTGATGATGTAGGGGTTGGAATCATCCAGGGGGTAATTTTTCCTCTCGCCGTGAAAGCTGGTCTGTCGAACCCCGTACATGAAAGCATAATCCTGCAAACGGCAGTCGCCGTTTTTTTCGCAGGTCAGGCAGTCCTGGGGGTGGTTGGCCAGCAGCAAATCGATAATGGTACGCCGCGCCTCAATTACCGCTTCCGAGGCGGTGTGGACCACCATCCCCTCGGCCACGGTAGTCACGCAGGAGGCCGGCAGGTTGCGCATACCCGGTATTTCCACCACGCACAGCCGGCAGGCTCCCCAACCAGGAAGAAGTGGGTCGTGGCACAGGGTGGGGATGAAAATTCCCGCCGACCGGGCCGCATCCAGCACGGTGGTGCCGGCCGGTACGGTCACCTTTTTCCCGTCTATGGTTAAAGTGACATTGGCCACTGAAAACTTTCCCCCCTTTAACCGTTCCCTTATGGTATCACCCCAACGGCCAGCGCTTGCTTACGCCTTTTCCACAGCGCCGAACTTGCACTTCTGCATGCAGTTGCCGCACTTGATGCACCGGGAAATATCGATGACGTGGGGCTGTTTCTTTTCGCCGCTGATGGCTCCGGCCGGACAGGCGCGGGCACAGCTGCCGCAGCCGGTGCACTTTTCGGCATTAATGGTGTACACCAAAAGCGCCTGGCAGACGCGAGCCGGGCAGCGTTTACCCCTGATATGGGCTTCGTATTCGTCCCGGAAGTAGCGCAATGTGGACAGGATCGGGTTGGGGCAGGTCTGTCCCAGGCCGCACAGGGCCGTGTTTTTAACCACCCGGGCCAGCCGCTCCAGGGTCTCGATGTCCTCCTCCTTACCCTGGCCTTCGCAGATGCGGGTGAGGATTTCCAGCATGCGCTTGGTGCCTTCCCGGCAGGGGGTGCATTTGCCGCAGGATTCGGCCTGGGTGAAGTTTAAGAAGAACCGGGCCACATCCACCATGCAGGTGGTTTCATCCATGACCACCAGGCCGCCGGAACCCATGATGGCCCCTGCAGAGGTGAGGGATTCATAGTCGATGGGCAGGTCCAGCTGTTCCTCGGGCAGGCAGCCGCCGGAGGGTCCGCCGATCTGCACGGCCTTGAACTTCTTGCCGTCCCGGATGCCGCCGCCCACGCCAAAGATGATCTCCCGCATGGTAATGCCCATGGGCACTTCCACCAGGCCGGTGTTATTCACCTTGCCGGTCAGGGCGAAAATCTTGGTGCCCTTGCTCTTTTCCGTGCCCATGGCGGCATACCAGGCGCCGCCGTTGCGGATGATCAGGGGCACGTTGGCAAAGGTTTCTACGTTGTTGATATTGGTGGGCTTGCCCCATAAACCTTTTTGCGCCGGGAAAGGCGGTCTCGGCCGCGGCATGCCCCGGTTGCCTTCAATGGAAGTCAAAAGGGCGGTCTCTTCGCCGCAAACAAAGGCCCCTGCCCCGGCCTTGATCTTGATGCGGAAGTTGAACCCGGAATTGAGGATGTTGTCCCCTAAAAGGCCGCATTCCTCGGCCTGGGCAATGGCTATCTTGAGCCGGTGAATGGCCAGGGGATATTCGGCCCGCACGTAAATGTAGCCTTCATCGGCGCCAACGGCATAGCCGCAGATCAGCATCCCTTCCAGCACCGCGTGGGGGTCGCCCTCCAGGACGCTGCGGTCCATAAAGGCTCCCGGGTCCCCTTCGTCGGCGTTGCAGACTACATACTTCTTGTCCCCTTCCGCGGCACGGACAAAGCTCCACTTCATCCCGGTGGGAAAACCGGCGCCGCCCCTGCCCCGCAGGCCGGAGATCTTGACTTCTTCAATTACCTGCTCGGGGGTCATTTCAAACAGTGCCCTGGTCAGGGCCAGATAACCGTCATTGGCCACATAGTCGGCAATTTCTTCGGGATTGATGTGCCCGCAGTTGGCAAGCACCAGACGCTTTTGCTTGGCGTAGAAGGGAACGGTCTCGTAGGTGAGGGATTTTTCACCGGTAGCGGGATCTACGTAGAGCAGGCGGTCAACCACCTGGCCTCCCACCAGATGGCTGGCCACAATCTCATGAATATCCTCTACCTGCACCCGGGTGTAGAAAACCTTCTGGGGTTCCACGATCATTAAGGGACCCTGTTCGCAAAAACCGTGGCAGCCGGTGATCTTGACCGATACTTTATCCCGCAAACCCTGCTTTTGCAGCTCTTCCACCAGGGCATCCACCAGTTTGCGGGAACCGGAGGAGGTGCAGCCGGTACCGGCGCAAATGAGAATCTGCCGCCTGGGGCTGTCTTCAGGCAGGTGGATATCCTCCAGAAATGCCCTGTATTTGGCCCGGCAGCTTTCATCCTCGTGGCACAGGGGCCCCTGCCGGCGGCATTTGATATAGTCTTTGCAGGGGCTGGCCGGGGAATGGAAACACTTTTCACAGCATTTATCCATTAATGACTTCATTTCTTTCGCCGCCCCCTTTCTATTCGTACTGCTCGAGAACTTCAGCCGCCCGCTCCGGGGTCAGACGGCCGTGGGTATCGTCGTTAACCATCATCACCGGCGCCAGGCCGCAGGCACCCAGGCAGGCCACCGTCTCCAGGGTGTAGCGCAGGTCGGCGGTGGTCTCGTTTCTGCCCACGCCAAGCTTCTCCGATACCGATTCAAATACCCGGGCCGCACCCCGCACGTGGCAGGCCGTACCCTGGCAGATTCTGATAATATTCCGCCCCCGGGGTTTTAAGTGAAACTGGGCGTAAAAGGTGGCCACCCCGAAGACCTTGCTGAAGGGAACTTTCAGCTCGGCGGCTATCCTTTGCATCACTTCCCCGGGCAGGTACCCGTAAATCTCCTGAGCTTCCTGCAACAGCGGGATGAGCGCCCCTTTAGTGCCCCGGTACTGCTCAAAAACCTTCTCCAGGGCTTCTCTTTTGGCCGCTTCATCCTGACATCCACATTGACAGCTCACCAGAATTTCCCTCCTCCCATTGCTCTCCCTTGCAGGTGTAAATAAACCCGCTTACTAATACAGCCAACAGCCTGCGCATTACGGGTGCACAGGCTTTACCAGCGGGTGTAAACAACCCGCTCCTCGGTAACCAGAATGTGCACCGGGCAATCGTGGGGGCCGGCATAAACCTGCGGGCGGATCTGCAACTCAAAGGCCAGGGCCAGCCAAACAGTATCCGGCCTGGTGCGGGGCAGGAAGCGGTCATAAAAGCCGCCGCCGTAACCCAGCCGGTTGCCCTTGAGATCAAAGGCCACCCCCGGCACCACCACCAGATCCAGTTCCTCCGGCTCAAGGGGGCGCAGGCGTTCAGGACGGGGTTCCAGGATGCCCCAGGTTCCCGGCGCCAGATCCCCCGGGTATTCCAGCAACAAGGAGGGGGTGAGCCGCCTGCCGGCCACGTCGGTCACCGGCACGGCCACCCTTTTGCCCCGGGCCATGGATTCCATGATCAGGGCGCCGGTCTGCACCTCGTTGCGGAAGTCAACATAGGCCATGAGAGTCCGGGCCCTTTGAAACTCCTCCAGGGACAGCACGCGGCGCAAAATCCGCCCGCTTTTTTCGGCTATTTCTTCCGGAGAAAGACTGCCCCGTGCTTTTAAGACATCTTTTCTTAATTCGCCCTTGCCCACCAGAAATCCTCCAGCTGTCAGATTTCAATAAAAATTTTTAATTAGTTCATGAAAAAACAATTCGCCGGCACGACCAAAGTTCCTGTCCGTATCGACATTCCTTTTCATTAAAAAAATGTTTGCCGTCGACTCTCAAACGCAAGCTATATTTGAAATTAAAGAAAGAAGGACATTTATCTTTTTACAGTGTTATCGTTGACTCTGAGGGAAATGCGACTTTTAAGAACCGTCCAGGAAAGGTTGCCATAACAAAAAGCGTAAATCACCCCCACAAAAAGCCCGCCGCCCACGATATTGCCAAGGGTAACGGGCAACTGATTGTTGATCCAGAACTGGATCCAGGTTACTGGTGCGCCGACCCAGATCCCGGCAGGGATGAAAAACATGTTGGCAATGTTGTGTTCGAACCCCATGGTGACAAAAGCCATGATGGGCACCCAGATACCCAAAACTTTCCCAGCCGCATGATCCGAAGCCATGGCCAGCCAACAGGCCATGCAAACCAGCCAGTTGCAGCCAACACCACGCCAGAAAGCCTGTTCAAAAGTAAGAGAGGTTTTCGTTACGGCAATTTTCTGGATCCAGCCAAGCCAGGGCTCGGCGGAGAGAAACCCGGAAGACATGGCCAGGTAAACCACAAATATCGCCCCCAGGAAGTTCCCTGCATAAGCAAAAAACCAGTTTCTGAAAAGTTCACCGGCGCCCATTTTCCCCTGGAACAGACCAACGGTATTGTACATCACATCCCCGGTAAAAAGGTCCGCACCACCAAGTATAACCATAATCAAACCGATGGGAAAGAGCGCACCGCCAATGAACTTTGTTAGGGTGCCAAAACTTTCCTGGGGGAGGCCCGCCACCACGGTTACCATTAACAAAGCGCCAAAAGCGATGTATGCCCCGGCCAGAAAAGCAAGCATTAAAGTCTTCGGAATCCCCGTCCTGGCTCGCATGGCTCCCATATTGCCGCAGGATTCCAAAATTTCCGCCGGTTTTAGAACAGCCATTGGCTTAATACCTCCTTAATGCAAAGTACCGGGAGTATCTGGTTGGGCGGCCATAAACCCCTTGTCATCGCTTGCCTGCTTCCATTTCCACACCACCCTTCCCTTCAACAATTTTTTGAATTCAGTCAATAGGTATTATATTAAGGCCTTTAAACCCGGGGCAATTTTTGTTAAAAATGTTTAATTTAAAATCAGAACCTGTGAACAAAAACTTAAAAATATTAGATAAAAGATAAATAAAAAATAAAATAAATAAAAAATAATAAACGCATAAACGCACAAAAATCCGCCAAAAAATAAAAAGCCCCTTTATGTAGGGGTTGAATAAGCCCCGAACGCGGGTAAAGACCAGGAGGGGCTATGTTTTCAGCCTGTAAATTTTCATAGGCCTTCCCACTGAACCATACTTCTGATCAATGTCCAGAAGACCGCACCGTTCCAAATAATCAAGATAGCGCCGCACGGTAACCTTGGAAAGATTCACTCCTTCGGCCACCTCATCGGAAGATACACCGCTGTTTTTATTCCGCTCCAGGAACTTGACCACCTGTTCCAGCGTAACCCTGTTTAAACCCTTGGGGAGCTCCTCCTGTAGTTTTGGTACAATTTTGATTTCTTGCTGATTAACCTGGGAAGCAACAGTCTTAGCAAGGGGCAGCTGCCCGTTGTTCTGGGCAAAGCCGGCCACTTTACCCAGCTCGTTGGCCAGGGCCTGCATTCCCTCCACCATCTGGTTAAAGGCCCGGGCCAGTTCACCAATCTCGTTATTGCTGTGTACGGCCACAGGTTGCCCCGGGCTGCCCAGGGCCACCTGTCTTGTACCTGCAATGATCTCCTGCAGGGGATCGATAATGGTGCGCTGGGTAAAGACCCAGGTCCCCAGGCCTATTACCAGAGTCAATACCACTGCCACCAGACCCATAACTTTAAGTGAACCGTACAGTATGGTATCGTAAAAGGTCCGGGGTGCTCCTACGTAGAGCATACCAATTACCTCTCCGCTTTCGTCCGTGATCGGTTTGTATGCGGTCTGATACTTCCTGCCGACCACGTAGGCTTCACCGACATATTCCTGTTTGGCCCCGAGCACTTTTTGGACTACTTCTCTAGAAGCATGGGTACCAACGGCCCTGTTGCCCTGGTCATCCCGCACGGTGGTGGTCACGCGTACATCATTTAAAAAGATGGTACATGAGTCACCGGTCAACTTTTCCACGTAATCGACAATGGCGAAGTTATCGTTAATTTTAACTTCACCTTTATACAACACCCCGCCTTTAACTCTCCAGGGGCCGGGATACTGCAGATTGATCAGTGCTTCCACCGTGGCCAGGTCACTCATGGCCTTGGTTTCTGCGGCCATCAGGGCGGTAGCCCGGGTTTGAAAGAAAACCGCCAGCATGAAACCCGCGGTCATGATAATAATTGCCCCAACCACGAGTAAGGTAATTTGCTGTTTGAGGGAGTGCATGTGTGGTACCACCACCCCACCCGATGTTACGAAGAAGAAATTGAAGAAATAAAAAAGACGGCCCGCAACCACCTCCGTCTTAAATTCTACTTCATTTAAAGAAAATCCTCCAAATGCAATTAATTTTCATAATTGATACACTGAACAGAGGTTTATAACCCGTCTAACGGTATTCTGCCATTACTTCCTTGGCCTTCAAGTTTTTGCCGCCATCAACAAAAAGCCATCCTGGCTTAACTGAAACTAATACAGAAAAGCACCTTGTTCTATAAAAGAAACGAACTCTTTTACCACAGATGTGTGGGACCTGTTTTTTTTAAAAATTAAATAAAAGTTTCGAAGCAAAGAAAATTCCTTAATCCTCACAGGTACAAGTGTACATAGTTTTAATTCCTTTTGAACCGCCCACATGGAAATGATACTGGCTCCAAAACCAGCTTCTACAGCCTTTTTTACTGCTTCGGTACTCCCCAGTTCCATAACAACGTTTAATGCAGACAATTCTACCCCCGCTTCCCTCAACCGCTCTTCGGTAACTTTCCTTGTACCCGACCCCTGTTCCCGCAACACCAGGGGAAGCGCAACGAATTCATCCAGCGAGATAGACTTTTTTCCAGCTAAAGGGTGCCCGGCCGGAAGTACCACTATCAACTCGTCCTGCAAAAAAGGGCTGGCAGCCAGTTCCTGATCGTCTACATGACTCTCTACCAGTCCTAAATCCAGGATGTTTTTTGATACCCGTTTCGCAATTTGCTCTGTATTGGTTACCTGTAGAAACACTTTTACCTGTGGATACTGATTCTTAAAACGGCCAATTACCTGGGGAATTACATACTCACCCAGAGTAAAACTTGCTCCAATGGACAGTGTACCCCTCATACATCCTGTAAGGGCAGAGATATCTTTCTCTGCTTCATCTACCAGGGACAAGATCTTCTCTACATAATTATACAGGATATGGCCGGCCTCCGTTAGATTCACCTGGTGGGTGTTGCGCTCAAATAACCGTATGCCAAAGTGATCTTCCAGGGATTTAATTTGCATACTGATGGCCGGCTGGGAAATAAACAGAACCTGTGCAGCCTTTGAAAAGCTCTTTTTATCAGCTACTATCTTAAAAATATACAACTGGTGAAAGTTCATGGCGATCGCTACCTACCCTTAACAACCAGAACGGGGATTTCTGATGCTTCAACCACTGCTTCTGCAACGCTCCCCAATGCTATTCTTTTAATTCCCGTTAAGCCGGTATCCCCCACAACAATTAAGTCGGCCTCTTCTTTTTCAGCAGTATCTACAATCTGTTTAACAGGATTGCCCCTTAAAAGAAGCTGCTTAACATCTAAACAGTATGCCTTACCGTACCTCTGAACAAGCTCCAGGCCAGCCAGCCCATAACGGATCCTTTTACTCTTTTTTGCCAGGTATTCCCACTGATCTTCTGGAACAACGGCCTCTTCACCGTCGGAGTCTACAAACACTGCAGTTATTTTTGCACCGTGACACCTGGCTAAAACTACGGCATATTTAGTTGCTTCAACAGCCGGAGCCGAACCATCCACCGCTAGAATAATCCTGTTAATGGAAATACTTGCTACTTCCAGTTGATATCCTCTTAAAAGTTGCTCGGCCAGCCCGCTAACCATTTTAACACCTCCAAAGCCTAAAAATGAACAATGCGAACAGCAGCAAATCCAGCAATCGAAATGACCAGGGATCCGAGCAAACCGACGAAAAATGATTTTAAGCCCATACGTTTGAACATTACAATATCAACGTTAAGTCCCATACCCGCCATGGCCATAATCAAAAAAAGATTGCTAATTTGCAGGATTAAAGAAGCAAGCTCATCTGCTATTAAACCAGTGGTTCTAAGGCAACTCATCCCGAGAAAACCCAGAAGAAACCAGGGAAATGATAAGCTACGCCACCCGCTAATTTGTTCTTTCTCCCCATTTTTCAAATTAAACCAGAGGCTGATTCCCAGGATAACGGGAACCAGCAGGGCCACCCGGCCGAGTTTGGTTAAAAGGGCCATGTTAGCCGCAGAGCTTCCTGCCGACTGGGTTGCAGCTATCACGTGTGCTATTTCATGTAAGGTTGCTCCTGCAAAAACGCCGTAAGAACTTGCATCAAGACCCCAAAACGGCTGTAATAAGAGATATAAAACACTACCAATGGTCCCTAAAACGGCAACACTTGCCACTGATACGACTGTCTCATCCTGGCTGGCCTTAACCGTTGGCGCAACGGCAGCTACAGCAGCAGCTCCACAAACACCTGTTCCTACCGCTGTTAGTAAAGCCACTCGTTCCTCTACCGCAAATAATCGTCCCAGAAAACAAATAATAACAATGGCCGATAAAATAACCGCAGCATCGAGAAGAATAATTTTGGGACCTGTAGCAACTATGGCATCGAGGTTGAGTCGAACACCCATCAAAATGATACCATAACGCAAAAGTCTCTTACTGGCGAAATTTATTCCTACATTAGCTTGTTTATGTATCCCCATAACGCCCCGCCAGCAGATACCAATTAAAATTGCAATAACCATAGGTCCGGATACAGAAAAAAAAGGTAGTGTGGCAATATTATGAGCAAGAATCCCCACTACTATGGTTAAAATAAGCCCTTGAATTCCACCGTGAAAAAAAGCTTTGCGCTGAAGAATTTCAACCCTCACTTACGACCATCTCCCCTTGTCGTTTTTTTTAAAGTTTACCACTGGAAAGGGTAATAAGGGAAATACCGGTTAATAATAACCCTTATAAGGCAATATTTATAAGCAAACGGGGCAAGAATGGCCATTCAGGTCCACTGAGTTAAATATCTTCCGTTAAAATCTAAGAGCACACATTCTTACGATGTGTGCTCCATGAAAATCCTCCAGCTTCTGTATCTTAAAATGACAAACCTGGCGAAAGCTTATTTTCCACCTCTTAATGGTATTCCGCTGTGACTTCCTTCCCCTTTTTCCTGAGCAAACGGATTAATTGTTCGATGGTCCGGTGTTTGTAAGCGCAATCCCCGACCGGGTTGACGGCCAGCCCCACAATAAAATGAATAACATCGGCCCCGAGCAGGGTGGCCGCCAGCCGGCTGGCGCCGTCCCGGGCCTTCTGCAAATCTTCGAAGGGCACACCCTGGCGCAGGTGTTCCAGGGCGTAAAGCACGGTCAGGGTACCTTCGGTAACCAGGTCAATGCCGGTAATGATGCCTACCGGCGGCACCCGGTCGCTGCGGGTGGAAAGGTCCACCTCTATTTCCCTGCCCAGAACGCGCGCCACAATGCTGGCCGTGCTACCCCCGCAGACCACCTTCACCCCGGGCGAGCGCACCAGTTTTTCCACCACCAGGGCATCGGCGGACCTGTCCATGGGGGGCCCGATCATTACCGTCACCTTACGGGGGGCGAGGGCTTTCACTACCACCACGCTGGTATCGTCACCCGGCCGGGCGGCATAAAGCTGGTGGCACCGCTGGATTAGTTCCCTGGCCCAGGCTGCTGCATCCAGGCTTTTGGCGGCAAGCTCCAGGAGAAAGTTGCGCACCCCTTCCCAGCCCCAGCCCCGGTTAAGAACGCCGCCAATACCCGCGTGCACCACCCCGTCGCTGATCAGCACCAGCCAGTCCCCTTCCCGGAAATCGAAAAAAGCTTCCGCAATCTCTTTGTCATTGATCACCCGCCGGATACGGCTGATCTCCCTCAACCGGTCCCCGTGACCCAGGAAGGCCCTGGGGTTGTCGTATTCCACCAGGTAAGCCCGGCCGCCGGCCATAACCTGCAGGATGGAGAAGGTGCTGTAGGCCAGCTTGCGCACCCTGCAGGTGGGCAGGGTCTGCACCAGGGTTTCGATGACTTCCTCGATTTCCCCGCCCATGCGCAGCATGGTGGCGGCAGTTTTGGTGGTCAGAGAGGAGAGGATGTTGGCCTTCACCCCGCTGCCCAGACCGTCGGAGAGGACCACGATGGTGGAAGAGCGGCTTCGAACCACCTCGATGCTGTCGCCGCAGAGCTCTTCCCCGGCCTTATTTAGCTGAGCCCATCCAATGTCAAGGGAAATTTTCATGTAAACTCGCCGCTGGAGTACCCCCGATTTTATTCGAGGGAAAAGAGCGGCTCACCCCCCTTATCTCCAGCCACTACTCCTGCATCAGGCGAATTAACTGGCTGAGCAAAACCTTGGTCTCCGCCGTGGTTTCCCCCAGCAGGCCGGCAATTTCCTGGGCCACCTTCATCTGCTTGTTAATGACCTCCTGGGCCCGCTTGATGGTCTGGGTCTTCATTTGCCTTAACTCTTCCTGCTGGCGCTTCTCGTGGGTGATGTCCACCAGGATGCCTACCACAACCTCCCCTTTTTCCAGGGGAAAGATTACTTCCCGGATGATCCGGTCGTGTTCGTCATAGGTATGCAAAACGTTCAAGGGTTCCCCGGTGGCCAGCACCCGGCGGAAGTTGGTGGCATCGAGCAGTTGATCCAGCTTCCGCCCGGTAATTTCTTTCCCCTGCCAGCCAAACATCTCCCGGGCCGCCGGGTTTGCCTCCAGGATCTCCAGGTGCCGGTTCACAATAATACAGCCGTTGGGCATGGCATTGATCACCAGGTTGGACATGGATTCCGCCCGGCGGCGCATGTAGGGGATGCACATCTGCACCTCGGCCATCCCCCAGTACACCGCCGCAGCCTTTTCCCGGCAGGAGTTGTAGCCGCAGGCACCGCAGTTCAATTCGTCTTCGGGAGTGTACTTGCCCGTTTGGGCCAGTATTTGCTTGATGGCTTCCGCCGGCGGTTCGGGCCGGTAAATCTTGCGTTCCCGGTAGCGCCTCCGGAGCATGTTTAAGGGCAGGGGCTGGGTCTCTTCGTCCTCCTTGAGGGGAGCCGCGGAGGACCTGGCCCGGAAGTATTCAATAACCCTCTGGCGGCGCACGAAGATATCCCCGGCAGTCTCCATGAGGGGGCCGGCAATACACCCGCCGCTGCAGGCCAGCAATTCCATAAAGGCCGGAGGGTTTTCAATCTGCCCCCGCTGCAGCTGGGAAAGGAAATCAATGCAGTTGACCAGCCCCGAGATGGCCACCACCCGGGTATCCAGCATATCGGTGCTCATGGACAAGGTGTGCAGCTGGCCGCCTTCCACGGGAAATAGAACGGCCTTATGGGGATGGGGGGGATCAAATTCCGCCGGGGAAAATCGGTCGGGGGAAAGCCCTTCCTCCTTGAACCACTGCCAGAGTTCATCAAATCCCAGCACCTCATCAACAGCATCGGGAAATTGCCTGGCTTCTTCTTTTTTGGCGATACAGGGTCCGATGAAGACCACCCTGCTCTGCGGGTGGTTTTGTTTGATCCACCGCCCGTGGGCCACCATGGGGGACACCAGGGGATCAAGCCTGGAAATTAACTCCGGGTAGTATTTTTCCACCAGGTTCACCACCACCGGGCAGGCAGTGGAAACGTACGATGTGTCTCTGGGCAATTGCTTTTGCGCCCGGCAGACCAGTTCCGCCCCCCAGGAAGTTTCCTGCACCAGGGCAAATCCCAGGGCTTTGAGCATAGCGGGCAGGGCCAGGGCATACCCGGGGGGCAGCATGGCCGCAAAGGAAGGGGCCACGCTGGCCACCACCGGGCCGCCGCAGGCAAGCAACTCCTTCACCCGCTCCAGGCGCGAGGTAACCTTTTTTGCTCCCTGGGGGCAGGTTAAAACACACCGGCCGCAAAGGACGCAAAGGTCTTCCACAATGCGGGCACGCAATTTGTCGTTTTCCGCTTCGATACGAATGGCTTTCACCGGGCAGGAACGGATGCAGCGGTAACAGTCCCGGCAGCGGTCGGCCACGGTGGTGATGGGAAAGGATGCCTGTTCACCCACTAAAAGTGCCCCCTCGTACCGTGAAAACGTGTTTGAGTAAATGTTCAGTCAACCCGATTAAGGCACGGCGTTGTCCCGCTCACTCATATGCTCCGCGCCGACAGCACCACGGCTCGCTTCGGGCCGGCTCTGGCTCTCTGCGGATTGCCCGCTACCAGTCACTCTTCGTTGTTACCTGTTGAAATAAACATGTCATAAAAGTCTTCTTCCGGGCAGTCCATCTTGCGTCCTCGAGAGCCGAGCCGGCAGCCTCGCTTCACCGGGTGCTGTTACCGGCGCTCCGCAAAATCGTTCGCTTTAGACAACGCCGTGCCTTTGGAGTTAACAGAGCGGTTTTTACTGAACATTTACGTGTTTGAAGTCAATTCTACGACAAGGGACGGGGTTCCTGCCCCGTCCCTTGTCGCACCGCCCTTCCTTAAACCACCCAGGGCGGCTCGGCCTTGATGGCAATCTTAGTCCTGAAGACTTCTTCGGCGTTATCCAGGGTTACGTTGGTAATGATTTCGTCGTTGACCTTAATGCTCACTCCCCGGTCGCAGTGCTCCAGGCAGAAGGTTCCCTTCAGCTGCACGTAATCAGCGATGCCCATCTGCCGGGCCAGTTCCACGAATTTGTTCAGAATATCGTAGGAACCTTTCAGATAGCAGTTGGTACCGACGCAGACCGACACTTCCACCGGATGTTCTTCCCGGCGGCCGTTCACTTCCACAGGCTTACCGCTGATGCGCCGCCGCGGATAATAGCGGGTATGCAGGGCCTGATGGGTATTTGCGTTGGCCGGACCGCCAAACCACCGTTCCAGTGCTCTGGTGACAAAAATGTTGTCCTGGGGCCTGTGCAGCTGTTCCGCCCGGTCCAGGGCGTAAAGGCCCTTCATGCGCCCCAGCCGTGAAGCGGTGCTGTTGGGATAAGGCTGACCGCCACCGCCCAGGCATCCACCGGGACAGGCCATTACTTCCACGGCGTGGTAGAAGGCTTCTCCCGACTTGATGCGGTTGATGAGCTTCTCCGCATTAGCCAGGCCGTTTACCACCGCCAGCCTGAGGGTTTGCCCACCAATGGTAAATTCGGCTTCCTTAATTCCCAGCATGCCCCGGACCGGGTAAAAATCCACCCGGCTCACATCACCAGGAGACAGATGGGCCGAAATGAAGCGCACCACCGATTCCATCACTCCACCCGAGGCACCGTAGATCACTGCCGCGCCGGAACCCATCCCCAGGGGATTGTCAAACACTTCCGGCTCCAGTTCGTTAAAGACAATTCCCGCTTCTTTAATCATCTGAGCCAGTTCCACGGTAGTGAGGACGAAATCAACATCGGGCACGCCCCCGGTGGTAAATTCGGGCCGTCTGGCTTCAAATTTCTTACCCGTACAGGGCATTACCGACACGCAGACAACTTCCGCCGGATTCTTACCAATCTCCCGGGCGTAATATTTCTTCACCAGCGAACCGAACATTTGCTGGGGAGACCGGCAGGTAGACAAATTATCCAGGAGGTCGGCGTGGAACTGTTCGGTATATTTCACCCAGGCCGGGCAGCAGGAGGTGAACAGGGGCAACTTGCCGCCGTTTTGCAGCCGGCCCAGCAGCTCCATGCCTTCCTCGATGGTGGTCATATCGGCAGTAAACAGAGTGTCAAAAACCCGGTCGAAGCCCAGTTTTCTCAACGCCGCCACAATTTGGCCGGTAGCCTTTTCGCCCGGCAAAAGGCCAAACTCCTCACCGATGGCCACCCGGACCGCCGGAGCCACCTGCACCACCACCACTTTGCCGGGATCCTGGATTGCTTCCCAAACCTTGTCCACTTCCGATTTCACTGTCAGGGCACCGGTAGGACAGACGGCCACGCACTGACCGCAGTTGACGCAAGCCACCTCCGCCAGGGGCAGGCCAAAAGCAGTGGTCACCTGGGTTTTAGCGCCCCGGAAGGCAAAGTCCCAGATCCCCAGGCCCTGCACCTCCTTGCACATGCGCACGCAGTCGCCGCAGAGAATGCACTTGTTGGGGTTCTTCACCAGGGCCGGGGAAGTACGATCCACCGGCAGCTTTTTATCCCGCTGACCGAAGCGGACCTCCGTAACCCCCATCTGCCGGGCCAGTTGCTGCAGTTTGCAGCTGCCGCTGCGCTCGCAGCTGGTGCATTCCCGGTCGTGGTTGGCCAGAAGCAGTTCTATAATCATGCGGCGCAACCGGCGGGTGCGGGGGGTGCTGGTGTGAATAACCATGCCGTCGGCTGGAGGAGTTGAACAGGAGGCCACCAGCCCCCGCCCCTCCACTTCCACCATGCACATGCGGCAGGCGCCGTAAACGCTCAATTCCGAGTGGTAGCAAAAGGTAGGCAGTTTGATACCGGCCCGGCGCACTACTTCCAGGATGTTCCTGGCATCATTTATTTCCACCACATGACCATCTACGGTAACTTTCCCTGTAGACATACCCGTTGGCACTTCCTTTCACCATGATATTAGGCGGTGTAAACGGCGCCGAACTTGCATTTCTCCAAGCAGGTGCCGCACTTAATGCATTTAACCAGATCAATGGTGTGGGGCTGTTTTTTCTCACCGCTGATGGCTTCCACCGGACAGTTCTTAGCACACAAACCGCAGCCCCTACATTTTTCCTGGTCAATAAAGTAACTGAGCAGCGCCTTGCAGACTCCCGCCGGACATTTTTTCTCCCGCACATGGGCTTCGTATTCATCACGGAAATAGCGCAGCGTGGTCAGCACGGGATTGGGAGCGGTTTTGCCCAGGCCGCACAGGGCACCGTCTTTGACCACCAGCGCCAGCTCCTCCAGCAGGAACAGGTCTTCCTCCGTGGCCTTACCCTGGGTTATTTTGGTCAAGAGCTCCAGCATCCGCCTGGTCCCTTCCCGGCAGGGCACACATTTGCCGCAGGACTCATTTTGAACGAAGGTCATGAAGAACCTGGCCACTTCGACCATACAGCTGTCCTGCCCGATGACCACCATGCCGCCCGAACCGATCATCGCCCCTACCTTTTGCAGGGAGTCAAAATCCAGGGGCAGGTCCAGGTGCTCTTCGGTCAGGCAACCTCCGGAAGGCCCTCCGATTTGCACCGCCTTGAACTTCTTGCCTTCCCGCAGCCCACCGCCGATGTTAAAAACCACTTCCCGCAGGGTAATGCCCATGGGCACTTCCACCAGACCGGTATGGGCCACCTGACCGGCCAGGGCAAAGGTTTTGGTACCGGGGCTGGTGGGAGTGCCGTACTGCTTGAACCAACCTGCTCCCCGGGTGATAATGGGAGCCACGTTGACCAGGGTTTCTACATTATTGATGATGGTGGGACAACCCCACAAGCCGCTCTGGGCCGGGAAAGGAGGACGGGGACGGGGCATACCGCGCTGACCTTCAATGGAGGCAATCAAAGCCGTTTCCTCGCCGCAGACAAAGGCGCCGGCACCCTCTTTAATGTGGATGCGAAAAGCGAATCCGCTGCCCAGGATGTTATCGCCCAAAAAGCCAAGAGCTTCGGCATCAGCCACGGCCTTTTTCAACCGTTTTACCGCCAGTGGGTATTCGGCCCGGACGTAAATGTACCCTTCGTCCGCACCGATAGCGTAACCGGCAATCATCATCCCTTCCAGCACCCGGTGGGGAGCACCTTCCATCACGCTGCGATCCATAAAGGCTCCCGGGTCCCCTTCATCGCCGTTACAAATGACATATTTTTTGTCCCCCGTGGCAGACCGGGCAAAAGCCCACTTCCGGCCGGTGGGGAAACCGGCCCCGCCCCGGCCGCGTAGCCCTGAATCCAGGACTTCCTTAATTACGTCATCCGGAGTCATTTCAAAAAGGACTTTTTCCAGGGCCTGATAACCGCCATGGGCCAGATAATCATTGATATCCTCCGGGTTAACCAGGCCACACAATTCCAGAGCCACCCGCACCTGATTCTGGTAAAAGGGAATGTCCTCTTCCCGGGCCACCACCTGGCCGGTAACTGGATGATAATAGAGCAACCTTTTCACCAGCCGGTTGTGCAAAATGTGCTCTTCGATGATCTCCGGGACGTCCTCTTTCTTTACCTTTAAATAGAGCACTCCTTGCGGCTCAAAACGCACCAGTGGGCCCATCTGGCAAAACCCGTGACAGCCGCTGATATTTAAAGCGGTTGCCGGGTGTTCCACCTCTTGCACCAGCTCTACTTTATAAGGTAAACCTCTTTTGACCAGTTCCTCCCGGAAGGCTTCGTATACGCTCAGGGAGCCGTTTGCCACACAACCGGTACCGGCACAGATTAAAATACGCAACTTCTCTTTTTTCAGGGCCTCCCTGGCCCGCTCTGTGAGCGCCTTCAAATCCTGCCTTGATTTAAGCATGGGCTTCCCTCCGTTCTTCCTGGCTTTCCCCCGCTTTTATAGCCCGTAACACCCTTAAAACATCTTCAGGTGTCATCTGTCCATGCACTTCCTGGTCGTTAATGGTTACCACCGGGGCCAGTCCGCAGGCCCCCAGGCAGGAGACCGTTTCCACGGTGAACTGCAGGTCATCGGTTGTTTGCTGGCCTTCCGCAAGCCCCAGTTCCTTACGCAGGGCAAAATGGATCGGTTCCGAACCCCGCACGTGACAGGCCGTGCCGTCACAAACCCGGATCACATATTTACCCTTGGGCACCAGGGAAAACTGGGCGTAAAAGGTGGCCACACCGTAGACCACTGCCGGCGGAATATTTAAAGCCGTGGCAATATAGGTCAATACCTCTTCGGGTAAGTAGCGGTATTCATGCTGCACTTCCTGCAGGATGGCAATTAAATGCGACACCTTGCCTTCATGACGGGCAACAATCTCCTGCAACTTTTCAAACTTTCTGCCCGTTCCCTCCATATACAAACCCCCTCCAATTCTTCAAAAGTTTTAGACTTTACCGATTCAAATTTTAATGATTTTTCCGCATACGACAATGAAAGCTAAATAAACATCATAAAGTACATAAATCTCTTAAAAAAAGAAAAAAACCACAAGGGGTTTTTAAGGTCAGCAAAGATTTCCTGTGGGCGGCTGCTGTCCCTCCGTGGCTCCGGCGGGACAACAGCGCCCCGGGTTTTTTCTTTTCGATGTTTTTCGACAGTTTACTGTCAGGAACTAAACAAATTAGCAAGGGTGTATATTTTTAAAGGTCTCCCCACCGTGCCATATCTCAACTCCACCTTAACATAACCAATCTGCTCCAGGTAATCCATGTACCGCCTTACGGTAACCCGGGAAATACCCACCCCTGTGGCTATTTCCTCTGAAGAAACCCCCGTTTCGTTATGTTCCTCCAGATATGATAAAACCTGCTTTAAAGTCACCTTATTGAGCCCTTTGGGGAAGTCCGGCCAGAATTCCTGCTCGCAGTCTTCTTCACCCAACGGCTCTGCCGTCCTGCCCTCGGAGGACCTTAACTGCTCCTTTGGCGGTGAAACCGGAGGACCGGCAGTGGTTGTACCCGCGGCCGTTTCCTGCCCGGCGATAAGCTGCAGTATCAGTGGTTGGATAACCTCTAAAGCCTCCTTTACCGTCCGGACCAGCTCCGTCATTTGTTCGGTACAGGGCGGTGCAACCCTTTCGGTGAAGCGTTCTCCCACATCATTATGCACGGTGTCATCCTGGGGTTGTCTTTGCCGCAAATAAAACCGCAGGCCGGCGGCGCCAAGCACCACCGACAATCCCCAAAAGGCCAGGTTAAGCCACAAAGCATAATGTATGGCCCCGCTAACATGCCGGGTGTTGCCGGACGCCAGCATTTCGATAATCACCAGGTTATACAGCGTAGCCAGGCCGGCTCCAGCAGCAACCAGCAGGGCAAAGATGAAGATCATATCGTACCTTGAAAAGCGCATGGTTCTGTCCACTCCCCTGGCTGCAAAGAAAAAGGGCGTTTATTTGCCCCCACTACCCTATACCAGTAAAGGCACAGATAATTTGCAAAAGCAAACCCGGCTGTTGGCGCAAGCCGGGCTATTTTTTTTACAAAGCGTATACCTCTTCCCCGCTCAGGATACGGATACCCTTTGCCTGCAGGGCGGCAATGGCGTCGTCCAGCTGTTCCACCCGGAACACCACCAGGGCGGCCTTGGAAGCCTTCTGCAAGAAGGCGTACAGGTACTCGATGTTCAGGTTTGCTTCCTGCAACACCGCCAGCACCATGGCCAGGCCGCCGGGCTCATCAACCACTTCCACGGCAATGACATCGGTGGCGCTGACGGTAAAACCGGCCTCCTTGAGAACCCGGTAAGCCCGGTCCGGGTCGTTGACAATGAGGCGCAAAATGCCAAAGTCGGTGGTATCGGCTATGGCCAGGGCGCGGATGTTGATGCCGTTGTCTCCCAGTACCCTGGTCACCTGGGCCAAACGCCCCGATTTGTTTTCCAGGAAGATGGAGATTTGTTTGACTTTCATGGGAGAACCCCCCTTTCCCTTCTTTGAATTATACCGCTTATATCTGCCGCCGGTCGACTACCCGTTTCGCCTTGCCTTCACTTCTCGGGATGGTGTTTGGCTCCACCAGCTTCACCCTGGCGGAAATACCCAGAATGCTTTCGATCCGCTCCCGCAGGCGTTGTTCCAGGTCTTCCAGCTTGCGCACCGTATCGCTGAACATGTGCTCCGCCACTTCCACCCATATTTCCAGGTAGTCCAGGTTGGCCTTGCGGTCCACCACCAGCAGGTAGTGGGGCTCAGTTTCGCCGAATTCCAGGAGCACGCTTTCCACCTGGGAGGGGAACACGTTAACCCCGCGGATGATTAGCATGTCGTCGCTGCGGCCGGTAATCCGTTTTATGCGCACATGGGTACGGCCGCAGGAGCACGGCTCCGGGTCAATGCGGGTGATATCCCGGGTGCGATAGCGGATGAGGGGGAAAGCCTCTTTCGTGATGGTCGTGATCACCAGTTCCCCCTCTTCCCCGGGAGGTAGTACCTCCCCCGTGTCGGGGTTAATGATTTCGGGGATAAAGTGATCCTCGAAGATATGCATCCCCTGCTTGGCGGGACACTCCATGGCCACACCAGGCCCCATGATTTCGGACAGGCCATAAATATCCAGCGCCATGAGGTCCAGTTTCTCCTCCAGCTGCCGGCGCATGCGCTCCGACCAGGGCTCGGCACCAAAGATGCCGGCCTTCAAAGGCAGCTTCTTAAAATCCAGCCCCATTTTTTGCCCTTCTTCGGCCATGTACAGGGCATAGGACGGCGTGCAGGTGAGGATGGTGGTACCGAAGTCCTGCATGAGCATGAGCTGTCGCTGGGTGTTGCCCCCGGAAACGGGGACCACCGTTGCCCCCAGGCGTTCCGCACCAAAGTGCAGGCCCAATCCTCCGGTAAATAAACCGTAACCATAAGCGTTCTGCACCACATCGAACTTGGTGGCACCGGCACAGACCAGTGAACGGGCGATCAATTCCGCCCAGGTGTTGATATCGTTTCTGGTATATCCCACCACGGTGGGCTTGCCCGTGGTGCCTGAAGAAGCGTGCACGCGGACCACATCGCTCATGGGTACGGCAAACAAGCCAAAGGGATAGTTATCGCGCAAATCCTGTTTGGTGGTGAAGGGCAGTCGCCGCAGGTCCTCTAAAGAACGGATGGACGAGGGTTTGATACCCATTTCGGTAAACCTTTGGCGGTAAAAGGGTACGTTGCGGTAAACACGCTCAATGGTTAGCTGCAGGCGCTCCAGTTGCAGCGCCCGAAGCTGTTCCCGGGACATGGTCTCATGCTCGCGATCCCAGTACACAAGCTCACTGCTCCTTTACTATAAACTCATTATTTAAAGAATACTTCAACAACCACTTCCGGGCATCCTGCCGGAGGAAAAATTTTTCGTTACCTCGCCATTAGCTGGTGTAAATATCTGGCAAGTTAATAGACAAAAAGAAATCTGTTTCGGAAATATTGGACATCAATCGACCCACAATTTCACCCACAGGCCGATCCTTTGACTGGTCAGTTATTAACAAGCTTATTCACATTATCCACAACCCGTAATCCACAGAACCGCCATTCACCCGACCGGAAACCGGTTTTTACAGGGAACTATTTCAACCCTGTAAGCCTTGATTTTCAAGGCTTCGCGTTTTTCAACGCCTTTTTGCCCGCCGGATTTGCTGTTCCCCAAAGGCCACACTTTTTGTGGATAACTCGGGATAATCCACAGGCAAAAAGCGATAAAATTCCTTCGACAAAGTTTGCTTAAGACGAGAGCAGGGGTAGGCCGGGCACGGCATTGAGGGTTAGGGGGGCTAGATCGCCCCGCAGATACTTGTAATAGGCCGCACACCCGATCATGGCCGCATTATCGGTGCAGAACACCGGCGGGGGATAAAACACTTCCCGTCCTTCCTGACACGCCCGGGACGCCAGGGCCGCCCGCAACCGGCCGTTGGCCGCCACTCCCCCGGCCAGGATTATGGTCGGGCAGTTGTAATTGCAGGCAGCTTCCACGGTTTTATCCACCAGCACGTCCACCACGGCTTTCTGAAAGCTGGCCGCCACATCGGCCAGGTTTACTTCTTCTCCCCTTTGCCGGCAGCGGTGCAGGTACTGGAGCACCGCCGTCTTCAGACCGCTGAAGGAAAAATCAAGGCCGTCCACGCAGGCCCGGGGAAAATCAATAGCCTCTTCGTTACCCTCCCTGGCCAGGCGCTCAATTGCCGGCCCCCCGGGGTAACCCAGTTCCAGCACCCGGGCCACCTTGTCGAAGGCTTCACCGGCGGCATCATCCCGGGTACTGCCCAATAACCGGTAATCACCGTGATGCAGAACCAGCACCAGATCCGTATGGCCGCCGCTCACCACCAGGCAGATGAGGGGAAAGGGCAAATCGGGCCGGACCAGGAAATTGGCATAGATGTGGCCTTCCAGATGATTAACGGCAATGAGGGGAATATTCAGGGCAAAGGCCACAGTCTTGGCGGCGGACACCCCCACCAGCAGGGCACCCACCAGCCCGGGACCATTGGTAACCGCCACCGCATCCAAATCGCCAAACCCCAGCCGGGCCTGGTCCAGCGCTTCTTTAATAACATGATTGATTAATTCCAGGTGCTTGCGGGAGGCTACTTCAGGCACGACCCCGCCAAATTTCCTGTGTACATCCACCTGCGAGGAAATAATATTTGAAAGCACTTCCACACCATCTGCCACCACGGCGGCGGAAGTTTCATCACAGGAAGTTTCGATTGCCAGAATCTTAACGCCCATCTCACTACCTCTCTCAAAAGCAAAGTAACAATACTATAATAATACCACAAAAAACACCCCGGCATAACTGCCGGGGTACGCAACCACCGGGGGAACAACAGATGGAGCGCGTTGTGCGGCTGCTCACCTACAATATACACCACGGTAAGGGAGTTGATGGCAAAGTACGTTTACGGCGCGTGGCGGCAGTCCTGCAGCGGCATAACCCCGATGCGGTCGCCCTGCAGGAAGTGGACTGCCACCTTCCCCGCAGCTACCTGCGCCACCAGGCCCGGGCGCTAGCCCGGCACCTGAACATGTACTTTGTTTTTACCCCCACCTTAAGCTGGCTGGGCATCTGCCAGTACGGCCTGGCCATTTTAAGCCGTTACCCCATATCAGAACATCAATACTACCCTTTGCCCAGCGCTCACGAGCCCCGGGGGCTGCAGTCCGCCAGTTTAGACCACGAGGCAGGAACGTTTTTCCTGCTCAACACCCACCTGGGCTTAAACTACCAGGAAAGGGAAAAACAAGCGGAAGCAACAAGGGAGATCATACGCTCTTTGAGCGGGCCGGTGGTCTTAGCCGGTGATATGAATACAGAACGGCTCGCCTTCCCCGAACTGCCCGTAACCCCGCCGGACCATCTGCCAACATTTCCCTCTTACCGCCCCCGGTTCGGGCTGGACCGCATATTTGCCTCTTGCCACTGGCGCATCATCAAGGCTTTTACTCCTTCCACAGGAGCTTCCGACCATTTGCCCCTGCTGGTGGAACTGGTACCGGCGAACTGAAATATTCAGAAAACCGTTATGAGGAGGATGCGGCGCTGTCCGGAGCGAACGACGCAGCACACGCCGGTAACAGCACCCGGTGAACCCAGCACTCACTGGAATACTAGCTCTTCCCAAAACCTGATGTGTATTAAACCTGAAACACCGGGAGCAGAGTCATATTCAGGTGAGTGCTGGGCCGCATCCAACCGGGTTCACTGAATATTTCTACTGGCCGGTGAGGGGTTCCCCCAGTTCCGCCATCAGGTCCCGGAATACCTGGCCCGCACTGTGATGAATCACCAGCTCGGCCTGTTCGTCCCAGGGGGTCGGCTCCCGGTTGATGATCACCACCTTTCGGGCAAACTGCGGCAATCCGGCAGCCGGGTAAACCTGCAGGCTGCTCCCCACCACCAGCATTAACTGGCAGCCGGACAAGGCCCTGGTGGCTTTGAAAAAGTCCTCGCTCATCCGGTCTTCAAACAGGACCACATCCGGCCGCAAAGTTCCCTTGCATATGCCGCAAAGGGGCGGGTTCTGCCCCTTTTCAAACCGTTCTACCAGGTAAGAAAAGGGGTAACTTTGCTCACAGCTCATACAATGGCAGGTGCGCAGGTGGCCGTGAATTTCCCACACCCGCTTTGAACCCGCCCGCTGGTGCAGGCCATCGATATTCTGGGTAATTACCCCCACCAGGTAACCCAGCTCCTCCAGGCGGGCTATTGCCCGGTGGGCATCGTTGGGCTCGACGCCGCTAAAGGCCGCCCAGCGGGAGAGATTTATTTTGTAAAAAGTCGCCGGATCCCGCTTTAAGGCGCTCAAACTGGCCGTTTTAATCGGGTCATACTTGGTCCACAACCCCGTTCCCGGGCTGCGGAAATCGGGAATACCGCTCTCGGTACTTACCCCAGCCCCCGTCAGGGCAAAATTGCGGTCGTAGCGGCGCAGAAGTTCGGCCAGGGTACGGATTTTCTCCTGGTAGGATGTAGAAATGATAGTTCACCTCCCGTAGATATATTTCATACTATTTAGATAAATTTCAGCGGCGACCGCCCCCCCCGACATTCCCGTACCGGCCGCCAATTACCAGCGCGCATTTTCAAAAGTATCAACCCGGCGTTCCCTCGTCCCTTCTATTTATTGAACGATCTCAATACATTTATATACCTCACTTGCCGGCCTTATCATCTCCCCCGGCCAGTTTTTCCGAAGCAACCAGGTTACCACAGTAGCTGCAGAATTTGCCCCCCGTCGGCAGTTCTATTTTACACTGAGGACAAACCAGGGGTTTTGGCTGTAACCTGTCGATCTGCTCCTGGATGGATAACATATCGGTTTCTATCCCCCGGGTGCTCTGACACAGGCGCTCAATTTCCCCGTCCAATCCTTCTTCACCTTTATAACGGCGATAAACCAGTTCTCCCAAACTCAAAAAATTGTTTTCCAACTCTTTTTCTAGACGCGAGAGCTCAAATTTTAGCCGGGTGGCCTCCAGAAATTCGCCTGACCGCCTGGTCACCTCTTTGGCCTTATCGCTCAGCCCCTTAGCCGTTTCACCTATTTTCTGAAAGATTTCCACGGAAAGAGCCCCCTTTTAAAGGTTTGAAAAAAACTTATTCTACAGTTACCAGGAAAAGTCCTCCCTCGCCGGCAAGGAAATACCCCGTAATTATTTCATGGGGATAAAAATGATTCATCTGAATGCGATAAATGGCACGCAGTAATTCTTCCAGACGCCGGTTATGTCCCTCCGTAGGCACTTCCCCATCTCGTCTCACCTCGTCCTCGCTCGTGGCGGGGTAAAACGTACCTGATTACACCGTTAGCATATATAGCCTGCGCGGGACAGACTTACTTTCAAAAAGCAGGTAATAATTAAACCCGCAAGCTCATGCGGGTTAAAGATTGTCCTTCGAATTAAGAGTTTTCCACTGTACCATCCAGTTGGACATAGAGCGCCCGATCATTCTCATCAAACCTGGCTTCATACTTTCCGCGGGGGCTGATGTTAAAATGTTTAAAAAAGCCCTTACCAAAAACCTTTGTTTTTTTGATCTGCATGCCCCCTTCTTCCATCGCCCGGATCCGGATAATATGTGCATCCCGATCATAGGCTAATTCCACATGCTGCGCACCCAGTTTTTCCCTGGCCACATTATTTAACACAATTGAACTTTTGGAGAAAGAAACCATGGGTGCTTTTTCTGCCCTTTCACCACGAGGTTTGTAAACTTCAAAAGCCATACATCACATCTCCTTTTTATTTTTGATGGTATTATAATCTATAATGCCCAGTTTCGTCAAATCCTAACTTTAATTTTTAATTGCATTACAAAGTTGCCGGTTATTAACGTAATTATCGTAAACGCTCGATCATTCCTGATTACGTAAGTGTAATTCGAATCACTATACCCCGTCGTGGTTGCGCCGCTGGTGCAGAACCCGGGAATAAATACAAGAGTCCATGGCAAACTAAATATGTGAATATTTTTAATATATCTATTTCAGGTGGCAGGATTGAATATATTGGCAGGGTCACCTATAATAAAGATAGCTAAACGGTTGTAATCCAGGGATAAACGGTCGATTATGACACCCGAATGGTCAGCCCGGGAGGTGGGGTCGATGGCCAAAACAGTACAGTTAAAACCGGTGGAGTTGAATACTTCCAAAGGACTGGTGGTCTTTGAAGGACCGGTAACGGACAGCTACATTGACAGGCTCTCCATGAACGAGGGTCTTACCAATTTCCGCCCACCGGACCGCCAGAAAGAAGCCCTTAAGCAAATTACCAATTTGCCCGACGGTATGATATTCATTGCCCGCCATGAAAATGAAATTATCGGCTATGTCACCTTCCATCACCCCGATGATTTCAGCCGCTGGTCCAAGCATCCGCGGGTGCAGGAAATGGGCGGCATTGAGGTAAGCCCGGCATGGCGTGGTTATGGCGTGGCGGAAAACCTGATGAAACTGGCCTTTTCCCATCCCGCCGTGGAAGACTTCATTGTAATCACTACCGAGTATTGCTGGCACTGGGACACCAGAAACACCGGCCTGGATATCTGGGCTTATCAAAAGATGCTCACCAGGCTCTTCGGAAAAGTGGGTCTGCAAAAGGTAACCACCGACGATCCCGACATTCTGGAGCACCCCGCCAATGTGTTTATGGCCAGAATTGGCAAAAACGTGGGCAAGGAAGATATCATGCTCTTCGAAGGCATGCGGTTTCTCAGAAAGTACGGAAGGGTAGTCAATATGGCGTAAAGCCTGGCCCGGTTGTTAAACCGGGTTTTTATCTTTACACCATACCAGGATTTTTTCTTGCCCTCAACACTCACTACTCCTGATTACAGAAATGCCTAAAAAATTTTTGGTAACATGCCGAACCACAGGAGGAATTCACCAAGAAAAGAGCGAATATTTTAAACGTATGGTGGTCGTACCATCAGACAACTTCTCTCCGAGGGGGGGAATTATATGTCCGTCACACAGGCTATCGAAGCGTTACGCCGGGAACTGGGCGAAAATAACGTCATTACCGCCACCGAAGATTTGTTCTGTTATTCCTATGACGCCACGGCTGACCTGCCGGAGCAAAAGCCGGACGTGGTGGTTACCCCGGAAAACGTGGATCAGGTGGTGAAAGTGGTCAAAATTGCCCGCCAGTTTCGCTTACCCATTTACCCCCGCGGTTCGGGAACAAATTTAAGCGGCGGCACAGTTCCCATCAAAGGGGGAATTGTGCTCAGCACTTTAAAAATGAACCGCATTCTGGAAATAGATCCTTCCAACCTGACGGCCACGGTGCAGCCCGGGGTGATCATTCAGGACTTGAATAACGCCGTCGCCCCATACGGTTTGATTTACCCGCCCGACCCGGGCACGGTGAACACCGCCACCATGGGAGGAAGCGTAGCCGAGTGTTCCGGAGGACTGAGGGGACTCAAGTACGGAGTCACCAGGCATTACGTCATGGGGCTGGAAGTAGTACTGGCCGACGGGGAGGTAATCCGGTATGGAGGCAAGACGGTGAAGAATGTAACGGGCTACGACCTGGTCCGGTTGTTCACCGGCTCCGAAGGCACCCTGGGGATCATTACGGAAATTATTGTCCGCCTGATCCCGGCACCCCAGGCCAGGGAAACCATGCTGGCCGGTTTCAGCCGCCTGGCCGACGCGGGAAATGCCGTTGCTGATATCATCGGGCAAAAGGTAATCCCGGCCACCCTGGAAATTATGGACCGGGTTACGGTAGAAACCGTGGAAAATTTTGCCCACGTCGGTCTGCCCACCGGTGTGGCGGCCATCCTGCTCATCGAAGTGGACGGGATTCCCGAGGTGGTTAAATCCGAGGCGGCTGCCGTCAGGCAGGTTATTGCCAAAAACGGCGGGTGGGTCAAAACAGCGGAAAATGATGAAGAACGGGAAAAATTATGGAGCGCCCGCCGGGCCGCCCTGCCCGCCCTGGCCCAACGCAAGCCCACAACCATCCTGGAGGACGCCACCGTGCCCAGGAGCAAGATCACGGATATGCTCCTGGCCGTGGAAGACATCGGCAGGCGTTACAACCTGGTTATCGGCACATTTGGGCACGCCGGTGACGGCAACCTGCACCCGACCATCCTGGCCGATGCCCGCAACGAGGAGGAGATGGAGCGGGTACGCCAGGCCGTGGAAGAAATCTTCCGCGCGGCCTTGAACCTGGGAGGCACCCTTTCCGGGGAGCACGGGATCGGCATCGCCAAAAAGCAATTTCTCCCCTGGGAGATGGGCAATTCGGGCGTGCAGGTACTCAAGAAAATCAAGCAGGCCCTGGATCCGGACAATCTCCTCAACCCGGGCAAAATTGTAGATCTAACTTGAGGAGGAGCAAGCATGAGCATTTTTGACGGGCTGGCGGCGGTGGAAGAAGAAATACTTAAATGCATGAAATGCGGCAACTGCCAGGCTGTTTGCCCTTTATACCAGGAATCCCGGCGGGAACCGGCCGTGGCCCGGGGAAAAATCCGCCTGGCCGCGGCGGTCCTGGAGGGCAAACTGGAACCAACGGCCGGGCTGGCCGAGTGCTTCGCCCTTTGTCTCACCTGCCTGGCCTGCGTAGCTTCGTGTCCCTCCGGCGTGAAGGTGGACCGGATCATCCTGGCCGCCAGAACGGCCCTGACCCAGAGGAAAGGACTGCCCTTCATAAAGAAGACCGTGTTTACCGGCCTCAGCCGCCCCCGCCTTTTTGATCTGGGGGTAAAAACCGCCGCCCGCATACAGGGACTGCTATTTAAACACATTGAGCCGGGAAAGATGCAGCCCCGCTTCCCTATCGGCCTGGAACTGCGCCGGATCCTTCCTCCTCTGGCACCGGTTCCCTTCCGGGGCCAGGTGGCGGAAAAGCATACGGTCGAGCGACCCGTGGCCACGGTGGCTTTCTTTACCGGATGTATGACCAATTACCTGTATCCCGGGATCGGACAGGCCACCCTGCGCGTCCTGAAGGCCCACGGGGTGGACGTGATTATCCCCCGGCTGCAGCACTGCTGCGGCGCTCCCATCCTTTATAGCGGGGCGGCGGACTTGGCCCTGGAGATGGCCAGGTCCCACGTGGATTTGTTCAGCAGTATACAGGCCGACGCCATCATCACCGTGTGCGGGACGTGCGGGGAAGCCTTTAAACACCTGTACCCGGAACTGTTGGATGGTGTCTCAGGACACGGGGACAGGGCACGGGAAGTGGCCGCCAAAATCCTTGATATAACCCAGTTCCTGCACAAGCTGCCCTTTGACCCGAAGCTGTTCAAGGCGCTGGAATTAGCCGTCACCTACCACCAGCCCTGTCACCTGGGCCGCGGTCTGGGCGTGGTGCAGGAACCCCTTTCCATCATCCGGAGCATTCCCGGGGTCAATTACCTGCCCCTGAAGGAACCGGCCCGGTGCTGCGGCAATGCCGGCTCCTTCAGCCTGACCCATTACGATTTGTCCTATCAGATTCTCACTCGCAAGTTAAAAGATATCGAAGGAACCGGCGCACAACTGGTAGTTACCGGTTGTCCCGCCTGCCGGATGCACCTGACCGACGGGCTAACCCAGCAGCAGATGCCCCAGAAAGTGGTGCACACGGTGGAGCTGCTGGCCAGGTCCCTTGATGAAGAGTAAAAGGGGGTGTTAAAGCCCCCTTTTTTGTTACCCCTGTTGGGTAGGTACCCCCCGCTTAAGTGGCGCCTGCTTATGCCCGCGCCGCTTAAGGTACCAACCGGCACCCAGCACGAGCAGGGTTACCCCGGTCGGGATAATAATTTCCACCGGTACATAATCAATGTTCGAAACCAGCCGGTGCACCACCCTGTCTTCCACCAGCATTTTGCCGGCCGTCCAGGCCAGCACACCAGCCCCGGCAAAAATAAGAATGGGGTACCTTTCCACCAGCAGGGAAACTAACTGGCTGCCAAAAATGACAATGGGAATACTTAAGACAAGCCCAAAGACAACCAGCGCAATGCTCCCGTGGGCCGCAGCGGCTACGGCCAGCACATTGTCCAGGCTCATTACCACATCGGCTATAATAATAGTTTTTATGGCACCGGTGAGATTCTCTGCGGCATCAACGCCCACTTCTTTGTGCGGCAACAATAATTTCAAGGCCACCCAGGTTAACAATATTCCCCCGGCCGCCTGCAGGAAGGGGATGGCAAGCAGCAAAGTCACGCCGCAAGTTAAAATGATGCGCAGGACAACCGCACCGCCCGTACCCCAAAGGAGAGCCCGGCGTTTTTGTACCGGCGGCAGCCCCCGGCAGGCCAGGCCAATGACCAGGGCGTTATCGCCGGCAAGCAATAAGTCGGCAATGATAATAGTAAGTATGGCGAACAGGTTTTGGGTGCTCAGCCATTCCATTGATTGTACACCTCCAATTAGACAATATGGGTTTCCAATTTCCCGCCGGCAGGAAAAAATGAAGACCTCCACCTCTTCACAGGTGAAGGTCTTGCAAACGGCTTAAAACCGCCCCGGCAGCGGGCCTGCAGGCCGAACTGACGCCGCCGGGAAAGCTTGCTACTCCCCTTCTGGGATTTAGCATAACAGGGGCCAGGGGGTTTGTCAATGATAAAATCGTACAGGGAGGCATTTCCAGAAGAAGTTATTCTACTGGTTGCCTATTTTTCCACAGCCTTCTCCAGCATCTCCAGGGTCATGGGCCCGGTATGGATCCCCCGGATGATGCCTTCCCGGTCAATAAAGAAGGTGGTGGGAATGGCCCGCACCAGGTATTCCTGGGCCGTAGTGTTGCGGGTGTCCAGCAAAACCGGGAAGGTGAAGCCGCCGGCTTTTAAAAAGTCCTTTACATGGGCGGCGGATTTTTCGCTGGCCGTGAGGTTAACCGCCAGCACCTGAATTTCCCCGCCCCTTTTTTCATAGAAACTCTGGATGGCCGGCATCTCCTCCCGGCAGGGAGGGCACCAGGTAGCCCAGAAATTGAGCACCACCGGCCGGCCCCTGAAGTTGGAAAGGGAAACCTCCTTCCCGCCGGTGGTGGTCAGGGTGAAGTCGGGAGCCCGCTGGCCCACTTCCGTGCCCACAGGAACACCACTCTCCTTGTTGCCGGTTGCGGCGGGCGGTGTGCCGTCCTTCCCCCTTTCCTTGCCGCCCGACCAAACGTAAGCATAAGCGGCGATAAGGCTAACAACTATCACAGAGAGGATGACCACAGAAAACAGCCTCTTATTCACCTTTAAGCCTCCTAATCATTAAAGAGTAAATGGTACATAGCCCGAGAGGCGGGCGAAGGAGTTGGTCAGCACCAGCAAGCCCACACCAACCATCAACCACCCGCCCACCCTGGTCACCAGGGGCAAAAGGGAAGCATGACGGCGCAAAGCCTGCACCATGTGGCCCAAACCCAGGGCAGCTATTAAAAAGGGCAGGGCCAGCCCCAGGGCGTAGGTTACCAGCAGGTAGGCTCCCTGGATAAGGCTTTCGCTTTGGCCGGCCAGCAGTAAAATCGAAGCGAGAATGGGGCTGATGCAGGGCACCCAGCCTGCTGAAAAAGCCATGCCCATCACAAGAGAGTTTATCCAGCCGGCCCTTTGGGGTACAAAATGAACCCTCTTTTCCCTCATCAGCCAGTTAAGGCGCAGCAGGCCCGCCATATGCAACCCGAAGAAGATAATCAACAATCCGCTCACCTGCCGCAGCAGGTTTTGGTGGCGGAGCAACAGTTTGCCCAGAGCGCTGGCGGAAAGCCCGAGGGCTACGAAAACCAGGCTGAAGCCGGCCACAAACAAAAGGGCGTTGGTCAGGAGCAAAAAACGCAGGCGCGCCGTCCCCGGTGCCGTTAACTCCGTTACCGAAACTCCGGTTAAATACGCCATGTAGGTGGGTATTAAAGGGAGTACGCACGGGGACAGGAACGAAACCAGCCCGGCAAGAAAAGCAGCCCCCAGAGAAACGTTTACTTCCGGCAACAACAACCCTCCCGTTCCAGCATCTGCCTCAACCTCTGGTCGCACCGCAGGGCTTCCAGGGCAGAGAAATATCTATATATCGTAATTATACGATAGAAATGCCGGGAAGGAAAGAAAAAAATCCCGGTTTGACCGGGACAGTAAGCAGGTTCGGGTTAAATTATCGTGATGCTGTTTATCTCCCCGTCCTTCAGGCGCACCTCCACCTGGTATCCTTCGACATCCTCCAGGGATACCGGTTTGCCGTTGCGGTCCAGGATGGTGACCTGGGGAGCCAGGGAATAGGTGAAGTAACGGCCGTTGATCTCCAGGGTGACCCGCAGGCGCTCCCGGTTTATACTGGACACCCGGCATTTCACGGTGAGGTTTTGATCGTCCAGCACCTCTATTTCCGTCACCCTGCCGTCTTCGACCCGGATGCCGACCTGCGAACCGGGAATGATGTCGCTCAAGTTGATCCTGTCCCCGTCCCGCAAAACCCCGGCGCTTTTGGACACTTCATATTCCAGTTCCAGGCCGCCGGAGGTGACAATGGTTATCCACGGCGTGGGGTAAAATTCAAGGTATTTCAGCGTCCCCTCGAAGTCACCGTCTTCTTCGTCCAGAACCTCAATGGTGATTAAATACCCGCGGCTATCCACCTCGAAGTTTACATAGTCTCCCCGGCGCAGCTTGTCCAGGCTTACCAGGCGGCCGTCCTTGATCACTTCCACCCGTTCATCCAGTTCATAGCGCTTTTCTTCATCTCCCACGTAGAGGTATACGGCCTTGCTGTGCACCCGGGAAACCATGCCGCTCTGCCCGGTAAGCACGTCGGAAAGGAGATTAATCTGGAATATGGTCTTGTTCATGACCACAACTTCCACCCGGTCGCCGCGCTTTAATTCACCGTAGCTCATCCCGCGGATGAAGTTCCTGGTTACCTGCACCCGGGGGCTTACTTCGTACTCCGTTTCTTCACCCTGCCTTCTGAGGGTGAGGGCATCTCTTTCCACTTCCACCACGGTACCGCTGATTCTTTCCGGCGGGTATACCTCAATCCTGACAATCCGGTCGTTCCCGTCCAGCCCGATTTCCACGTAGTCATTTTCCACCAGCCCGGAGGCATCGATTTCCTTGCCCGCCCGGATCAAGCGGGCATCATCTTCCACCGGGTAGGTAAGGCGATCTCCCTCATTGTTTTCCAGGGTGAGGGAGTAACCCCGGCTGCCTCTGGCAAAGGAAACGACCACCCCTTCCACCGTGGTTTTTATAGAAGGTGAACCATCCACCAAAGACGCGTAGCGGACATTGTTCTGCCCATCGGTAATGCATTTCAGGCGGTCACCGGTGCTCAGGGATTCCGGGGTGGTAGTCCCGGAGGCTGTGAACACGGACTTATCCGCGGGAAAATAGACGGTTTTTTCTCCTTCCAGGTTGCGCAAAACAACCTTCCGCTTATCCACATCTATGGAGGCAATCCGGCCCACCACCAGGTTCATGGGTGCCGGCGGGGGCACCAGTTTCTGGTCAATCAAGCGGGATAAAGTGGCACATAATTGGGCCCGGGTAACGGGCTCGTCGGGCGAGAACATGTTGCCGGGCATTCCCCGCATGATATTGTGTTTCACTACGGCTCCCACGTAACCCCGGTATTTCTCTGGAATCTCACTGGTGTCGAAAAAGGTTACATAGCTGGAATCGGGGGTCAAGCCCAGGGCCAGGCAAACCAGGGCCGCCACTTCCACCCGGCTGGCCAGCCGCCGGTTATCTATCTGCGGCAGGCCCTGCCGGGTAAGCATGCCCTTTTCCACCGCCAGGGCCAGGTGCCCTTTACCCCAGGTCAGCGAAGGGTGAAACTGCAGGCCGGAGAGATCCACCTGCCCGGCTTTTTCGTTCAACCCCAGGGTGTTGAGGATCATCACCACCGCTTCCAGCAGGGTTACATTATTGTTGGGACGAAATTCCCCCCCGGGGTAGCCGTGCACAATGTCGTAAGCGTTCATTTCCAGCATAACCTTTTCCGCCCAGTGACCCCGGATATCTTTAAATGTTTCTCCCGCTGCTAAAGCCCCACATACAGAAAACAGGCCGGAGAGCAAAAACAGCACGGCCGTTAACAGGCATGTTAAGCGCAACCTCATGCGCAACAATAATACCCCTCCCCTTGGTTCAATTTACTTGTTTCCCTTCGACGGGGAGGAAGGAAAATCCTGCAAATTTTCTATAAAAGATAGCCCGTCCCGGGCCAATCGATCAGGTGCAGGTAAGGGACTATTTAAACAGCACCTTCCCCGGAACGGGCTTTAACTTTACGCAAGGTATGATCAGGCTTTTCTTTCCCCAACCACTTCCCGGATGCGTTGCAGGATTTCTTCCGGGGACTTCCCGGCGGCGTTAATTACCGGGGCATAGGTGGTAATGGTCGGGTTGGTGGCCAGGGCCAGGGTGTGCTCTTCCTCCCGGGCATCGATGTCCCCGGTAACGACCATGGCGGCCGCACCCAGGGCATTGGAAGGACTGACCACCTCGTACCCCTGGGAAGCCAGAAAATTTCTTACCTCTTCCAGGTTGTCCTGAACGGCAATTTTCATTTCAGCACCCACCTCTCTTTTTTTGATATTTTCCCGATTCACCGGATAGTGTGACCATACTCACAGATTTCTATTGCCCTGAAATATTATGATCAATTCAACACCGGAAAAAGGAGGAGTGTCCCATGTCCATCTGGAAGTGTCCCGGACAGGACCGCAGCTTCTGGAAACCTGAAGATATATTCGAGTCTCCCTGCCCCCACTGCGGCCAGAGCATCGAGTTCTGGAAAGATGATATAACCCTGCGCTGCCCCAATTGCAAGCAACTGGTGGGTAATCCCCGGTTCGATCCCGGTTGTGCCGCCTGGTGCTCCTATGCCAGCAAATGTCTTGGCGAAATGGCAAAGACAATTCAAAGCCAGCCCCAGATCATCCGGAACCGGCTGGAAGTAGCGCTGCGCAAAAAACTCAGGCCGGAGGACCATGATTTGTTGAACCGGTCCCTGAAAGCGGCCCAAAAGGCAGAAGCAATGGCCCTGGCCGAAAAAACGGAGCCTCTCATTCCAGTGGCGGCCAGTCTGGTCGGTCCGGCCGCCCGGGCGAAAGGCTGGTCCCGGGAGGAAGTGCTGGCCCTGCTGGGAGAAGCGGGTATCGACGACAACACTGCCGGCAGGATCTACCAGTTGCTCGAGTCCGGCAATGACGCCGGCAATCCCTATCGCAAGATCATCGACCAGGCCACAGCCTGAACCGACCTCTAACCTCCATTTTCGGCCCTTTTCCTAAAGGGCCCTTTTCGCTTGCCCGGAATTTCTTTCCCTGTTATGCTAGAAGGGACAGGCTGTATCGGGAGGTTTACGCATGAGCAGGAGCTTTTTACCCATGATGCTAACCGTAACTGCATCAGTGGGGGTATATTACTTCTGGTCGGTAGCCCTGGGATTGAATGATAGTGCCGGTATGGCCCTGGGCGTAGGCACGGCCGTGGTTTTATCCGCCCTCTTCGCCCGTTTTAGGGCAAAAAAATGATGCAAATATAGCGCGCGAAGTACTGGAGTGAGCGAGGACAGCACCGCATCCAACCGGGCTCACTGAATACTTACAAAATGATAAAAGGAAGGGAACCTGCCCTTCCTTTACTAAATCTTAACTCCGCACAGGCATTAACGCTTGGAGTATTGCGGCGCCCGGCGGGCCTTCTTCAAGCCGTACTTCCTTCTTTCCTTCATCCGCGGATCCCGGGTGAGAAAACCGGCCTTTTTCAGCGCCGGACGCAGGTTGGGATCAGCCTTGACCAGTGCCCGGGCAATACCATGCCTTACCGCCCCGGCCTGGCCGCTAACACCACCGCCCCTGACCCGGGCCAGCACATCAAAACGCCCTTCCGTGCCCGTCAGTTCCAGGGGTTGCCGCACCAGCACCTCCAGGGTCTTGCGCCCTAAATAGACTTCCACCGGCCGGTCGTTGATGATTATCCGGCCTTCCCCGGGAACAAGGTAAACCCGCGCCACAGCATTCTTACGCCGCCCGGTACCGTAAAACTTTATGACAGCCATTGCTGACCTCCTTCCCCTCGCTACATGGACCAAACTTCTGGTTTCTGGGCCTGGTGGGGATGATTCTCTCCCCGGTACACCCGCAATTTTTTGGCCATTCTGGCACCAAGCCGGTTGTGGGGCAGCATGCCCACAATGGCCTTGCGTACGGCCAGTTCGGGGCGCCTGGCCAGGAGCTCGTCGTACCCCGTCACCTTTAAGCCGCCGGGATAACCGGAATGGCGGATATACTTTTTCTTTTTGAGCTTGTTGCCGGTAAGGATTACCTTTTCGGCATTAATCACAATAACGTGATCTCCCGTATCTACGTGGGGAGTGAACTGGGGGCGGTGCTTGCCCCGTAAGATGCGGGCGGCCTCGGCGGCCAGCCTCCCCAGGGGCTTATCCGTGGCATCAAGAATATACCACTTGCGCTGTATTTCACCTGGCTTGGCCATATACGTTTTATTCATGCCAGCTCACCTGGTACAGCCGAACATACAGGCGGCCTCCCCCCGACCAGGTTTTCGCTCCTTTCGGCTGGATTTGCCCACTCCTCTTGCGTGGGCAGTACACTGGGGAGACCCCAATCGTTTACGTCATGCCCGTGTATAAGCATAAATTCCGGACAAGAAATGGCTCAACGATAAATATTAATCGCCTTTTATGCCCCCAACCCCGGGGCTCATAGGGCCGGGGCAAAAATCCACATAATAGTATTTTAATGCCTCGCTCTGCCAGTGTCAAGAACGCGATCCAATGAGCCCGTATCAAGATTCAGTAGGTAACTCTGTACTCGCCCGCTGTTTTGCACGCGCTCGCTCCATTCGCCTCGCTTTGTGCAAAACAGCGGCCATTTTATCCGTTGTTAGTGGCGTTGAATGGGTCATGGGCTCCTATCAAAATTTTACACGGCCATCAATGCCATCTAATAAGACTCGACTTGAACGAGTCCGCTACGCTGGCCTGCTGCCTGCTTCTTCAGTATTCCACCCGCTCCAGGCACAAACCTTCGGGCGGCACGGTGGGACCGGCCCGGGTGCGGTCCCGGGCGGCCAAAATGGCCGGTATGTCATCCGGGTCCCGTTTCCCCAGCCCCACTTCGATTAATGTACCCACCATGATCCGCACCATATTGTAAAGAAAGCCGTTGCCGCGAAAGTTCAGGTGGATTAGCTCTTTTCCTTCCCGAAAGACATCCACAGCAAACAGGGTACGCACGGTATGTTTTACTGGCGAGCCCGCCGCCTGAAAGGAGGCAAAATCGTGCGTCCCCACCAGCTTTTGAGCCGCTTGCGCCATGGCTTCCACGTCCAGGGGGCGGGGCACAAAGTGGCTGTACAGCCGCCAGAAAGGTGAAGGGATGCGGCTGTTGTAAATGGTGTAGCAGTAGGTCTTGGCCAGGGCCGAATAGCGGGCGTGGAACTCCGGGCCTACCTCCTCCGCCTTCAGTGCGGCAATGTCCCGGGGTAGCATGCCGTTTAAGGCCAGGATAATGCGCTCCGTGGGAATACTCCACCCGCAGGCGTCAAAATTCACCACCTGACCCCGGGCGTGGACCCCGGCATCGGTGCGCCCGGCACCAATTACCCGTATTTCCCTGCCCACCAGGCGCCTCAAGCACTTTTCCAGAACCCCCTGGATGGTCACCAGACCTGTACCCCGCTGCTCCTGGAACCCGTGGTAATTGGTCCCGTCGTAGGCAATGGTCAGCTTAATGTTCCGCAAGGCTATCCCCACCAGCGCAAGGCCAAAATAGCCAGAAGTAACGTCCCCACCCCAGCCAGCACGGCGTAGTCCCGCCACTCATAGCGGAGCTGGTGCATGCGGGTGCGGTTTGCCCCAACCCGGTAGCAGCGAATTTCCATGGCCGTAGCCAGTTCCTCCGCCCGGCGAAATGCTCCGGCAAAAAGGGGCACCAGCAAAGGCACCAGCCCCCGGACGCGCTGGAGCCAACCGCCCCGGGTAAAAACCGCCCCCCGGGACTGCTGCGCCTTGATAATCTGCTGGGCCTCTTCCAGCAACGTGGGCACAAAGCGCAGGGCAATGGTCATCATCATGGCCAGGTCGAAAGCCGGCACCCCTGCCCGCTGCAGAGGTTTCAAAAGACTCTCCAGGGCGGCAGTAAGCATCAGGGGAGAAGTGGTCAGGGTTAAAAGCGAGCTGAAAACAATTAACAGGGTTAGGCGCCACAGGATTTGTCCTCCCAGGACCAGCCCTTCCCTGGTTACATGGAGGGGTCCCAGGGCCAGCAGGGCCTGCCCGGGAGTGAAAAAAAGCTGCAAAATCAGGGTTAGCGTGAGGATAATCCAAAAGGGGCGCAGGATGCCCACCAGAAGGCGCGGGGACGTGCCGGCAAACCCCAGGGCCAGCAGTGTGCCCAGGGTCAGGAAGACATACCCCGCCGGTTTGTTGCATACCAGCACGGCCATGATCATCACGGCACAGGCAAGGATTTTGGTCCGGGGATCCAGGCGGTGGACAAAGGACCGCCCCGGGATATACTGGCCGAGGGTAATACCGCTTAACATATTTCACTTCCCACCATGAAGCTTACTTACTGGAATCCATCTCATGGGGTACCAGTTTTTTGAGCTCCGTCTCGGCCTCGTCCAGGGTCAGGACGCCGGTACTAACGGGCAGGCCCCTTTGCCGCAAACGGTACATCAGCTCACAGGGCATGGGGACGTCCAGCCCCACCGCCCGCAGGCCTTCGGGATCGCCGAAAACCTGGCGCGGCGGTCCCTGGCAATATATTTTCCCCCGGTGGAGCACCACCACCCGGTCCGCATACCGGGCGGCATCTTCCATGTGGTGGGTGATCACCACCACCGTATGGTCGTGCTGTTGCATTGCCTTGAGGAGCTGCCAGATCTGTTCCCTGCCGGCCGGGTCCAGGCCGGAAGTCGGCTCATCCAGGATTAATACCCGGGGACGGTAGGCCAGCACGCTGGCCAGGGCCACCCGGCGCCGCTGGCCCTGGCTCAAAGCAAAGGGTGACAGTGTGCCAAACTGAGCCGGATCCAGCCCCACCATTTCCAGTGCCCGGCGGACCCTGACCTCGATCGTCCCCTCATCCAGGCCCAGATTGCGGCACCCGAAGGCCACCTCGGCAAAAACATTCTCCTCAAAGAGCTGCTGTTCCGGGTTTTGAAAAAGCAACCCCACCGTGCGCCACAAATCCTGGCGCACCAGTTTATCCCGGGTATCCCGGCCGTCGACCAGCACCCGGCCGGCAGTGGGCAAAAGCAGCCCGTTGAAGTGCTGGACCAGGGTGGTTTTGCCCGAACCGGTAGCCCCGGCCAGAACGACAAATTCCCCTTCCTCTATACGCAGGGAAACATCCTCCAGGGATGTCAGAGCAAGGGGAGTACCGGGGGCATAAATATGGGTCAGGTGTTCCACCAGGATCATTGCCGCTGCCCCCATTCAGTTTCAAAAAGCAAACCTGCCAGGCAGGCAAACAAGTCGTCTAAAGTCAGAATGCCGTCAGGGACGGGCCACCCGGAGTTGCGCAATCGCCAGGCCAGTTCCGCCGGCCCGGGCAGGGCCAGGCCAATTTTTTGCAGGGCTTCCCGGTGACTGAAAACCTGCGCCGGTGTTCCCTCCAGCACCAGCCGGCCCCCGGAGAGGACCCAGACCCTGTCCGCAAGGACGGCCTCTTCCATAAAATGGGTAACCAGCACTACGGTCAGGCCTTCCTCCCGGTTCAAACTTAAGAGCGTCTGGATAACCTCCCGCCTCCCGGCAGGATCCAGCATGGCCGTAGGCTCGTCCAGTACCAGGCAGGACGGCTTCATGGCCAGAGCACCGGCAATGGCCAGCCGCTGCTTCTGCCCACCGGAAAGCGAGTGGGGAGGGCGCAGCCGCTGCTCGCCAAGCCCGACCAGAGCCAGGGCCCGGTCGACCCGCCGCCGCACTTCTTCCGGGGGCAGGCCTAAATTTTCGGGACCAAAGGCCACATCTTCCTCCACCACCGCCGCCACCAGCTGGTTGTCAGGGTTTTGCAGGACCATCCCCACCCGGCAGCGGATCTCCCACCGGTTGGCCGGATCGGCTGTAGATAGCCCGTTCACCGTTACGGTTCCCCGGGTCGGCAAGAGGAGGGCATTAAAGTGACGGGCCAGGGTAGATTTGCCCGAACCATTGGGGCCAATGATGGCCAGCAATTCCCCCTGGCGAATATCACCGTTAATGTCTTGTAGGGCAATTCTTTCCCCGGGCTGGCCCGGGTGATAAATATGGCTCAACCCCCGGATGGAAATCTCTGCCTTACACAAGTTCGAGGATCACCATGGGTGCGGCATCGCCCCGGCGGTAACCCATCTTGATAATGCGGGTATAGCCGCCCGGACGGTCGGCATACCTGGGAGCCAGGTCGTTAAAGAGCTTGCGAACCACCCGTTCATCGTAGATGTAAGCCAGCGCCTGACGCCGGGCTGCCAGGTCACCCCTTTTAGCCAGGGTAACCATTTTATCGGCAATGCTTTTAACTTCCTTAGCCCGGGGTTCGGTGGTCTGGATGCGATTGTCGCGGAAAAGGGACGTAACCAGATTTCTGAGCATGGCCCGGCGGTGACCGGTATTACGTCCCAGCTTCCGATACGCCATTTTTTACTCCCCCCTTATTCATCACTTTTGCGCAGGGACAGGCCCAGCTCACTTAGCTTGTTGATTACTTCTTCCAGGGATTTCTTACCCAGGTTGCGCACCTTCATCATATCTTCCTCGTTGCGCTGGATCAGTTCCTCCACCGTGTTGATGCCCGCGCGCTTCAGGCAGTTATAGGAACGGACGGAGAGATCCAGCTCTTCAATGGTCATTTCCAGGATCTTGTTCTTCTTTTCCTCTTCCTTTTCAACCATTATTTCTACATCTTTAACCGCTTCGGTGAGCCCGATGAACAAGCGCAGGTGTTCACCCAGAATTTTGGCCGAAAGGCTGGTAGCCTCATCGGGCCTTATGCTGCCGTCGGTCCACACTTCCAGGGTGAGCTTGTCGTAGTCGGTGCGCTGGCCCACGCGGGTGTTTTCCACCGTGTAATTGACCTTACGTACCGGGGTGAACACGGAATCCACGGGAATCACGCCGATGATATGATCCCCCTTCTTATTCCTTTCCGCCGGTACATAGCCCCGCCCTTTGGCCACGGTAATTTCCATGAACAGGCGGCCGTTGGGGGCGAGGGTGGCAATATGCAGGTCGGGATTTAAAATCTCCACATCCTGGTCGTGGATGATATCGCCGGCCCTGACCTCCCCTTCCCCCTTGGCCTCAATCCGCAGGATCTTTTCCTCGTCGGTATGCAGCTTCAGGCACAGGCTCTTCAGATTGAGAATGATGTCGGTCACGTCTTCCCGTACGCCGGGAATGGTGGAAAACTCGTGCAGTACGCCCTCGATTTTTACCGAGGTAACCGCCGCCCCGGGAAGGGATGAAAGCAGGATCCTCCGCAGGGAATTACCCAGCGTAATGCCATATCCCCTCTCCAGAGGTTCCACCACAAACCTGGCGTAGGTATTATCAGGACTGCTTTCCACGCACTCAATTTTGGGCTTCTCAATTTCCAGCATACGGCAACCCCCTCAAGTGCCGGTTCCGGCCATAAGAGTTTACCAAGGCCATTACCTGGAGTACAGCTCCACAATCAGGTGTTCCTGCACGGGAGTGTCAATCTGGTCCCTGGTTGGGAGGGCCACCACGCGACCTTGTGCCTGATTCTCGTCATACTCCAGCCAGGGCGGGGGTGTCCTGTCGGCTGCCCGCTCCATCAATTCCTTGATGCGCGGGGAGTCCTTGCTCTTTTCCCGTACGGCAATGACGTCGCCAACCCGCACCAGGTAGGAAGGGATATCCACCTTCCGCCCGTTGACGGTAAAGTGGCCGTGGCGCACCAGTTGCCTGGCCTCCATGCGGGACGCGGCCAGTCCCAAACGATAGACAACATTGTCCAGGCGCCGTTCCAACAAACGGAGCAGGTTTTCGCCGGTAATCCCCGGCTGGCGCTCGGCACGTTCAAAGTAATTGCGAAACTGGGTTTCCAGCACCCCGTAGATACGGCGGGCCTTTTGTTTTTCCCGCAACTGCAAACCGTATTCGCTGATCTTGCGGCGCGCCTGCCCGTGGGCGCCCGGTGCATAGGGCCGCCGGTCAATGGCACACTTGCCCGTGTAGCAGCGATCCCCTTTCAAGTAAAGCTTAATTCCCTCACGGCGACACAGCCGGCATTGCGGACCTGTGTATCTGGCCATCTATTTCCTTGATACCTCCTTAAACTCTCCGGCGCTTTGGTGGCCGGCATCCATTATGGGGAATGGGTGTAACGTCTTTAATCAGGCTTACTTCCAGCCCCGCCGCCTGCAGGGAGCGAATGGCCGCTTCCCGACCCGCCCCCGGGCCCTTGACCATCACTTCTACCGTTTTCATGCCGTGTTCCATGGCCTCCCTGGCTGCCGCCTCGGCGGCCATCTGGGCGGCAAATGGCGTGCTCTTCCGGGAACCCTTGAACCCCACGGTCCCGGCACTGGCCCAGGAAATGGCGTTACCCCGCGTGTCGGTTATGGTCACGATGGTATTATTAAAAGTAGAACGGATGTGGGCCACTCCGTGTTCTATATTCTTGCGCTCCCGCCTTTTAGTACGTGCTGCTTTTCTGGCCATTTTACCTTACCCCCCTTTATTTCTTCCGCCGCACACCCACAGTTTTCCGCGGACCCTTGCGCGTCCGGGCGTTGGTTTTTGTGCGCTGGCCCCGTACCGGGAGGCCCCGGCGGTGACGCAAGCCCCTGTAGCAGCCGATTTCGATGAGTCGCTTAATATTCATGGCCACTTCCCGGCGGAGATCGCCCTCCACCCGGTAGTTCTTCTCAATGACGTCCCTTAAACGGTTAACCTCGTCTTCGGTGAGGTTGCGCACCCGGATATCGGGGTTAATTCCTGTCTGGGCCAGGATTTTCTTGGATGTGGGCCTGCCGATGCCGTAAATATAGGTCAGGGCGATCTCTACCCGTTTATCCCTGGGCAGGTCAACCCCTGCAATACGAGCCATGCGTGAAAACACACCTCCATTAACCTTGTTTTTGCTTATGCTTGGGATTTTCGCAGATGACCATCACTTTACCATGACGGCGGATAACCTTGCATTTCTCACAAATGGGTTTTACCGACGGGCGCACTTTCATTTGTTAAACCTCCTTTGCCCGGACCATCACCTTATTTATAACGGTAAACAATCCGACCACGGCTTAAATCATAGGGTGACAGTTCCACCAGCACCCGGTCACCGGGTAAAATGCGGATAAAGTTCATGCGGATTTTCCCCGAAACGTGAGCTAAAACTTTATGGCCGTTCTGCAATTCGACGCGAAACATGGCATTGGGAAGTGGCTCAATCACAGTGCCCTCAACTTCAATAACATCCTTTTCCTGTTTGGACATGGGCTTTAGCCAACCTCCTTTCCGGAGCCGTTTAGCTTTAGCTCCAGTTTTCCGTCCGATGGTTTGCTTTGCTCAGGTGTTGCCTGCCCGTAAGTTTCCAGCAGTTCCTTGATCGCCCTGCGGACATCCAGATCGGTAACCCGCTGGCCGGTGCTTACCTTGTGGGCAATATCGCCGGCCACCAGGGGATAAACTTTTAGATGCTTAATATTTTTCAACTTCGGCCCGCTTACCTTGCGGTCCGCCCCATTGACCACCCGTACCCTTGTCTCGTTGACGCGGTCGAGAATGAGGTAAAATTTGCCGCAATCCCGGCCGGCAGTAGAGCTCACCAGCCGGCCCGGCGTAAAATAATCCTTCACCGGGATCACCTCCAGTTACAACCGGGTAAGGATCTCCGGCTCACCATCGGTGATGGCAACGGTGTGCTCGAAATGGGCCGATAGCCTGGAATCCCCGGTTACCACCGTCCAGTTGTCCCCAAGGGTGCGTACCTCATGGGTACCCGCATTGACCATCGGTTCAATGGCTAAAGTCATTCCCGCCTTCAGCCTGGGACCCCGTCCCGGCTTTCCGAAGTTGGGCACCTGTGGCTCCTCATGCATGCTCCGGCCAATACCGTGGCCCACGTATTCCCGGACCACAGAGAACCCGTGTTTCTCCACATAGCTCTGTACGGCATGGGAAATATCCGACAGCCGGTTACCCTGCCGGGCAAAGCGAATACCTTCGTACAAAGCTTCTTCGGTTACGGCCAGCAGTTTTTTTGCCTCCGGGGAAACCTCACCTACCGGAAAGGTGGCTGCACCGTCCCCAAAATATCCATTTATTTCCGCTCCGACGTCAATACTGATAATATCTCCACTTTCCAGTTTTCTTAAACCGGGGATACCGTGCACCACCTGCTCGTTGACCGAGGTGCAGATGCTGGCCGGAAAACCATAGAGGCCCTTGAACGCGGGCCTGGCACCCCGGGCCAGGATAAAGTCCTCAGCCAGACGGTCCAGTTCTGCGGTGGTCACCCCCGGTTTAATGGCCCGGGAGAGCTCGCCCAGGACACCCGCCACCACGCGGCCGGCGTCGCGCATGTAGCGCAGTTCCCGCTGCGATTTAATCATGATCATTATAAAGGTCATCTCCCTACCTGATAAAACCCTGGTAGCTGCGCATCAACATGTGTGATTCAACCTGCTTCATGGTATCCAGGGCCACCCCAACCACAATCAACAGGGCGGTGCCGCCAAAGTAAATCTGGGGGATGCGGGTAGCCAGCAGGACAAAGTTCGGCAGGATGGCAATCAAGGCCAGGAAAATAGCCCCCGCCAGAGTTACCCGGCTCATGACCCGGCTGATATACTCGGCCGTGGGGCGTCCGGGCCGGATGCCCGGGATGAAGCCGCCGTACTTCTTGATGTTTTCAGCAATATCCACCGGGTTCATGATCACTGCCGTGTAGAAATAGGTAAAGCCAATCACCAAAAGGGCGTAAATGATGGTGTGTATGGGCGTACCCCAGGCAAAATAGGCCAGGTACCAGTTGCCGAACCAGGTGTTTTGAAACCAGGTGGCAAGCTGTTCCGGAAACATCAAAATGGAAGAAGCAAAGATCACCGGGATAACGCCGGCCTGGTTCACCCTCAAGGGCAGGTGAGTGGACTGCCCGCCGTATATCCGGCGTCCCACCACGCGCTTGGCGTACTGCACGGGAATGCGCCGCTGCCCCTCATTGACGGCCACAATGGCGGCAATGACCAGTGCGCCAATGACCACGAGCAGGATCACGCTCAAGATGTTGATTGTCCCGGCCTGCAGGTACTCCACCACCCGCACAACGCCCGCCGGAACCCGGGAGACAATACCGGCAAAGATCAAAAGCGAGATGCCGTTGCCAATGCCCTTTTCGGTAATCTGCTCCCCGATCCACATCAGGAAGGCCGTCCCGGCGGTCAGGGTCAGGGCCACCAGGAGGTAGTGACCGACGGTGGGGCTCACCAGCACATTCTGGTTGCGCAGGGCGAAGCTGATACCGATAGCCTGGACAAACGCCAGCACGACGGTGAGGTAGCGGGTGTACTGGACGATTTTTTTCCGGCCCTCTTCCCCTTCCTTGGCCAGCCGCTCCAGGGAGGGAATGACCACCGTCAGAAGCTGCATGATGATGGAAGCGTTAATGTAAGGTGTAATACTCATGGCAAAGATAGAAAAATTTTTGAAGGCTCCACCGGAGATCACGTCAAAGAAGCCGAAAAGGGCTCCCGTTTCCAGCAGTTTCGCAAAAACTTCGGTGTTGACCCCCGGCACGGGAATATGAGCGCCGATGCGGAAAACAAAGAGCATGGCCAGGGTAAAGAGAAGTTTTGAACGCAGCTCATCAATCCTGACGGCACTTTTGAGGCTGTCCAGCACCTAGATCACCTCAGCCTTGCCGCCGGCAGCTTCAATCTTTTCCACCGCCGATTTGCTGAAGGCGTGGGCCCGCACGGTGAGCGCCTTTTCCAGCTGCCCTTCGCCCAGGATCTTTACTCCATCACCCAGCTTTTTGATTATCCGTTCCGACAGGAGCGTTTCCGGCGTTATTACCGCACCGTCTTCAAAACGGTTTAAAACATCAATATTTACGGCCACTATCTCCTTCTTAAAGCGCGCGTTGGTAAAACCCCGCTTGGGTATGCGCCGCTGCAGGGGCATCTGGCCGCCTTCAAAACCGGGCCTCACCCCGCCGCCGGAACGCGCCTTTTGTCCCTTGTGCCCCCGGCCGGCCGTTTTTCCTAACCCGGAACCGATACCCTGCCCCTTGCGGGTTGGTTTGGTACGCGCCCCCGGGTTGGGACGCAGGTCGTGCAGTTGAGCCACAATTACACCTCCAGTTGGTTGCTGGTCGAAAGGCCGTCCGTACCCGTCGTTTAGACTTCCTCGACCTTGACCAGGTGGGATACTTTGTTAATCATGCCCCGTATCTGCGGCGTATCGTTTTGAACTACCGAGCTGTGCAGTTTGCGCAGGCCCAGAGTGCGTACGGTTACGCGCTGGTCTTCGGGGCGACCGATGAGACTTCTGATCAGGGTAATCTTCAACTTGGCCATGTTCTTACCCCCTTAGCCCAGTAATTCTTCCACCGTTTTACCCCGCAGCCGGGCCACCTCTTCCGGGGTCTTCAGGCTCTTTAATGCCACCATGGTAGCATGAACCATGTTGTTGGCGTTGTGCGAACCCAGGGACTTGGTGAGGATGTCCCGGATCCCGGCACACTCCAAAATCGCCCGTACGGGACCGCCGGCAATTACACCGGTACCGGGGGCAGCCGGTTTTAACAGCACCTTGCCAGCACCAAATTCACCAATCACTTCATGGGGAATGGTGGTGCCAGATAAGGGCACCTGGATCATGTTTTTCTTGGCATCCTCAATGCCCTTGCGAATGGCCTCGGGCACCTCGCCGGCCTTGCCCAGCCCGGCGCCGACCCGGCCGTTGCCATCGCCCACCACCACCAGGGCTGAAAAACTAAAGCGCCGTCCGCCTTTGACCACCTTGGCCACGCGGTTAATGGATACTACTTTCTCGGTAAGCTCCAGCTTACTGGCGTCAATCCTGGTCACCCGTTTCCCTCCTTCGTCACCTAGAATTCCAGACCGGCTTCCCGGGCGGCCTCGGCTAAAGCCTTCACCCGGCCGTGGTAAATATATCCAGCCCGATCAAAAACCACTTTCTTAATCCCGCGCTCCAGGGCTTTCTGGGCCACCAGGCGGCCCACCGCGGCAGCTGCTTCCTTGTTGCCACCTGCTTTGAGCTGCTCCCTCAATTCGGGGGAAAGGGTCGAAGCGCTGACCAGGGTAATTCCCCGCTCGTCGTCAATAATCTGGGCATACATGTGCTTTAAGCTCCGGAAGACATTCAACCTGGGGCGCTCGGCGGTACCGGAGATCTTCTTGCGTACCCGTAAATGTCTCTTGGCCCGCAATGCCTTGCGATCCGGTTTCTTAATCAAAGCAATCAAGCCTCCCTACTTCTTACCTTTACCGCCAGCCTTACCGGCCTTGCGCCGGATTTGTTCGTTTTCGTACTTAATGCCCTTGCCCTTGTAGGGTTCCGGCTCCCGTACACCGCGGATAACCGCAGCCAGGGCGCCAACCTTTTCTTTGTCCGTTCCCTTGACCACAATTTTAGTTGGCGCGGGGACTTCTATCTCCAGCCCCGGCGGGGGGACAATTTCAACCGGGTGGGAATAGCCCACCGACAGCACCAGCTTGTTACCCTGCTTGGTGGCCCGGTAACCCACGCCGACCAGCTCCAGGGTTTTTGAAAACCCCCTGGTCACTCCTTCCACCATGTTGTACAGCAGGGTGCGGGTCAAACCGTGCAGAGACCGGTGGAGCTTTTCGTCCGAGGGACGTTCCACCACCAGGCGCCCCTCCTCGTCCAGACGGATGCGCATATCCCGGTGGAATTCCCGCTCCAGCTGGCCCTTTGGCCCCTTTATGCGCACGGTATTGCCTTCTATTTGCACATCAACCCCCTGGGGCAGGGCAATGGGCTTTTTGCCGATCCTGGACACAAGCCTTCCCTCCTCCTACCAAACGTAACAGATTACTTCGCCGCCCACACCCAGTTTCCGGGCCTTCTTGTCGGTCATAATGCCCTTGGAGGTGGACAGGATGGCAATACCCAGGCCACCCAGCACCTTCGGGATAGAATCCTTGCGGGCATAGACCCGTAGTCCCGGCCTGGAGATCCGTTTCAATCCGGTAATTACCCGTTTTTTGTCAGGGCCGTACTTCAAATATACGCGGATGACGCCCTGCTTGCCGTCGTCGATCACTTCATAATCCTTAATCAGGCCCTCTTCCTTGAGAATGTCGGCAATGGCCTTCTTCAAGCGGGAAGCAGGGGCCTCCACTTTATCGAGATAAACCGTATTGGCATTGCGAATACGGGTGAGAAAGTCCGCGATCGGGTCGGTCATAACCATGGCAATACCCCCTTCCTCTTTACCAGCTGGCCTTACGAACGCCGGGAATCTCGCCGCGGTAAGCAAGAACCCGGAAACAGATGCGGCAAATGCCGAACTTGCGCATGTACGCCCGGGGACGACCGCAGAGCTTGCAGCGGTTGTGCTGGCGTACCTTGAATTTGGGTTCGCGCATTGCCTTGGCGATCATCGATTTTTTGGCCACTTGAGTCCCCCCTTATATACGATTCTTACCTGCTTTGCCATAATCGTTCGAAGTTGTTTCCGCTCAGGCGGCCGCAAAAGGCATGCCCAGCAGGCGCAAGAGTTCCCGCGCCTCCTCGTCGGTTTTGGCCGTGGTTACAAAGATGATGTCCATTCCCCGCACTTTATCGATCTTATCATATTCGATTTCGGGGAAGATCAGCTGCTCCCGGATGCCCAGGCTATAATTGCCGCGGCCGTCAAAGGACTTGGGCGAAACCCCCCGGAAGTCCCGCACCCTGGGGAGGGCCACGTTGAAAAGCTTGTCGATAAACTCATACATGCGGTCTCCCCGCAGGGTCACTTTGCACCCCACGGTCATCCCCTGGCGTACTTTAAAGGCGGCAATGGATTTCTTGGCCCGGGTGATCACTGGACGCTGGCCGGTGATAGTGGCCAGATCGCTGACCGCCGCGTCCATGGCCTTGCTGTTATGGGTGGCCTCACCCACCCCCATGTTGATGACCACCTTTTCCAGCCTGGGTACCTCCATCACGTTTTTATAACCAAACTTCTGCATCATGGCCTTGACTACTTCGTTTTTATATTTATCTTTAAGTCTCGGCACGCTTTTTCACCTGCCTTTTAGCCTAGTTCTTCCCCGCATTTTTTACATACCCGCACCTTTTTGCCGTCCTCCAAAAACTTTTTAGCTATGCGGGTTGGGCTGTTGCACTTGCTGCAGACCAGCATGACGTTGGAGGCGTGGATGGGAGCTTCCTTCTCCACGATGCCTCCCTGGGGCATGCGCGGGCTGGGCCTGGTATGGCGCTTCACGATATTCACGCCCTCCACAATTACCCGCCCTTCAGCCGGTAATGCCGCCAATACCTTGCCTCTTTTGCCGGCATATTTGCCGGTCAACACAAGCACTGTATCGCCTTTGCGCACGTGTAACTTGGGCATCCTGACCCACCTCCAGCTTCCCCGGCTAAATTACCTCCGGAGCCAGGGAAATAATCTTCATGAAGTCCCGATCCCGTAATTCCCGGGCCACAGGTCCGAAGATACGGGTGCCCCGGGGGCTCTTGTCGTCCTTGATAATCACCGCAGCGTTTTCGTCAAATTTAATATATGAACCGTCCGGGCGGCGCACTTCCTTGTTGGTCCGCACAACCACCGCCCGCACCACATCGCCCTTCTTTACAACGCCGCCGGGCGTAGCCTCCTTGACGGAACAAATGATTTCATCTCCCAAACTGGCATAACGGCGCATGCTGCCGCCGAGCACGCGAATGCACATCAAGCGGCGGGCACCGGTGTTGTCGGCGACGTTGAGCATTGACTGTACCTGGATCATCGGCTTTAACCTCCCTTCGCAAGGGTTTATTAAATCCGTTCAGCCCGTTCCAGGATTTCAACCACCCGCCAGCGCTTTTCTTTCGAAAGGGGCCGGGTTTCCATAATGCGCACCTTGTCCCCGACACGGCAGGCATTTTCCTCGTCATGGGCTTTAAACTTCTTGGTCTTGCGAATGGTGCGCTGGTAGAGCGGGTGCCGCACCAGGGTTTCCACCGCCACCACTACCGTTTTGTCCATTTTATCGCTAACCACGCGGCCCGTCCGGACTTTTCGCTGTTTACGAACTTCCACCTCGTGACTCCCCTTTCGTTAGGCCCGCCGGATGCCCAGCTCCCGCTCCCGGAGCACAGTCTTTAAACGGGCAATGTTCCGGCGCACTTCCCTGATTTTCATGGGGTTATCCAGCTGGTTGGTAGCCAGTTGGAACCGCAGCTTGAAGAGTTCATCCTTGGAATCGTCCAGCTTCTTGACCAGCTCCTCATCGGATAGTTCCCGCAAATCCTTAGCCTTCATTTGCCTCACTCCCACGTTTGACAAACTTTGTTTTAATGGGCAGCTTGTGAGAGGCCAGGCGCATGGCTTCCCGGGCCACCTCCTCGTCAATACCGGCCAGTTCAAACAGTATCCGCCCGGGTTTGACGACCGCCACCCAGTACTCGGGAGCACCTTTACCGCTGCCCATCCGGGTTTCGGCAGGCTTGGCGGTTACCGGCCTGTCGGGGAATATTCTGATCCACACCTTCCCGCCCCGGCGAATGTGGCGGGTCATAGCAATACGGGCGGCCTCAATTTGACGGCTGGTAATCCAGGCCGGCTCCAGAGCCATCAGCCCGTACTCGCCAAAGTGTACCTCCGTACCCCCCTTGGCCCTGCCGCTCAGATCTCTTACACGGTGCTGTTTACGATATTTAACCCTCTTGGGCATGAGCATAGGCCTTCTCTCCTCCTTGACCGGCCGCAGCCTTGGCCTCCGGCAGCACTTCTCCCTTGTAGATCCATACCTTTATGCCGATCTTGCCGTAAGTGGTATCCGCTTCGGCAAAGCCGTAATCGATATCCGCCCGCAGGGTGTGCAGCGGTACCTTGCCCTCGCTGTACCACTCGGTACGGGCAATCTCCGCTCCGGCCAGCCGGCCGCTGACGGAAACCTTGATCCCTTTGGCGCCCATCTTCATGGCCCGGGCCACGGCCTGTTTCATGGCCCGCCGGAAGGCAACCCGCTTTTCGATCTGGGCGGCCACGTTCTCCGCCACTAACTGGGCGTCCAGCTCGGGCACTTTTATTTCCACGATGTTCACGTGCACCTGCTTACCCGTCATTTTTTCCAGCTCCCGGCGCAGGTTTTCCACTTCCGCACCGCCCCGGCCAATGACAATCCCCGGCTTAGCCGTATAAATGCTGATGCGGATGCGGTTGGCTGCCCGTTCAATGGCAATGCGGGAGATGCCGGCGGCATAAAGCTTTTGCTTGATATATCTGCGGATCCTTACATCTTCTAAAAGCAGGCTGGCAAAATTCTTCTTATCGGCAAACCACTTAGCGTCCCAGTCTTTGATAATGCCAATGCGCAACCCTTTGGGATGTACCTTCTGTCCCACGCTATTCCTCCTTTCCTATTCCTTTTCCTTGACCACCACGGTGATGTGGCTGGTCCGCCTGCGCAGCAGGTCCGCCCGACCCATGGCCCGGGCCTGGTAACGCTTCCAGGTTGGCCCCTGATCCACATAAGCCGCCGCAATATAGAGATTATCCGGATTCATATCGTAGTTGTGTTCGGCGTTGGCCGCAGCCGACTTAATTACTTTGGCCACCGGAACCGCGGCCCTTTTAGGCGTAAACCTCAGGATAGCCAGTGCCTCACGCACATCCTTCCCCCGGATGAGATCCACCACCTGGCGTACCTTGCGGGGCGAAATGCGCACGTACCTGGCCACTGCTCTGGCTTCCATCCCAAACCCTCCTTATGATTACTTCAGGGCCGTGGACCTTTCGGTGTGGGCACCGTGGCCCCGGAACAACCGGGTGGGAGCAAACTCACCCAGCTTATGCCCCACCATGTCTTCGGTAATATATATAGGAACGTGTTTCCGGCCGTCGTGTACGGCAATAGTATGACCGATCATCTGCGGGAAAATGGTTGAACGGCGGGACCAGGTCTTGATGACCCGCTTTTCCCCTTTAGCGTTCATTTCCTCGATTTTTTTCAATAGCTTCGGATCGCAGTAGGGGCCCTTTTTCAAAGAACGTCCCATAGCCTTTTCACCTACCTCCTTTCGGCTGTTACCCGGATTACCGAATTACTTCGCCCTTCTCTTGATGATCAGGCGATCGCTGGGTTTCTTCTTCCGCGTACGGGCACCCAGGGCTGGTTTGCCCCAGGGAGTAACCGGGTTACGGCCAATGGGGGAACGGCCTTCACCGCCGCCGTGGGGGTGATCCACCGGGTTCATGACCACACCGCGCACAGTCGGCCTGATGCCCAGCCAGCGTGAGCGGCCAGCTTTACCGATGGTGATGTTTTCATGCTCCACATTGCCCACCTGGCCGATGGTGGCCCGACAATCCAAAAGGAGCAGGCGCATTTCGCCCGAGGGCATACGAATATGGGCATACTTGCCTTCCTTGGCCATAACCTGGGCCGCCGCACCCGCCGAGCGCACCAGCTGGCCGCCGCCGCCGGGATAGAGCTCAAGGTTGTGCACCAGGGTACCCACCGGGATATTCCGCAAGGGCAGTGTGTTGCCCACCTTGATGTCGGCATCGGGACCCGATACAACCGTCATGCCCACTTCCAGGCCCACGGGAGCCAGGATGTAGCGCTTTTCCCCGTCTGCATAGTGCAACAGGGCAATACGGGCCGAACGGTTGGGATCGTATTCAATACTGGCTACCCTGGCCGGAATGCCGTCCTTATTCCGCTTGAAGTCAATGATCCGGTACATGCGCTTGTGGCCGCCACCCCGGTGCCTTACGGTGATCCTGCCCTGGGAATTGCGGCCGGCCTTTTTCTTCAGCGGCACCAGCAAGGATTTTTCCGGTTCGGTTTTGGTGATTTCATCAAAGGTCGATACGGTTACAAACCGCCGCCCGGGAGATGTCGGCTTGAACTTTTTAATACCCAACTGGTTTCCCTCCTTCCAAAATGAGCCCGCGCACCCGAATGGGGGGGAGGGAAGTTTTACACACCCTCAAAGAGTTCGATCTTATCCCCTTTCCGCAGGGTGACGATGGCTTTTTTCACGTCGGGGCGGCGACCAACGACATTCCGCACCCGTTTTGTTTTCCCTTTAACCCGCATGGTGTTTACCTTTTCCACTTTCACCTTGAACAGTTCTTCTACCGCTTTCTTAATTTCCACCTTGTTGGCATTGGGATCGACGATAAAGGTGTACTTGTTGTCGGCCAGCAGGGACATGCTCTTCTCCGTTATTAACGGCCGCTTTAAAATATCCCGGGGATTTTTCACTGGGCCAGCACCTCCTGGACTCTGGCCACCGCGTCCTTCGTTATGACCAGCGTATTATGTGCCAAAAGGTCGTACACATTAAGACCATCGGCCGCCATGGGTTTAATACCGGGGATATTCCGGGCGGACTTGATCACGTTTTCCTCCCGGTCGGCTGTAACCACCAGGGCCTTGTCATTTACCTTGAGATTCCCCAAAATGCGCACCATATCCTTGGTGCGGGGCTGTTCCAACTTCAGGTCTTCCAAAACCAAAATTTTGCCGTCCTGCACCTTGGCCGACAGGGCGGACTTCAGTGCCAGACGCCGCACCTTGCGGGGCAACCGGTAACTGTAGTCCCGGGGATGGGGACCAAAAACTATGCCGCCCTTCCGCCAGATGGGGGAACGAATGCTGCCGTGACGGGCACGGCCGGTACCTTTCTGGCGCCAGGGTTTGCGTCCGCCGCCCCGAACCTCGGCACGGGTCTTGGTATCATGGGTTCCCAGACGGCGCCCGGCCAGTTGCCAGACTACGGCATCGTGCAGCACGGACATATGCACGGGGACGCCGAAAACATCGTCCCGCAAATGGATTTCGCCCACCTGGTCCCCGTTGATATTGTAAACGGCAACTGTAGGCATAACGCTTTCCTCCTTCCGGTGCCTGGTTACTAGCGGGCCTTAACGGTTTCCTTAACCAGCAAAAGACCCCCGCGGGGGCCAGGGACAGATCCTTTCACGGCCAAAAGATTTCTCTCCGGGTCCACCCGCACTACTTCCAGGTTTTGCACCGTTACCCGCTCTACACCGTAATGTCCGGGCAACTTTCTTCCCTTGAAAACCCGGGCCGGTCCTTTCGCTCCCAGGGAGCCGGGCCGGCGGTGGTACTTGGAGCCGTGGGCCATGGGTCCCCGGTGAAAGCCGTGGCGTTTAATGCCGCCTGCAAAACCGCGGCCCTTGGATGTGCCGACCACATCCACCCTTTCACCGATGGCAAAGACATCGGCCTTAATTTCTTGCCCCACCTGGTAATCTTCCACATTTTCAACGCGCAATTCCCGCAAAAAACGCAATGGCCGCACGCCGGCTTTAGCAAAATGCCCTTTTAAGGGTTTGTTGACCAAACGCTCGGGCTTTTCGCCAAAACCCAGCTGTATTGCGCTGTATCCGTCCCGGTCGGGGGTTTTCTTTTGCACCACTACGCAGGGACCGGCTTCGATGACTGTAACGGGAATGGCCTGCCCGGCATCATTAAAGATCTGGGTCATGCCGACTTTACGGCCGAGGATGCCCTTGGGCATGGTCCTTAGCACCTCCTAAAGCTTGATTTCAATGTCCACCCCGGCAGGCAGATCCAGGCGCATTAGGGCGTCCACGGTTTTAGGCGTAGGTTCCAGGATATCAATCAAGCGCTTGTGCGTCCGTATCTCAAACTGCTCCCGTGAGTCCTTATTGACGTGGGGTGAACGCAAAATGGTGTAGATATTTTTCTCCGTGGGCAAAGGAATAGGGCCGGCTACCTGGGCACCGGTGCGCCGGGCGGTCTCCACAATCTTTTGGGCCGACTGATCCAGCATGTGGTGATCGTAGGCCTTGAGCCGGATGCGAATCTTTTGCTTTTTCAAGGGTCTACCTCCTTTCAAATCCGGCAAAGGGGTTTTCGTAAATATGGGAAGTGGGATGTGGGATGCTTTCCATTACTGGCCCCACTTTCCACTTCCCACTTCTCGTTCTAGCTGGCTTACTCGATAATCGAGGTGACCACGCCGGCTCCGACGGTACGACCACCTTCCCGAATGGCGAAGCGCAGCCCTTCCTTTACTCGATAATCGAGGTGACCACGCCGGCTCCGACGGTACGACCACCTTCCCGAATGGCGAAGCGCAGCCCTTCCTCAATGGCAATGGGGGTGATCAGCTTAATCTCCAGCCGGATGTTGTCCCCGGGCATCACCATCTCCACACCTTCAGGCAGGGTAATCGTCCCCGTCACGTCCGTGGTCCGGAAGTAAAACTGCGGCCGGTACCCGTTAAAGAACGGCGTGTGCCGTCCACCTTCTTCCTTGGTCAACACGTATACTTCCGCGCTGAAGTGGGTGTGCGGCTTGATGCTCCCGGGCTTCGCCAGCACCATCCCACGCTCCACTTCCTTCCGGTCGATGCCCCGCAATAGACACCCAATGTTGTCCCCGGCTTCCCCGCGGTCCAGGATCTTCCGGAACATCTCCACTCCCGTGACCACCGTCTTCTTCGGCTTATCCATCAGTCCTACGATCTCTACTTCGTCGCCTACCTTCACCGTGCCCCGCTCTACACGGCCCGTTACCACCGTACCGCGACCGGTGATGCTGAACACGTCCTCAATGGGCATCAGGAAGGGTTTGTCAATGTCCCGCTCCGGCGTGGGAATGTATTCGTCCACCGCATCCATCAGTTCCCAGATGGATTTACACCATTCGCACTCCCGCTTGCCGCAGCCGCATTCCAAAGCCTTTAACGCCGAACCGGTGATCACCGGTACGTCGTCTCCCGGAAATTCATAGGTGGACAGAAGTTCCCGCACTTCCATCTCCACCAGTTCCAAAAGTTCCGGGTCGTCCACCATGTCCGCCTTGTTCAGGTACACCACAATGTAGGGCACGCCCACCTGCCGGGCCAGCAAAATGTGCTCCCGGGTCTGGGGCATGGGACCGTCCGCCGCCGATACCACCAGAATCGCCCCGTCCATCTGGGCCGCACCCGTGATCATGTTCTTCACGTAGTCGGCGTGGCCCGGGCAGTCCACGTGGGCGTAGTGCCTCTTTTCGGTCTCGTATTCCACGTGGGCGGTGTTAATGGTAATCCCCCGCTCCCGCTCTTCCGGAGCGTTGTCGATCTCTTCGTATTTCTTGACCTGTGCCTTGCCCACCGTGGCCAGCACCGTGGTGATGGCTGCCGTCAATGTGGTCTTCCCGTGGTCAACGTGTCCAATCGTCCCAACGTTTACGTGGGGTTTGGTCCGCTCAAATTTGGCCTTGGCCATGA
>NZ_RBWE01000001.1:442435-457094 GCF_003627965.1 Desulfofundulus salinus | reverse complement strand
CTTCCCGTGGTCAACGTGTCCAATCGTCCCAACGTTTACGTGGGGTTTGGTCCGCTCAAATTTGGCCTTGGCCATGACATTAGATCCTCCTTGTCCAGCATATAGTTTTGTAGGCAGCAAATGTGGGTGCGGCCTTTATCCCCGCCGCCGGGCAATAATAGCTTCGGCCATAGACGGAGGTACTTCCTCGTAGTGACTGAACTGCATGGTATAGGTACCACGCCCCTGGGTGCGCGAACGCAGATCCGTGGCGTAGCCGAACATCTCGGCCAGGGGGACATATGCATGGATCACCTGCGCATTGCCCCGCCGCTCCATCTCCTCGATGCGTCCGCGGCGGGCGTTAAGGTCCCCAATTACATCCCCCATGTACTCCTCCATGACCACCACTTCTACCTTCATGATCGGTTCCAGCAGCACCGGTTTGGCCTTTTGCGCCCCGTTTTTGAAGGCGATGGAACCGGCAATCTTAAAGGCCATTTCCGAGGAGTCCACTTCATGGTAGGAGCCGTCCACCAGGGTAACCCGCACATCCACTACCGGGTACCCGGCCAGGACACCGTTTTCCATTGCTTCCTTAACGCCGGCATCAATGGCCGGGATGTATTCCTTGGGCACTACACCACCGACAATCTTGCTGACAAACTCGTAACCGGCGCCCCGCTCCAAAGGCTCGATTTCCAGGACCACATGGCCGTACTGGCCGCGGCCGCCGGTCTGCCGGATAAACTTGCCTTCGGCCTCGACCTTTTCCCTGATGGTCTCCTTGTAGGCCACCTGGGGGCGTCCTACATTGGCCTCGACCTTGAACTCCCGCATCAGGCGGTCGACGATAATCTCCAGGTGCAGCTCGCCCATGCCGGAAATAATGGTCTGCCCCGTTTCCGGATCGGTATGCATCCTGAAGGTAGGATCCTCCTCGGCCAGTTTGGAGAGAGCCACGCCCATTTTGTCCTGGTCGGCCTTGGTCTTGGGCTCGATGGCCACGGAAATCACTGGCTCGGGGAAATCCATGGACTCCAGGACGATGGGGTGTTTTTCATCGCACAGGGTATCCCCCGTGGTGGTTTCCTTTAAGCCCACCGCGGCCACAATGTCCCCGGCATAAGCCTCATCTATTTCCTCCCGGTGGTTGGCATGCATGCGCAAAATGCGCCCGATGCGTTCCCGCCGGCTTTTGGTGGAATTATAAACATATGAACCAGAAGTTACCTTCCCTGAGTATACCCGGAAAAAGGTCAGTTTACCCACATAGGGATCGGCCATGATCTTAAAGGCCAGGGCCGAAAATGGTTCATCGTCCCTGGCCACCCGCTTATCCTCCACCCCGGTTTCGGGGTTGAGACCTCGGATGGCCGGTATGTCCGTCGGTGCCGGAAGGAAATCAACAATGGCATCCAAAAGGGGCTGTACGCCTTTGTTTTTGAAGGAGGAGCCGCACAGCACCGGGATCATCTTCACCGCCAGAGTCGCTTTACGGATGCCCCGCTTGATCTCCTCTTCGGTCAGTTCTTCACCTTCCAGGTACTTGATCATCAATTCCTCATCGGACTCGGCCACTGCTTCCAAAAGCTTTTCCCGGTATTCGGCCACCAGCTCGCGCATTTCCTCCGGGATGGCCGTCTCCTTGCTGCGCGTACCCAGATCATCAACATAAATAATGGCTTTGTTGCGAATCAGATCTACCACACCGACAAAGCTATCCTCGGCGCCAATGGGCAACTGGATCGCCACCGGGTTGGCGCCCAGCCGCTCCCGGATCATGGCCATGCTGCGGAAGAAATCCGCGCCGACCCGGTCCATCTTATTAATGTAAGCAATCCGTGGTACACCGTACTTGTCGGCCTGGCGCCACACGGTCTCCGACTGGGGCTCCACGCCGCCCACGGAACAGAAGATGGCCACGGCCCCATCAAGCACCCGCAGGGAGCGTTCTACTTCTACGGTAAAGTCCACGTGCCCAGGCGTATCGATGATGTTAATACAATGATCCCGCCACTGGCAGCTGGTAGCAGCAGAGGTAATGGTAATGCCCCGTTCCTGCTCCTGCACCATCCAGTCCATGGTGGCAGCCCCATCATGCACCTCACCCATTTTGTGCACACGACCGGTATAAAAAAGAATGCGTTCGGTGGTGGTGGTCTTGCCGGCATCAATGTGGGCCATTATGCCGATGTTACGTGTTCTTTCCAGTGGAAATTGCCGTGCCATATTTTCACCCCCTTACCACCGGTAATGGGCAAAGGCCTTGTTGGCTTCCGCCATCTTGTGGGTGTCTTCCTTTTTCTTCACCGCCCCACCTGTATTATTGGCGGCATCCATAATTTCCGCAGCCAGCTTTTCTTCCATGCTCTTGCCGCCGCGTTGCCGGGCATACTGGGTAATCCAGCGGATACCCAGGGTCTGCCGCCGCTCGGGCCGGACTTCCACGGGCACCTGGTAGTTGGCACCCCCTACCCGGCGGGCCTTTACCTCCAGCACGGGCATAACATTTTTCATGGCCTGCTCAAAAACCTCAAGCGGGTCTCTGCCGGTTTTTTCCCGGATGATATCAAAGGCCTTGTAACATATGCGTTCGGCTATGCTCTTCTTGCCTTTGAGCATAACCTGGTTGATCAGCTTGGTGACCACCTTGCTGTTGTAGATGGGGTCCGGCGGCACATCTCGCTTGGCTACTGCGCCTCTCCTGGGCATTTTCTACCCCCCTTTAAACGAAAGTATAACCCTTCCTGCCAAACTTAAAACTACCGGCCCAACCGGCCGGCGGTAATTATTTCTTCGGGCGCTTGGCGCCATACTTGGAACGGCCCCGGTTGCGGTTCTGCACACCAGCACAATCCAGGGCACCCCTGATAATATGGTAACGGACACCGGGCAGGTCCTTCACCCGGCCGCCCCGCACTAACACCACCGAGTGTTCCTGTAGATTATGCCCGATCCCCGGAATGTAGGAGGTTACCTCAATCCCGTTGGTAAGTCTTACCCGCGCCACCTTGCGCAGGGCAGAGTTAGGCTTTTTCGGGGTTGTCGTGTAAACCCTGGTGCATACTCCCCGCTTCTGTGGGCTTCCCTTTAGCGCGGGGGCTGAAGACTTGTGGGTCACCTTCTCCCGGCCCTTGCGGACCAGCTGGCTGATGGTCGGCATGCTGCTACACCTCCTTCCTCCAGATTATCGGACATAATCATGGCCACCCCTGTTGAAGCGGCGGTTAATCTTCGATAACCGCCGCCGAGGCACAACCCACTTCGATGTTGCAGGCTTTGCCCAGTTGGGACATGGAATCGACCTCAATAAGGGGTATGTCTTTGGCGCGACAGGCCTGGATAATGGGATCAATGACATGCCGTTCTGCGTTCATGGCCACGTAAACTACTTTAGCCTGCCCCCGATTAATGGCTTTCATGGTTTGCTTGGAACCCACCATCTTCTTGCGGGCATTGGACAACCGGGCCAAGGGCATGAGCTCTCCCCCCAGAGAAATCCAGACACTCTCATATCTTAACATCAGTCGCGAACGTTGTCAATATTTTCGTAAGCAGGCGCCGCAGCTACAGGTTCCAGATCTTCCTGCCGGTCTTCGCCCCCGGCTTCCACCAGCTGAATGTTGCGGTAGCGGCTCATGCCCGTACCGGCCGGCACCAGCTTACCGATAATAACGTTCTCCTTCAACCCCATCAGGGGATCCACTTTGCCTTTAATGGCCGCTTCGGTCAACACCCGGGTGGTTTCCTGGAAGGATGCAGCCGAGAGGAACGAATCGGTGGCCAGGGAAGCCTTGGTTATCCCCAGGAGCACCGGCCGAGCCACGGCTTCCTTGCCGCCCTGCTCTCTGATCCGGCGGTTTTCGTCCTCCAGCTCAAACTTGTCGATCACCCCGCCGGGTAGCAGGTCCGTATCCCCGGGATCCTCCACTTTGACCTTGCGCAGCATCTGGCGGATCATTACTTCTATATGTTTATCGTTGATATCCACCCCCTGCAGGCGGTAGACACGCTGAACCTCGTGCAGCAGGTAGGTATAGACGCCGTGCAATCCCTTAATCTTTAGCAGGTCATGGGGGTTAATGGAACCCTCGGTCAGCTCATCCCCGGCGGCCACCCGGTCCCCGGCACTGACCTTGAGCCGGGCGCCGTAGGGAATCTGATAGGTGTATTTTTCACCGCTGTCGGTGGTGATCTCCACCTCCCGGCGTCCTTTAACCTCCCGCACGTCCACCACGCCGTCGGCTTCGGCAATGACTGCCTGCCCCTTAGGGCGCCGGGCCTCAAAGAGCTCTTCGACCCGGGGCAGACCCTGGGTGATGTCGTCCCCGGCCACGCCGCCGGTGTGGAAGGTGCGCATGGTCAACTGGGTACCCGGCTCGCCAATGGACTGGGCCGCGATAATACCCACGGCCTCGCCGATGTCCACGATCCGCCCGGTGGCCAGGTTGCGGCCGTAGCATTTCACGCACACGCCGTAGCGGGTTTTACAGGTAATTACCGAGCGGATCCACACTTCTTTAATGCCAGCGTTGACGATGGCTTTGGCCCGTTCTTCGTCGATCTCTTCTTCTGCCCGCACCAGCACTTCGCCGGTCTCGGGATGGACGATATCGTTTAAGGCCACCCGACCCACCAGGCGATCCTCTAGCTTTTCAATTACTTCCGTGCCGTCCTTAATTTCCTGCACCAGGATGCCTTCATCTGTGCCGCAATCCTCTTCCCGGACGATGACATCCTGGGCCACGTCCACCAGGCGCCGGGTCAGGTAGCCGGAGTCGGCGGTGCGCAGGGCGGTATCGGCCAGACCCTTGCGGGCACCGTGGGTGGAAATAAAGTATTCCAGCACGGCCAGCCCTTCCCGGAAGTTGGCTTTAATGGGCACGGGGATAATCCGGCCGGAGGGGTCGGCCATGAGTCCCCGCATACCGGCCAGCTGGCGAATCTGCTGGATGTTACCCCGGGCACCGGAATTGGCCATCATGTACACGGGATTGAATTTATCCAGGATATTCAACAGGGCCCTGGTTACCTTGTCGGTGGCCTCGTTCCAGATGGTGATGATCTTGCGGTAACGCTCCTCCTCGGTGATCAACCCCCGGCGGTACTGGGTTTCCACCGTTTCCACCTGCTTTTCCGCATCCGCCAGGATTTCCTTTTTCTCCGGGGGAATAATGATGTCGGAAGTACTGATGGTGATTCCGGCCCTGGTTGCAAAATGGAAACCGAGTTTTTTAATGCCGTCCAGCATGGTGGCCGTGGCTGAATACCCCAGCTTGCGGTAACAATCGTCCACCAGCTGCACCAGGCTCTTCTTGTCCATCACAGTGTTCAAATAGCCCAGTTCATCGGGGACCACTTCATTAAAAATGATCCTGCCCACGGTGGTTTCCAGCCGCTCCCCGTTGGGCTGGCGCACCTGAACCCGTGCCTGCAGGCTCACGGCCCCGTTGTAATAGGCCATGATGGCTTCCTCGTAATCCTTGAAGACCTTCCCCTCACCGGGGGCGCCGGGTTTTTCCATGGTCAGGTAGTAGCAACCCAGGACCATGTCCTGCGTGGGAATGGCCACGGGACGGCCGTCCTTGGGGTTCAATATGTTGTGGGCCGAAAGCATGAGTAACCGGGCCTCGGCCTGGGCCTCGGCAGACAGGGGCACGTGCACAGCCATCTGGTCGCCGTCGAAATCGGCGTTATAGGCCGTGCAGACCATGGGGTGGATCTGGATGGCCCGGCCCTCCACCAGGACGGGCTCAAAGGCCTGAATACCCAGCCGGTGCAGCGTGGGTGCACGGTTCAAGAGCACCGGGTGCTCCTTGATCACTTCCTCCAGGACGTCCCAAACTTCCGGGCGCACCCGTTCCACCATACGCTTGGCGCTTTTGATGTTATGGGCATAGCCCTTGTTCACCAATTGCTTCATCACAAAGGGTTTGAACAGCTCCAGGGCCATTTCCTTGGGCAGTCCGCATTGATGCAGTTTTAAGGTAGGGCCGACCACAATCACCGAACGGCCGGAATAGTCCACCCGCTTGCCCAGGAGGTTCTGGCGGAAACGCCCCTGCTTGCCTTTGAGCATGTCGCTCAACGATTTCAGGGGCCGGTTGCCCGGGCCGGTAACGGGACGCCCCCGGCGGCCGTTATCAATGAGGGCATCCACGGCTTCCTGGAGCATGCGCTTTTCGTTCCGGACGATAATATCGGGAGCTCCCAGATCCAGAAGGCGCTTCAGCCGGTTGTTCCGGTTAATCACCCGCCGGTACAGGTCATTTAAGTCCGAGGTGGCAAAGCGGCCCCCGTCAAGCTGGACCATGGGGCGCAGTTCCGGGGGAATAACCGGGATAACGTCTAAGATCATCCATTCCGGCCGGTTGCCGGATTTGCGGAAAGCTTCCACCACTTCCAGGCGGCGAATGGCCCTCACCCGGCGCTGACCGCTGACCTCCTTGAGCTCCTGGCGCAGTTCCCGGCTCATTTCATCCAGATCGATTTCGGCCAGGAGCTCCTTGATCGCCTCGGCACCCATCCCCGCCTTAAAGGCATTGCCGTATTTCTCCCGGTACTCCCGGTATTCCGTTTCCGTAAGCAACTGCTTTTTAATCAGGGGAGTGTTGCCGGGATCTATGACAATATATGAAACAAAGTAAAGAACTTTTTCCAGCGCGCGGGGCGACATATCTAAAAGCAGGCCCATGCGGCTGGGAATGCCTTTAAAATACCAGACGTGGGACACGGGGGCGGCCAGTTCAATATGCCCCAGGCGTTCCCGGCGTACCTTCGAGCGCGTAACCTCCACGCCACAGCGATCGCAAACCACGCCCTTGTAGCGTACCCGCTTGTATTTGCCGCAATGGCACTCCCAGTCCCTGGTAGGACCGAAAATGCGCTCGCAAAAAAGACCGTCCCGCTCCGGTTTCAGTGTCCGGTAGTTAATTGTCTCCGGCTTTTTAACCTCGCCGCTGGACCACTGGCGGATCTGGTCCGAGGATGCCAAACCAATGCGGATGCGGTCAAAGTTGTTCAAATCCAGCAAAGGATCCCTCTCCCTTCGCTAAGAATATCGCCGGTTCTATCAGGCTTGCAAAACCGCCCCAGGGCAGCCGTGTAAATCTGTTATGACATGGATGCGGCAACACATGTAGCAATCACTGGTAACGATCCGGTTCCGTGTCCTCATCATCCAGGTCCAGGACGTCATCGGGCAAATCGCCCGGGTAGTCCTCCTCTTCATATTCCTCCCGTTCTTCCTCGACCTCCGCCTCGGAATCATAACCCTTTTCCGGCGACGGCTCCTCGGCATGAATATCGAGGCCGAGATCCCGGGCCGTTTCCTGCATGTCTTCCTCCACTTCCTTGATCTCGATCTCCTCGTCATCCTCCGAAAGAACCTTCACGTCCAGCCCCAGGCTCTGCAGCTCCTTGATCAAAACCTTGAAGGACTCGGGAACACCCGGTTCGGGCACGTTTTCACCCTTTACAATGGCCTCGTAGGTCTTCACCCGGCCCACCACATCGTCGGATTTAACCGTGAGGATCTCCTGCAGGGTATAGGCCGCACCGTAGGCCTCCAGCGCCCAAACCTCCATTTCGCCGAAGCGCTGGCCGCCGAACTGGGCCTTACCGCCCAGGGGCTGCTGTGTAACCAGGGAATAAGGGCCGGTGGAACGGGCGTGGATCTTGTCGTCCACCAGGTGGGCCAGTTTTAACATGTAAAGGTAGCCCACGGTAATCGGGTTGTCGAAGGGCTCTCCCGTGCGCCCGTCGTAAAGGGTTATTTTACCGTCCCTGGGAAGGCCCGCTTTTTCCAAAAATTCCAGAATATCCTCTTCCGTAGCGCCGTTAAACACCGGTGTCGAGACATGGTAGTCCAGCACCTTGGCCGCCCAGCCCAGGTGGGTTTCCAGCACCTGGCCCAGGTTCATCCGGGAGGGCACACCCAACGGGTTTAAGACGATCTCCACCGGCGTACCGTCGGGAAGAAAGGGCATGTCCTCTTCCGGCAGGATCCGGGCAATAACACCCTTGTTCCCGTGGCGGCCCGCCATTTTATCGCCCTCGGAAATCTTGCGCTTCTGGGCCACATACACTCTGACCAGCTGGTTAACCCCGGGGGGAAGCTCGTCGCCTTTCTCCCGGGAAAATACTTTGACATCCACTACTTTGCCCGATTCGCCGTGGGGCACCCGTAAAGAGGTATCCCGCACTTCCCGGGCCTTTTCGCCAAAGATGGCCCGCAGCAGGCGCTCTTCGGCGGTGAGCTCGGTTTCTCCCTTTGGCGTGACCTTGCCGACCAGAATATCCCCGGGGCGCACCTCCGCTCCCACCCGGATAATTCCCCGCTCGTCCAGGTCTTTTAAGATCTCCTCGCCCACGTTGGGAATATCCCTGGTGATTTCCTCAGGACCGAGCTTGGTATCCCGGGCGTCGCATTCATACTCTTCTATGTGAATGGAAGTAAAGTAGTCTTCCTTGACCAGCTTTTCGCTCACCAGGATGGCGTCCTCGTAGTTGTAACCTTCCCAGGGCATAAAGGCTACCAGTACGTTGCGGCCCAGGGCCAGTTCCCCACGGTCGGTGGAAGGGCCATCGGCAATTACCTGGCCGGCCTCGACCCGGTCGCCTTTATACACAATGGGCTTTTGATTAATGCAGGTGCCCTGGTTGGAACGGGCAAACTTGATCAGCTTGTAAGTATCCAAAGTGCCCTTATCGTTGCGGATCACGATCTCGGTGGCCGTTACCCGCTCCACCACGCCGCTGTTTTTGGCAATAACCACCACCCCGGAATCCCGGGCGGCTTTATACTCCAGCCCCGTACCCACCAGGGGTGCTTGAGCCTTAATCAACGGCACGGCCTGACGCTGCATGTTGGCGCCCATCAACGCCCGGTTAGCGTCATCGTGCTCAAGGAAGGGAATCAAGGAGGTGGCCACGCTGAAGACCTGCTTGGGCGAAACGTCCATGTAGTCGACCTTGTCCGTGGGCACCACCAGAATCTCATGGCCGTGGCGGGCATTCACCCGCTCATCCAGAAAATAGCCATTTTCATCCAGGGGCACGTTGGCCTGGGCAATGACCAGATCCTCTTCCTCGTCGGCCGTGAGGTAGACGATCTCGTCGGTAACCCGCCGCTCTTCCTTGTTCACCTTGCGGTAGGGCGTTTCAATAAAGCCAAAATGATTGATCCGGGCATAGCAGGACAAAGAACCAATCAGACCGATGTTGGGACCTTCCGGGGTCTCTATGGGACACATACGGCCGTAGTGGGAATGGTGCACGTCCCGCACCTCGAAGCCTGCCCTCTCCCGGCTCAATCCACCCGGTCCCAGGGCCGAAAGACGCCGCTTATGGGTCAACTCGGCCAGGGGATTCGTCTGGTCCATGAACTGGGAAAGCTGGCTGGAGCCAAAAAATTCCTTGATGGCCGCCACCACAGGCCGGATGTTAATCAACACCTGGGGGGTGATGACATCCACGTCCTGGATGGTCATCCTTTCCCGCACCACCCGTTCCATGCGGGACAAACCAATGCGGAACTGGTTCTGCAAGAGCTCCCCCACCGAACGCAGGCGCCGGTTGCCCAGGTGGTCGATGTCATCCACCTGGCCTTCCCCGTCCATTAAACGAAGCAGGTATTTAACGGTGGCAATAATATCCCCGGGGGTCAGCTCCCGGATAAATTCCCGGTTTTTGGGCACCTCCCTGTTCAGGTAACGGTCCCACTCCGTAGGCCCCTGACCGTCATCTTTAAAACGGTAGAGCACATCATGCTTTAACTTCTTCCATATTTTATAACGGCCCACATTGGCCAGGTCGTAGCGCTTGGGATCAAAGAACAGCGAATGGAGCAGAGAGCGGGCGCTCTCCACCGTGGGGGGTTCACCGGGCCGCAGCCGTTTATAAATTTCCACCAGGGCTTCCTCTTCGGAATCAGTGTTATCCCTGGTCAGGGTTTCCTGGATATATTTATTTCCGTCAAACAGGTCAATGATCATCACATTGGACCCGTAGCCCAGGGCACGTACCAGGACGGTAACCGGAATCTTGCGGGTGCGGTCAACGCGTACGAAGACATGGTCGTTGACATCGGTTTCAAATTCCAGCCATGCCCCCCGGTTGGGGATAATGGTGGCCGTGTAGATTTTCTTGCCGCTGGGATCAAGTTGCTCGGCAAAGTAAACCCCGGGGGAACGCACCAGCTGGCTGACAATCACCCGTTCCGCGCCATTGATGATAAAGGTGCCTTTCTCGGTCATGAGGGGGAAGTCGCCCATGAAGACTTCCTGCTCCTTGACCTCTCCCGTCTCTTTATTTATCAGGCGCACCTTTACCCTTAAGGGTGCCGCATAGGTGACGTCCCGTTCTTTGCACTCTTCGACGGAGTACTTGGGTTCACCAAGGGTATAGTCCAGGAACTCAAGCACCAGATTGCCGGTAAAATCCTGGATGGGCGAAACATCCTGGAATACCTCGCGCAAACCCTCCCGCAAAAACCAGTCGTAGGAGTTGCGCTGCACTTCAATCAGGTTGGGCAGATCCAAAACTTCCTGGAGTTTGCCGAAACTCCACCTGGTCCTGGTCCCGGCATTTGCAGTATTCATTGAGAGCCTCACACCCCCCAAAATTAAAAAACAACGAAAAGCAAGGTTTTTTAAGAAAACCTCGCTTTCCTACGAAATCATAAAAAAGCTATGCCAGGATATTATTTCCGCAAAAGCGATCATTCATACGTATACGTATAAAGACGGCTCCCGGTCCATGCATATATATGGACGTTTAGGAATAATAGCACATTCCCACTGGATTGTCAAGGGGTGACGTCCTCTAAAATGCGGTGAAGCCAGGGATACGGCGCGGGCCACACTGATCATGCAGTGTGGCCCGCGGTGCTGCCAGAGCGGCACTTACTTGATTTCCACAGTGGCGCCCTGCTCTTCCAGCTTGGCCTTGATGGCCTCGGCCTCTTCCTTGCTGACCTTTTCCTTAATGGGTTTGGGAGCGTTATCCACCACTTCTTTGGCTTCTTTTAAGCCCAGGCCGGTGATCTCCCGCACCACCTTGATCACGTTGATCTTCTTGTCGCCAACGGCGGTCAGAATGACGTCAAATTCAGTTTGTTCTTCTTCGGCTGCCGGGGCGGCTGCAGGACCAGCAGCTACCGGGGCGGCGGCCACGGCCACGGGAGCGGCGGCGCTCACGCCAAACTCCTCTTCAAATTTTTTCACCAGTTCGGCCAGTTCTAATACGGTCAGGCCTTTTACGGCTTCCAGAATTTCGTTTACCTTGGACATTAATTTTTACCTCCTATCTCAAATCATGGTTTAAGTTCAGGCAATTTTTTTAGGTAGTAGCTTCTCCGGCCTTTTGTTTACGGATGGCTTCCAGCACATAGACCAGGTTACGCAAGAGGCCCTGCAATGCGCCGGCGAAACCGTACAGGGGGGCTTGCATGCCACCCGCCACCTTGGCCAGCAGGACCTCCCGGGAGGGCAGGTCGGCCAGGCGGCGAACCCCTTCCACATCGATGACCTTGCCTTCCAGTATGCCGGCTTTTATTTCCAGTTGTTTGAACTCCCGGGCCAGCTCGGCAAGAACCTTGGCCGGGGCCACGGGATCCTCGTAACCAAAAGCAATGGCCGTGGGCCCCTCCAGATAAGGATCTAATCCCTCTAAACCCACCTCGTTGGCCGCCAGGCGGGTCAGGGTGTTTTTAGCCACCTTTAGCTCACTACCCGACTCCCTGAGACGCCGGCGCACTTTGGTCATGGATGCTACATCAAGACCGCGAAAGTTGGTCAGAACGGCTGCTTTGCTGTTCCGAAACTTCTCCGTCAATTCCGCCAGTATGGCTTGTTTTTCTTCCCTGGTAGGCATAAACCGGTGCACCTCCTTTCCGCGGGTTGAAAAAACTTAAGGGCAGGCACCTGTAGCACAAAAAGACACAGGGCCTGCCCTGATAAACAAACGGCAGGTAGCTAAACCCCGGCCTCGGTTGGCGGCAGATGCCATTAAGTACAGGACACCAACTGTCTACAGCTAGGTATGGTTATAAGGTTTTGATGTAGTGTGCTTAAAAGCGTGTTTGGGCGCGGCGTTATCCTCAGGCGGTAACCTTCAGGTGGTTAACCTTTACTCCCGGCCCCATGGTGGAGGAAACAGTGATACCCTTGATGTACTGGCCTTTTGCAGCGGCCGGCTTGACCCGAATCAACTGCTCCACCAGGGTGCGCAGGTTTTCGGTCAGCTTTTCCACGCCAAAGGACACTTTGCCGATAGGGGCGTGAATAATACCGGCTTTATCCACCCGGTATTCAATCTTACCTGCTTTCACTTCTTTAACCGCCTGGGCAACATCAAAGGTGACCGTACCCGTTTTGGGGTTGGGCATCAGACCCCGGGGGCCCAGAATCCGGCCCAGGCGGCCGACCAGACTCATCATGTCGGGGGTGGCAATGGCCACGTCAAAACCCAGCCATCCCTCTTGCTGGATCTTGGCCACCATATCCTCGGCCCCAACGAAATCCGCACCGGCCTCCTCGGCCTCCCTGGCTTTTTCCCCCTTGGCAAAGACCAGTACGGTCCGGGTCTTACCGGTGCCATGGGGCAGAACTACGGCACCCCTCACCTGCTGGTCGGCATGCCGGGGGTCTACACCCAGCTTTACGGCCACTTCCACCGTCTCGTCAAACCTGGCGGAAGCCATTTCTTTAACCAGAGCCAGGGCTTCGGCGGGATCGTAAAGCCTGGACCGATCCACCTTCTTGGCTGCATCTAAATACTTTTTGCCATGTCGCGGCATTTTTACCTTCCTCCTTTGTGGTGCAAACGGACTGGATCCTCCCACTGGCCGACACGGGCTTAGCCTTCCACTACTTCGATGCCCATGCTTCTGGCCGTTCCCTTAATCATGCGGATGGCAGCCTCGATATCATTGGCGTTGAGATCCTGCATCTTTGTTTCGGCAATCTCCCGCACTTTGGACAGGGGAATCCTGGCTACCTTTTTCCGGTTGGGTTCACCGGAGGCAGTCTCAATACCACAGGCCTTCTTCAGCAACACCGCAGCCGGCGGCGTCTTGCAAATAAAGGTGAAACTGCGATCCTCAAAAACGGTTATTTCCACCGGAATGATCAGACCGGCCTGAGCAGCCGTACGCTCGTTAAATTCTTTAACGAAGGCCATAATATTCACACCGTGTTGACCCAGGGCGGGACCAACCGGGGGTGCAGGGGTGGCTTTGCCTGCCGGGACTTGCAGCTTGATCACCGCAGCCACTCTTTTCGCCATTTGCTACGAACACCTCCTTGCCGTCGCTATATCTTTTCCACCTGGGAAAAATCCAATTCCACCGGAGTTTCCCGGCCAAACATGGAAATCATTACTTTGAGCTTTCCCTTATCCGAATCTATTTCTTCAATAATGCCCTCAAAGTTCTCAAAGGGACCGGAAGTAACCCGCACACGCTCCTTCACGTTCAGGTCCAGCCGCGGGCGCGGGGTATCGGACAAAGTCTTACCGATTATCTGCATGGCCTCTTCGTCGGTCAGGGGAATGGGCCTGGAGCCCGACCCGACAAAACCGGTCACGCCGGGGGTATTACGCACCACATACCAGGAATCGTCGGTCATGATCATCTCAACCAGCACATAACCGGGGTAAATCTTTTTCTTGGTGATTTTTTTCTTGCCGTCTTTTATCTCTACCTCGTCCTCCATAGGAACGAGGATACGGAAGATTTTTTCCTCCATGTTCATGGATTCGATCCGCTTTTCCAGGTTGGCCTTAACCTTATTCTCATACCCTGAATAGGTATGAACAACGTACCAGTGCTTTTCACCCTTTTCACTCATAAATACAAGGGACCTCAAGAAAACTTAAGGCCCCCCACCCCCTTGGCACTTATTTAATGATGAATTGCAGTAGCCGGCTTAAAAGCGAATCGAAAATCCAGATCAGGATGCCAACGATGGTGACGGCCACCAGCACCACACCAGTATACGTGACGACCTCCCGCCGGTTAGGCCAGTGAACCTTTTTCAGTTCGCTGTAAACTCCGCGAAAATACTTACTGACCTGCTCCAGGCGGTTCACTTTTTCCTTTTTTACAACGAGCCTTTTCTCGGGCTTCTTAACTGCCCTGGCTCCATCGCGAACCGCCACTTCATTTCGCGAACCGTCCCTTTTGATCAGCCCTCTCAAAGATGCCATATCAGCCACATCCTTAAAACTCTAATCGCAAGCCTGTCGCGGCGGGATACAATTAACGGGTTTCTTTGTGCAGGGTATGGGTATGACAGTACTTGCAGTATTTTTTCAATTCGATCCGGTTGGGATCATTTTTCTTGTTTTTTGTGGTGGTGTAGTTCCGGCGTTTGCATTCCGTGCAGGCCAGAGTAACACTAACCCGCATCCTGGCCACCTCCTAAACTAAAAAACACTTGCAAAAAACTCCCTGGAATTAACCTTATCCACTGTAACATAATTCCCGGGTAATGTCAATAGTAGTGACCCCTCTAAACAACAAGTGTAACCATAGCCCCACAAGCAAACCCATAAGCAATGAAGAAGGAATTGACAGGCAATTCCTTCTTCATCACTCGTTACTCGATAATCGAGGTGACCACGCCGGCTCCGACGGTACGACCACCTTCCCGAATGGCGAAGCGCAGCCCTTCCT
>NZ_RBWE01000001.1:386025-442335 GCF_003627965.1 Desulfofundulus salinus | reverse complement strand
CTTCCCGTGGTCAACGTGTCCAATCGTCCCAACGTTTACGTGGGGTTTGGTCCGCTCAAATTTGGCCTTGGCCATGATCCTCTTTCCTCCTCCTTAAAACCCACTTTTTTACACACTTCTAAATTATTACCACTTTTCTTTAAATCATGCAATAAACCACAGAACTCAAAATTCGCTAAAGGGCTTAAAATTCCTGCTCCCAAAAATAAAAATCACCAGCTTTTGCACTGGTGATTTTCTGGTGGTAGCGGCGCAGGGACTCGAACCCCGGACACAGCGGGTATGAACCGCTTGCTCTAACCAACTGAGCTACGCCGCCATGAGCGGAAGTCAGATGTCGGATGTCGGATGTCAGAATTGCTTTCCACCTGAGTTCCCCTGTCGCCAAGCGGCTCCTTCCAACCTCAGACCTCCGACTTCTGACCTCTGAAATTGGAGCCACTAACCGGGATTGAACCGGTGACCTCGTCCTTACCAAGGACGCGCTCTACCGACTGAGCTATAGTGGCATTGGTTGCGGGGGTAGGATTTGAACCTACGACCTTCGGGTTATGAGCCCGACGAGCTACCAGCTGCTCCACCCCGCGTCGGCAAGTTATATTATAACACAGAACCGGAACTTTTCAAACCCTTTATTTGAAGAAGTCCGGTCCTGAGTATAAGCTGGCATTTGGTGGAGGGGGCAGGATTCGAACCTGCGAAGGCGTCAGCCGGCAGATTTACAGTCTGCTCCCTTTGACCACTCGGGAACCCCTCCACGAGAAAGGCACTGGAGCCGGCGATGGGACTCGAACCCGCAACCTGCTGATTACAAGTCAGCTGCTCTACCAATTGAGCTACGCCGGCATGGCTCACTTGCTTCAGGCGCAGTTATTATAATAACAGAAAACCCCGGTCGTGTCAATACCCCCACCGCAGCCGTGTGATCCGTCTGTGATATTGTCAGGGTAAAATCCGTCAGTGAAAATGTCAGTATGAAGGAGATGGTTACCCTGTCGCAGACGGAACTGAAGCGGATGCTGGTTTTGCAGCGGGTTCTGGAAGGTCAGATTTCAACCTTTGAAGCTGCCCTGGTATTAAGCTTAAGTGAACGTCAGGTATACAGGCAAAGTTCAGCAGGTAGCCGGTCTTCCCGTGAAACGCCTTTAAAAATAGTATAGCAAAAGAAGGTTGATGGCAGAAGGTGTCGAATTTTTGCCAATCAAGACCCGGGAATAATTCCTTATCTCCCTGCCCAAGCTAATGCTAAACATTTTTACTATAAGGAGGAAAATCCGTTGTCCCGATATGCTAAAGCAACCGTGGCACTTATAATGGCTGTAATTGCCGGTGGATTTTACGCCGGCAGGATGTACCTGGCGGCGGACAATCCAAAATCCACTGTCGCTGGGGTCTATTCTTCCCAGCCTGCGGGGGAAAAAGCAACGGCAAATATATCCCCTTCACAACCGGCAAAAAATGAGGCAAAGGCTCAAACCCCGGAAAATGTTAATGAAAAGAAAGGTGCCACCGGCGATAAAAAGACCGTTCAGACCACTACCTCCTTGTCCAACGCACGCCGCGGTTGGGGCATTAAACGCAATGACAAACACCAGCAGCCGGAAATGCCCAAAGCAATCCGCGACACCCTGGCCCGGTATGACGCCTACTGGATCGGCAGTCCCGGTGAAAAGGTGCTTTACCTGACCTTTGACGAAGGTTACGAAAACGGCTACACGGCTAAAATACTGGACATTCTCAAAGCCAACAACGTCAAAGCCGCCTTCTTTGTGACCGGGCACTACGTCAAAACCCAGCCGGAGCTGGTCAAGCGCATGGTGGCTGAAGGGCACATCGTGGGCAACCACACCATGAATCACCCCAGCCTGCCCGACATCAGCGATGAGGAGATCAAGAAAGAGCTGCAATCGGTGGAAGAACTTTTCACAAAGCTGACGGGGAAGAAGATGAAATACCTGCGCCCGCCCAAGGGGGAATACAGTGAGCGCACCCTGGCCGTAACCAGACAACTGGGATATTACAATATTTTCTGGAGCCTGGCCCTGGTGGACTGGGTACCCATGCCCGGAGGTCCCCAGGAAGCCTACCAGTCGGTAATGGATAACCTGCACAACGGGGCGGTAATATTGCTGCACGCCGTATCCAGGGACAACACCGAAGCCCTGGACCGCATCCTTAAAGACGCCAGGGCCCAGGGGTACACCTTTAAGACGCTGGATGATCTGGTAGCGAAAGAATCTTAGTGATTTGCCGGTACTAAAACAAGGGCCTGGCGCAATTTGAATAACGCCAGGCCTTTTGTGCGGCATTACCGCTTCAGATTTACCTGGTAATCATAGACCATCCGGGAAATCTCCGCAATGCGGGCAAATCCTTTATCCACATCCGTTTCCCCTCTGGACAGCACCACCAGGATGTAAGGGTGTTCGGCAAAAACAATCCCGGCATCGTTGGCCACACCCCAGACATCTCCTTCCTTATGGGCCACCCTTACCTCCGGCGGGAGCTTGCCGGGCAGACCCACGTGATAAATGGGGTTGGCCATATCATCCAACAGGCGTTCTCCCAGGGCAGGATGCTCACGGCTGAATTCCAGCACCGCCTCCATATACCGGCCCATGTCCCGGGCAGTGGTGATATTCTCCCCGCCGGGGAACACGGTTTGCCCGCCCAGGTCGCGCATAAACCGGGCCACGTTGTCCTTACCCAGGTGGCGCACCAGCATGCGGTAGGCGATGTTGTCGCTGATGGTTATGGACAGGTTGGCCAGTACCCGCAGGGAATAGCTATCGCCGTCCCGGGCGGAAAACTGCAGGATACCGGCTCCCCCTTGATAGTCCTGTTTGCTGTCATAAACCACCCGGTCATCCCAATTCAACTTGCCCTGGGCGACGAGATGATTCAGGTACAGGACCACGGGCACCTTCACCGTGCTGGCGGCGGTTATGGGCTCATCACCGTTGATATCAAAGCTGGCCCCGGAGTGCAGGTCCTTAAAGTAGATGCCGTAAACTCCCGGCTGCTGGGCCAGGTAGTCTTTCAGTTGTTCTTGCAGCGGCTGGTAATCCGGCACCTGCCGGAAAGACCAATCCTTATCTCCGGTCGCCTGCGCCAGCGAAACATCCGGGTCCGGACCGTTTAAAGAACCTCCTGTACCCGCGACAAGAAACGGCAGGGCAATTAAGAACATCATTATGCTTAACAGGCGACGTCTCTTCATTATCCACATCCTCCTTCCCGAACGCAAAAAAAGAGCCGGCAAAGGCCGGACACTTATGAATGCTTTAATTAGAGGACCTATTTATTGATAAGTGTAAATGAAATTATGTTCGCAGTGCAAGGTAAAATTTCTGGCAGGAGTGGTATCAAACTTCAGACCCTGTTTATAACATGGCGCAGGGACTTTCCGCTCAGAAAGTTAATGATCTCTTCTGTGATTATCTTTGCCGCCCTAACTGGTGCAGCTTCCGTCTTGCCTCCCAGGTGGGGGGTCAGGACGACGTTGGGGAGGGTAAAAAAGGGATGATCCGGCGGCGGGGGCTCCGAAATTAAAACATCCAGCGCCGCAGCCCGGATCCTTTTTTCCTTTAAAGCGCGGTAAAGGGCATCCTCATCCACCAGTTCACCCCGGGCGGTATTGATCAAGCAGGCCGAGTTCTTCATCAGCGCCAGCTGGGGTGCGCCAATTAAGCCTATTTTTTCGGGAGCGGGCCGGGTATGGAGGCTGACAAAATCAGAAGCTGACAGGAGTTCTTCCAGAGTTACGGGCCGGCCGCCCGCGGCAAGAATTTCAGCGGGATTCACATGGGGACTGTGTACGAGGAGGTTCATACCAAAGGCCTGCGCCCGGACCGCCACCCGGCGGCCCACATGCCCGAAACCGATAATGCCCAGGATCTTCCCGGCCAGTTCTACTCCCTCCAGCCGGCTGCGGCAGTCGTACTGCCAGGCGCCGGCCCCCAGGCGGCTTACCAGACGGCAGGTCTCCCCCATATTGCGGGCCAGAAAAAGCAAAAGGGCCATGGTTAAATCGGCGGTAGAGTCGGCCGCCCGCCCCGGGGCATGCACCACGGGGATCCCCCGGCTTAAGGCCGCCCGGACATCCACATTCACCGGGTGCGCCCGGGCACAGGCAATCAGGCGCAACCCGGGTGCGCCCTCGATCACCTCTCCAGTCACAGGTGCCTTGTGCACCACCAGTATGTCGGCCCCGGCCAGCTTACCGGCCAGCTCCGCCGGAGATCCGTAAAATTCCTTGACCACTCTTCCATCCACCGGGGCGGGGTCAATGCATTCATGCTCCAAACCCATATTCAATACTGTTATGGCCACCGGCCACCCGGCCAGCGCCGCCGGCAATTCCCGGCGCAAAGCCCCCGCGGTAAGGGTCCCGTCATCCACAAGATACAGGTGCATGGCAGCGCCCTCCCCTTTATTGCTCCCAGGGTTGGAAATTCGTTTTCCCAATTGATAAATCCTGCCAGATTATATTTAATGAAAGCAAAAAGGCGGCGAGAACTTCTCCCACCGCCTTCCGAACCGAAAAATTTTTGGAACCACGAACTTTAACAGCCGGTAGCCTTTTCAGCCGGCTGGAGCACTTTTTCTTCCGCAAACAGGTTGGGAGTAGAGTCACCTTTGAAGAAGTTGCGTCCGTAAACCAGTAAACACATAATTATTCCTGCACCAAAAGCATAAGCAGCACCCTTGGCCAGCAACACACCGCCCACAATGCCGGCAATACCCAGATCCTTGATATTTCTGGATTCTTTAACACCCACATAAAGGGAAACGAATCCCTGGATGAGCATGGTCAGGGAGAGGGCCACCGGCAGAATTGGTCTTACCAGGCTGACTATAGGTAAAATAAAGTAACCCGTCAGAGTCCCGAACCGGAAAGCACCTACCCCACCAATGGAAGAATCCATGGCCGCCCGGCCATTTTTCCACCGTTCATAGGTCACCACGGTCATAGCCGCCCAGATTGGGCCGCACATGGAGATGTCGGGACCGAGAATACTCATTCCGGCGTTACGCAAACCAACTACCAGGTGTGCCCGGCTGGGGTTATAGTCCACCGGATCGTCCGGCCGGAATTTTTGAGCATCCCGGATAATGGCCTGACACTGGACGGCGTCTCCAAATATCACTATATAAGCCGCCAAAACAAGGGGAAGAGCTTTAATGTAATAGTCAATTGACGGCCAGCCAAGTTTACCCCAGGGCACCCAATCGGTCCACAGGGTGGCAAAGTCGGGCCGGGAAATACCCCACTCAATGGCCGGGAAGCCACTTTCCTTGACCAGAGCTGCTACAAATACCGCCAGCAAGATAGATGGTAAAATACCCAGGTTGGAAATGACACGGGCAATTTTGTTTCTTTCCGCCAGCTTTTTAAAGGATTCGGCATACATCATCCAGAAAGCCAGACCAATGGCGATGGTAATGGTAATGGGGAATTTTTCAAAACGCCCTCCTTTTTGGAAAATCATATAAATGGCCGAAATACCGGCCCCGATAATCACTCCCGATTTAATGGCGGGGGGAATGGAAGCAATTACCCTGTTGGCCAGTCCCGTAATGCCTAAAAAGATGCACCACAATCCCAGCAAAAGTTCAAAGGCAATTAACGCGTGCATGCGTTCCGGCCCTGCCGGATAGCTTGAAACATAGGCTATAAGGAGCGGTATAGCGGGAGTTACCCACCCGGGTACCACAGGGTCGCCCAACAGGGCATGCAAACAATATAAGATGCCGTTTAACACCACAATGGCCAGGGCTACCTCAAAGGGCATGCCCAGGGTATCCTGCAAAACGGGGATAATGGACAGGCAGACGGCACACATGACCAGCCCTTGAATGTAATCCGCCCACTCCCAACGGTAGTGCACCCCAGGCAGTCTCATTTTAAAGGGGCCCAAAGGCCAGTACGGCACTTCGACACCATCTGGTCTTATAGCCCGCCAGTTTTTCATCTTTTTATTCCTCCTTTTTGTTCTTTTTAAAACTTCTTGCCTTTAAAATGCCCTTTCGTAGATTTCCCTGATGTCGTCCACCGTGAGCTTCCTCGGGTTGTTGGCCAGCAGGCGGGTCACTTTAATGGCACCCTCGGCCATACCCGGTATGGCTTCGGCAGTTACACCGAGATCGCGCAGATGCAAAGGAATTCTAACATCGGTGGACAGCTGTTTAATGGCCTCAATGAATTTACCGGCCGCCTCACGGTCAGACAGGTCCTCCACCTTTTCACCCATGGCCAGAGCCATAATCTTGAACCTGGGCAGAGCTCCGAGCAGGTTTGATTCCATGACATAAGGCAGCAGGACGGCATTGGCTACACCGTGGGGAACATGGAACTGGGCACCCAGGGGATAGGCTAGCGCATGGACGGCAGCAACACCGGCGTTGGCGAAGGCAATCCCTGCCAGCAGGCTGGCCATGGCCATGTTCTCCCTGGCTTCCATATGCTCACCGTTGGCCACCGCGGTACGCAGGTGCCGGGCAATGAGTCTTATGGCTTCCAGAGCCAATGTATCGGTAATGGTAGTGGCATTAACGGAGATATACGCTTCCACGGCGTGGGTCAGGGCATCCATACCGGTGGCCGCAGTAATGTGGGGAGGCATGGTAACCGTTAGCTCCGGATCCACAATGGCCACTTTGGGGAGAAGGTACGGGCTGACCACTCCCTTTTTCAGCTGTTCATCAACATCGGAAAGGATGGCTATGGGCGTTACTTCGCTGCCCGTGCCGGCCGTGGTCGGCACGGCAATTACCGGTATACCCGGATTGGGTACCAGGTTCACGCCAAGGTAGTCTTTAATGGTACCGGGGTTGGTCATCAAAATAGAAGCGGCCTTGGCCACGTCCATGGAACTGCCTCCACCCACCGCCACCAGCAGGTCATAACCGCCTTCTTTAATGGCCTCCTGGCATTTGGTCACCACCTGCAGGCGTGGTTCGGGTTCCACTTCGCTAAAAACCCCTACTTCCAGACCGGCGGGAGCCAGGGCCTCTTTCACCTTGTTCACCAGGCCGGTTTTTAAAAGTACGGGGTCGGTAACCAGCAGGATTTTGGTGGCGCCAAGGTTTTTAGCCTCATCGGCAATCCGACCAAGGCTACCCCTACCGGTAATGATTGTGCTTGCCGTCCAGAAATAGCTTACTTTCACATCATGCACCTCCAGAAATTTTTCTGTCGGTGCTGTAATTTTTCAAATTTCATGCCTGCTTGAAATTTCTTGCTTTCATGGCCGTCAAGCCTTTTAATTTCCCGGCTTGATTCCCGCCGCTCTCCCTTTTATCCTCTGACACCTGCCTCTGGATGCAGCAAGATTGCGACAAAAAACGCGCAACTCTGCGCGTTCTTAAGAAAAGTATTTTTTTATTTTCCGGGCCAGGGTACTCCGGTGAATACCCAGCGCCCGGGACGCCTCCTCTTGCGTGGAATATACCTGCAAAGCATGCTGGATAAGATCCTTTTCGAATTCTTCCAACGCCTTTTCCAGGTTCTCCGGAGTTTTAGGCGAAAAGCAAGTGGTGGATTGCTCTACCTGTGCCTCCAGTTCCCTGGCTACCATGTGGGCAGTAATTTTTACTCCGCTACTGAGAACCACCAGGCGCTCCATCAAGTTCTGCAGCTCCCGCACGTTTCCCGGCCACCGGTAGCTCTGCAATTCCCGGCAGGCTTCCGGGGTAAGAATCTTTTTTATATTGTAGCGGTCCAGGTAGAGGTTAAAAAAGTGGCTGGCCAGGGGGATAATATCCTCCCGCCGGTTTGCCAGGGGAGGAATGTAAATTGGTATGACATTCAACCTGTAGTATAGATCCTGACGAAAACGCCCCTCACGCACCAGCCTTACCAGGTTCTGATTGGATGCAGCCACAATGCGCACATCTATTCTTTCCGGTTGTCCACTACCTAAAGGGTATAATTCCTTATTTTGAATCAGCCGTAATAATTTCACCTGGGCGGAAAGGGGCACCTCACTAATCTCATCCAGAAACAGGGTCCCTCCCTCGGCAGCCTTGACCAACCCGGGATAACCTTCCCGCCGGGCACCCGTAAAGGCCCCCGGACGGTAACCGAATAATTCCGCCTCAAAAAGTTCCCCCGGAATGGCAGCCGCGTTTACCACCATAAAGGGTTTGTGCTTCCTTGGACTGTATTCATGGATAATCCTGGCCACGACTTCTTTGCCGACGCCGGACTCGCCCTGGATCAAGACGGTGGCGTCGGAATACGCGGCACGAATGGCCCTGTTCACCACCTGCTTCATGGCCTCGCTTTCCGCCACCACAGTTCCAATGCCTTCCAGTTCCACCAGGTGATTTGCCTGGGTCGGCCCGTTTACTTTCTTTCCTTTATTGTTTCGTAACGGTTTCACCGTAGTTACTACCAGAAGAATTTTACCCTCTTCGTCAAAAACGGGATTTCCGGTTACCATCACTTTCTGGCCGGTTTTAAGCACGTGCTGGGGAATGGTAACGGAGCGCCCCTGTTCCAGTACCATCAGAGAAACCGACCGGTCGAAGTAGCGGTTATCCACCAGTTCATTCATGTTGCGTCCGAACAGTTCGTCGCCATGCAGGCCGGTTAAACATTCGTAGGCACTGTTCACGCCCAGGGTATAAGCCTGCCCGTTGGTGTAGTAAAAACCGGTTTCAGTATCGGTAACACGTAACGACCTGCCCTGATAATTCCCTGTCCTTTGTTTGGACCCCGGGGTATTTTTTTCTAAAAGATTTGTCTTATGTAAAGCGAGTATATGATCGCTTCCATCTTTCCAACATTCCGGCAGGTAACGAGAAAGGCCTTCTTTAAAAAGCATATGCTTTCTCCTCCCTCCCCGATAAGTTACGTTAAAAATATTTAGACACTTCATAATTTCGACATTGCAATATGATTTCCTCCAGCTCAACCAGCGAAAAACAAAAGGCAGGTTTTGCCTGCCTGCGGTCCGTAGATATAAATGCATCATTTTACCTTCATATCTTCGTGAAAGAAGGGAAGACAGGTTACCAACCAGAATATGAGTATCAGAAAAAAACCGGTGCAATAAAGGAAAACCAAAAGGGCACAGGTCTTCTTAGAAGCTTTTGGGGAGGGTTGCAAGCGAGGCAAATTATGAATACCGGCTACTTGTTTACGCTGATCAACCTGGCCGTTTTTCTGGATACCGTGTTGTACGGCATCATCGTCCCCGTGGTGCCCTATTACGCCACCAGCGTAGGTGCTTCCACCACCGAACTGGGGCTAATTTTTGCCGCCCTTTCCGCCGGCCTCCTGCTGGCCAGCGTACCCGCGGGGCTGGCCTGTGACCGGTACGGCTACAGGCCGGTCATGGTTCTGGGTATGGCTGGCCTGACCATATCCACGCTAATTTTCATAATTTCCCGCTCGGTCTGGCTTCTGGTTATCAGCCGTTTACTCCAGGGAATAGCCGCAGCGGCCACCTGGTCTGCGGGCCTGGCCCTGGTGGCGATCCTGTACCCGCCCCATCTAAGGGGACAAAAAATGGGGATAGTCATGACCAGCACCGGCCTGGGTACCATTATCGGCCCGGTGCTGGGCGGTACTCTTTACCAGTTTGCCGGTTACGCCTTCCCCTTTCTGGTAACGGCGGGCGCAGGGGCTTTGCTGACCCTTTTGCTCTGGTTCAGCCCCCTGCCGAGAAACAGCAACCCTGCCGGGCGGCAGCAGCCGCCCTGGCAGCAGTTTTTATTCAACCGGAACATTTTCTGGGTAGTGTTAATAACCGTCACGGGCAGCTTTGGGTTTGGCATGCTGGAGCCCCTTCTGCCCATTGACCTGCAAAAACGTTTTGGTCTCGGCAGTGCCGGCGTGGGACTGCTCTTTGGCGCCTTGAGCCTCTCCTTCGCCCTGTTCCAGCCCCTTTTCGGGATCCTTTCCGACCGGCTGGGACGTAAACCTCTGATCGTAGCTGGATTGATCAGCACGGCGGCCACCGTGCCGTGGCTGGTGGTGGCGCCAAATGTTAAACTGGTAACGGCGACCATGGCCCTGCTAGGCCTTACCACTGGGGCCTACTCCACCCCCGCGCTGCCTTTGCTGGCGGAATCCATGGAGAAAATTCACCCCAAACACCCCACGGACGGAAAGACAGGCCAGGCAAACGGCCTTTACGGCACCACCTACGGCATAGCCAATACCGCCTATTCCGTGGGGCTGCTCGCCGGTCCCCTGGTGGGCACTTTCCTGGCCCAGCGCTGGGACGTCCTCACGGTCATGCTGCTCTACTCCGCCCTGCTGGGGGCCACTGCCATAGGAGTGATGGCCCGCCTGCAAGAAACGCTAAAGGCAAAGAAAATCCTGTCTTAAGCTTTCCAAAAGACTAATTCCCCGGCGGTTCAATGGCGGCAACAATTTCCGGCTTCAAACCCCGGTACTTAGCCAGCCACTGGCGGCGCTCCCGGCGCAGTTCTTCCACCAGCTGCCGGTAAACTTCCGGGCTGTAGTAAGTAACGGGGTTATAGCGGTCCAGGTCCACCCCCGGCACCTGTAAAGGCACCTGGTAGCCCCAGTCGGGATCGGTTTGCCAGGTAATGCTGTCCCGGGCAATTTCCCGCAAGATGTGGGTGGAAACGGCAATGGTGATTTTTTCGCCGGGGAAGCCGGGTCCCGCACCCACACTGCCGGTGTTCAACAGGTAGCATTCCATGTCCGGGTTGGCCCGCAGTATTTCCAGCAGGCGGTTACCTTCCTCTTCTTCAGGACCAATGATAAAGGGGTTGGTGCCCACCTCCCGTTTCGACTGGCCGGCACGGGTGGGATCTCCCGCCGAGGTTTCAATAGATTCCCCCAGCATAAAATAAGCCGCCGCCTGTTCCGCCGTTAACCTGGCCACGGGAGGGATAATGGTATTCCGGCGGGTGATAAAGATGAGCCGGTGAGCCTTGTCGAGATCAATGCGGTAATCGGTATTGAGCACGTCCCGGCGCAGGATCACTCCCCGGCCGTTGGAAGTCAGCCCGGTATCATCAAACAAAATCCGCCCATCTTCCAGCACCTTCACGTTTTCAAAGATGGCCCCGGGAGCGGTGGCCGCCCGGTAGAGGACCAGCTGGGACTCATCCAAACCTTCCGTTTTAATATAAAAACCATTTTCCGTACCGTAACAGTAACCCCGGCCATCCATCATCACCACGTCGTCCTGGCGGATGGCCACCCCTTCCTCCCCGGTCAAGCCGTGATCATGCATGGTGAGGGTGGTTTTTCCCGTACCGGAAAGGCCAAAGAGAATAAAGCCGACCTCTTTTAATTGGCCGTCCCTGTCCCGCACCCTTAAAGCCTTGCTCCCGGCATGCAGGCCCAGCCAGCCCTGCTTTTTCACCACGTACATGGCCATGCGCAAAAAGGATTTCTTGCATTCCCCGAAGTAGTCCGTTCCCAAAATGTAGGTAACACCGGCTTCGGGGTGGCAAAAAATAATCCGTTCGGGCCACTCCGGAACATAGATGCTCATTAAATCGGGCTCTTTGTCCGGGTTTTCCGGCTCAAAGAGCATCAAGCGCCACTGTAGCGGGATGCGAGCATATTCAGCGGTGATATATAAACGGCAGTGCAGGCGGAAATCGGGATGGGTGCCCATCTGCCGGTCCAGGCGGATGACCGATTTTCGCTTCAGATAGGCATGCACCTGGTCCACCAGCTCCAGCGCCCGCTGCCGGGAAATGCCCTGCTGGTCCACTCCCAGCCGCACTCCGTCTTCTACGATATAGGTGAATTTGGCGCTGCGGTTGCGGACCAGGGTGATATAATTGACACTACCGTAAACGGTGACCTGTTCCTCATGGGAGGCCAGTGCCCTTAAAATTTCCGGCGAAGGATTGGTTATTTCCTCGCCTGCTACAACTCTGCGGCGAAATTCTTCCATGCTCAGTCCACCTTCCGATATTTTTCGTAAATTTATGTTAATAATTATTCAAGGAAATTTTTCATTTTCCTGCATAGTGCATACAAAATACAAAAGAGGATCCAGTTACCTCTCTATTCAAAATGATTGGTGAAGATGATATAATATCCCCGGCGGTACAGCCACAAACGGAAAAGTTAAGGAGGGGAAAACCGTGGCCAAAATCCCGTACATCGAATCGGAAGAATGCCTGGCCTGCGGCTCCTGCGCAGATGTTTGCCCGGATGTCTTCCAGATGAATGAAACCCTGGGCTTCGCCGAGGTGGTTAACCCCCAGGGTGCCAGTGAAGATGAAATTCAGGAAGCCATTGATATGTGCCCTGCCCAGTGCATCCACTGGAAAGAGGAATAGAAAGAACTAAAGCAAAAAACAAGGGGCGTCGGGAAAGACGCCCCCTTATTTGCTGGAGGAATGCACATGCGAACCGGGACGGCCAATCTGCCCCTGCACGGAGGGAAATGCCCGCCCTGGCTCTTTGAACGGATGGTCAAAATGAGCCGCGCCTTAATTGAAGTAATGGTGGTGGAAGGCGGCCCGGACGGAATCCTGGCCAGGCTGGCCGACCCCTTCTGGTTTCAGGCCCTGGGTTGCGTGCTGGGATTTGACTGGCATTCTTCTGGTTTAACCACCACCGTCTGCGGTGCGTTAAAGGAAGCCCTGCGGGACCGGGCCGGCCAGCTGGGGCTTTTTGTGGCGGGCGGCAAAGGAAAGACATCCCGCCAGACACCCGGCGAAATCCTGGCCATAGGGGAAAGGTTTCCCCTGGCCAGAGATCCCGGGGAACTGGTTTTTGCGAGCAAAATGGCCGCAAAAGTGGACAACGCCGCCGTCCAGGACGGCTACCAGCTCTACCACCATACCTTCTTTTTTACTTCCTCCGGACGCTGGGCAATCATCCAGCAGGGTATGAACGAAACCGCCCGCTGGGCCCGCCGCTATCACTGGTTGAGCACCACGGTAAAGGATTTTGTCTGCGAACCCCACACGGCGGTATGCTGCGACCACAAAGGCGAAACCCTTAACCTGGTGGCCCTGGAAAGCGACCCGGCCCGTAAGGTGATTACCGAACTGGCCCGGGAAAAACCGGAAAACCTGCTCCGGGATCTGACCCGGTTGCAGCAGGATGCCCTGAACCTGCCGGCCCGGCACCGGGTGGAACTGGCCGACCTGAATCCGGCCAGGCTGCACCGGGTGCTCCTGAAAAGTTACGAACGGCAGCCGGAGAGTTTTGCCGCCCTGGTGGCCACCGAGGGAGTGGGACCCAAAGCGCTGCGGGCTCTTTCCCTGCTCTCGGAACTGGCCTACGGAACACCGCCCAGCTTCAGGGATCCGGCCAGGTTCAGTTTCGCCCACGGGGGCAAGGACGGCCACCCTTATCCCGTAGACCGGGCTACCTATGATCACTCCATAGCCTTTCTGGAGAAAGCCCTGGCCGAAAGCCGCCTGGGCCGCCAGGAAAAAATAGAAGCGTTCCGCCGCCTGGGCCGGTGGCCCCGCCACGCGTTTTAGCGCTAAGGGTAAAAGTTCAGTAAAACCGCTCTGATTACTCCAAAAGCACGGCGTTGTCCAGAACGAACGATTTTGCGGAGCGCCGGTAACCCAGCACTCACCGGAAATGCTGCTCTTTTTAAGACTGATGTAACAAGTAGTAAACGCTGCTCTTTCCAGTATAGCTTTTTCAGTGAGTGCTGGGGAACATATGAGTGAGAGGGACAACACCGTGCCTTAAGCAAGTTGACTGAAACATTTACGCGTTAAGATTCTATTACGGTGGCTTTACTGTGACACGGCTTGTCCCGCCGAGTTTTTTTGACACCGGCTATTTTATGCTATTTATTTCACCAAGTTCTTTCAGGCAGGGCAGGTTGGCTTCAATGGAAACCTCCACGGCATCGGCTGGCGAGGGATTTGTCACGCGTAGCCGGAAGCCGGGGTGCTTTAATATGTGGTGCCACACAGTTTCCCCTTCTTCGACCTCCAGCCTGCCGGTGGTCTCCCATTCCTGCCCGTTGTGCTCCTCTACAAAGAGATTCACGGTCCCGGTAGTGCGGATGCGAAAGGCAATGTTCAAAAGGGTCGCCCGCGGGCAGTCCAGCTCTACGGCCTGGCCGGCGCCGAGATTCATCTCCCGGGCCAGGCGAACAATGCGCGGTACAACAATTTTTTGTACATCACCATAAAAGAGACTCATTGGCTCACCCTCTACAAAGAATTAATGGTATTTACCATTGCTCTTTAATATTACACGATTTTAAGTCTAAATAGAATGGCAAGAATCGGAGGTTTCTAACCTTGATATATATATGGTTAAATGACCTTTGTCAGGAAAACCGGAGGTAAGGCATGAAGGGCCAGGGTAAGGCAGTCTACCAAATCAAGCGCACCTACGGGAAATGGTTCCTGACGAAAGTGAAACGGGCAATCTACCGGTACTCCATGATCACGGCAGGCGATAAAATTGCCGTAGGTGTTTCGGGGGGCAAGGATAGTTCCGCTCTCCTGTACATAATGTGGCTGCTTAAAAACTATTCCCCGCTTTCCTTTGACTTTCACGCCGTCTTTCTTGACCTGGGCTGGCCGGTGGATGCCGCCCCGCTGGCCTCCTTTTGCCGGGAACGGGACATACCATTTCACGTGGAACAAACGGCCATCGGAGCCATCGTCTTTGAACACCGCCGGGAGGAAAACCCCTGCGCCCTGTGTGCCCACCTGCGCCGGGGTGCCCTGCACGAAGCGGCCCGGCGGCTGGGTTGCAACAAGGTGGCCCTGGGGCATCACCTGGATGATCTCCTGGAAACCTTTCTTTTAAACTGGGTCTATACCGGCCGCCTGGCCACCTTTACACCGGTGACCCATCTGGCCAGAAGCGGCCTGGTACTCATCCGCCCCCTTATTTATCTGCCGGAAGCCACCCTGGCCGGCATTGCGCGGGCGGAAAATCTTCCCGTGATGGACAACCCCTGTCCTGCCAGCGGTAAAACGAAGCGGGAAGAAATACGCACCCTGGTCGGCTTGATGGCGAAAGCCTATCCCGACATCCGGGAAAAATTTCTCACCGCTATAGAGAACGCCCGGTGGCTGGAATCATCGCCCAACAGCCAGTAGTAATACCAGGGCCATGGGAAAAGCCATGCTTACATCATGACCAGTTCCGGTTATAATGGAAGCAAAATGTGTTTGAAGGAGGTCTTGTCTTGATGAAGGAATGCCCGGTATGCCATGTACCCCTGAGGGAAGTGCCCCGCTTCGGGGTTTTGCTGGATGTCTGCTCCCGCTGCCACGGGGTGTGGCTCGACGGCGGAGAACTGGAAAAGGTGATTGCCCTGGCCCGGGAGTTCCACGGCGAATTTCAGCATTATAAGGATTACGACGAGCACCACCGCCATCACCATCACGACCACTACGGCCATCACGGCTACCACAAGCACAAAAAGAAACGCAGCATCTTCGAGTTATTTGAAGATCTGTTTGATTAAAAAATCCGGGTGGCGCGTTTACAGCCGCCCTTCTTTTTCACGGACCTCCCCCCGGGCCAGGGAGAAAAACACGCCGCCGGCGCAGAGCACGGCAAAGAGCAAAAACGATATATGCATACTTTTCAGTAAGAGCGGACTCGCAGCCGGAGTGATGGCCGTGCCCTTCAGATAAAGGCCAAAGAAGAAGGTGACCAGGGCCATGCTTAAAGCCTGGCCGACCAGACGCATGGTACCCAGGGTGGCCGAAGCCACCCCGTAATAGCGTTTTTCCACTGCACTCATTACCGCATTGGTATTGGGCGAAGAAAACAGAGCAAAACCAATGCCAAGCAACACCAGATATCCCATTATCGTCCACAGAGGAGTGGTTTTGTTTATAAGGGAAAAAAGGAAAAGCCCGGCAAAGCTCAAAGCCATCCCCAGGGAAGCAAGCAACCGCGGCTCAACACGGTCGGAAAGCCTGCCGGCCAGCGGGGAAAGAAGGGCCATCAGAATGGGCTGCGCCAGGAGGATAAAGCCGGCAGTCTGGGCATCCAGCCCCCTGACCACCTGCAGGTACAGGGAAAGCAAAAACCCCACCGCAAAGGTGGCGCTATAGTGAATGAGCGCCGCCAGGTTGGAAAAGGCAAAAACCAGGTTGCGGAAAAGATTGAGGTTTAACAAGGGATACCGGTAACGCAACTCCTGCCGGATAAAGGAGGCCAGCAAAACCACGCCCAGTAACAGAACCCACGGGGCATGGGGGGCAGAATTAACGGCCGCTATGCCGTACATCAACGCCGTCATGCCCAGGCTGTAAAGGACCGCCCCCGCCGGGTCATATTTTTCACCCCGCCCATCCCTCCATTCTCCCTTGAGTTTAAACACGGTGACCAGGACCACAATCAAGCCAAGCAAAAAGTTCAGGAGGAAAATATAACGCCAGCCCAGCTGGTGGGTTAAGAACCCGCCCACCACCGGCCCCAGGGATAGCCCCGTATAAACAGCCGCCACGTTGATGCCCAGCACTTTCCCCCGTTCCTGGGGAGGAAATACGCCGGTCAGGATGGCCACGCCGGTGCCGAAGATCATGGCCCCGCCAATCCCGTGCAGGATGCGGAAAAGGATCAGCATTTCCCCTGAAGTGGCCAGACCGCTTAAAAGGGACAGCAAGGTATAAGTAATGATCCCGGCCAGAAAGACTTTTTTCCTGCCGTACAGATCCGCAGCCCGGCCAAAGGGAAGCAAGAAAACAGAGGAGGCCAGGAGATAGGAAGTAACAATCCAGTTGAGCATCAATGCTTCCAGGTGAAACTCCCGTCCAATGGCCGGAACGGCCAGGTTAACGGCACTGCCCATAAAGGGAGTTAAAAAGGAAGCCAGAGTGGCCGCCAGCAAAACGTATTTTTTCATGCTTTCGTTATCGTTCATAAAAAAGCGCAAGCCCCCCGGGGGGCAGGGCGTTGCGCACACCTCCTTATTTAAAATTTTAAACTTAATGCTTTTAACATTCAACGGGCCGGGCAAATTTCCTCCCGGGAACAAGCTATAGAGCGATGCGTTCGAATTTCTGGCCTTGAATTCACCGCTTAGGATTAATGATAAACGTTGTTCTTTTCCGGTCCTGCTTTGGCCGGGCCGGTTGCTCCGGCCGACAGCTGACCGGCGGGGGAAACTCCGGCACTCTTTTTATGATCGTCAAGCTCGCTCTGCAGTTTCTGAATTTCCCCTTCCAGGCGCCTGATGTAAAGGTACCTCCTGAACTGCCACCACACACCCAGGAACAACACCGCCAGGGCCCCCGCTAGGGTAGAAAACAGGATCACCAGCACCTTGGAGATGCCGTCCAGGTGCCAGAACAGAAAGTTGATGCTAACCGGTTCAAGATTCTGCAAGGCAAAAACCGCCATCAGCACGGCTAAAGCCAGGGCCAGGATAAAGTAAACCTGCGTTTTACTCATGCTCTTCGCCCCCTATTTTTTGCTAACGAAATCCGCTAATTAATATAGGCTGGGCCATGGAAATAGCGGATGTTCCAGCCCACTGCCCCCACCCAGTAAATGTCTTTTAGTACTTCCACAACAGGTATTGAAATCCCTCCATTTCATTTTATGAGACTTTAAAGGCAAGGATTGACTTCCTGTAATTGCCATAATTGTACCGTATAATGTCTTAATACATTTGTCACAACTCGTACATTTATGCCTTCCATGACTGTGCCTCGCCACAAAAAAGAAACACCCCGTCTCTTCCCGGACGCGGCTTCAAAAAAACACACCTGGTCATCTCAATGTAGTGTATAATTATATATGTTTTTCCTATTCTCATATGACCGACTCGGAGGGATGGCGATGTTGTTTTCCGTTTCCTGGCTGGTAGCTGCCCTGGCCGTAACCATGGCCACTACCCTGCAGGCCGTGACCGGTTTTGGCGCAGCCCTCGTACTCGTCCCCCTGCTGGTGCTGGCCTACGACGCCCACACCGCCGTGTGTATGACCATGGTCATTTCTTTTTGTTCGCTGGCCCTCCTCACGTACCAGGTACGGAAGAACATCATCAAGCCGATGGCCAGAAACCTGTCCCTGGGCGGTCTGGCCGGCATTCCCCTGGGAGCCTACGTTTTTATCCACTTTGACGTCACCCGGCTCAAAATCATCATTGCCCTGGTTACCCTGGCCTTTGCCCTGGCCCTCCTCCTGGACTGGGTACCCCGCAGGTCTTTTGGTTCCTGGACCGAAGCCGCAGTGGGAGCCGCAGGCGGCTTTCTGGGAGCCAGCGTAAGCATGCCCGGTCCTCCCGTGGTGCTCTTTTTAAATCACCAGGGAGTGCCCAAGGAGCAGTTCCGGGCCACCACCGCCGCCTACTTTTGCCTGGTTTACCCGGCCAGCCTGCTCCTTTTGCTGGCCGTGCAGGCCCTGGACCGGCAGACCATCCTGACCGCCCTTTCCCTGGTCCCCTTTGCCCTGCTGGGCCAGATGGTGGGTCTCGGCATTTTTCCCCGGGTATCCCAGGAACTTTTTCGCCGGGGGGTACCCCTGCTGGTCACCGCCGTGGCCCTTTACTCCCTGGCCACGACGTTACTCTAATGGCTACAAATTAGGATACAAAAAATGCGGCCGGCCGGAGAGAATAATTAAAAAATAATACTCCGGCATCAACCGCTGCTTGAAGGTTATCATGGGTCCGGTGGTCGCCCTGGAAATATGGGTCCCTGCGGCAAGAATCCAGGAGGCACGGGAGGTTCTCGCCGCCTTTAGCGAAGATGAGGCATAGCCCCCAGCAATAAAGGCCGGGGGTCTACGTAATGCTGCTCCAGTCCCAGGCTTTCCCGGGGGAGTTCCAGGGCCACCCCCAGAAGCTGGGTGAAATACAGAACGGGAATTTGGCGAAAGCCGGTGTCTTGTTCCAGGATTTTTTCCTGCAGCCAGTCCAGGTTAAACTGGCACAAGGGGCAACTGGTGATGATTGCTTCTGCCCCTTTAGCAACGGCGGAGTTGAGAATGTCCTGTACCCTTTGCATCACCAGGTCATTTTCGTGCAGCACCTGGTAGGAACCACAGCAGGTTGTTTTATGGGGGTATTCCACCACTTCTGCGCCAAGGGCGGCGACCAGCTCTTCCATGATGGTGGGGTTTTCCGGATCGTCAAAACCCATCTCCAGAGCAGGCCGCACAAGCATGCAACCGTAATAACAGGCCACTTTAAGCCCTTTCAGGTTGCGGCCCGCTCTGGCCCGAATGGCGTCAAACCCCACGTGTTCCTTGCAAATTTCCAGTGGATGGACCACCTGTATTTCCCCGGTATAATTTTCTTCTAAGTAATTATTGAGCTTTTGCCTGGCCTCTAAATTATGTTGCATTTCATAATTTACCCGTTTTAGAACGTTATAGCAGAAGGAGCATACCGTAAGCAGCCTGTCTTCTCCTTCTCCGGCGACACCGGCCAAAATACGCGCCGCTGCGACCATGCCCATGTAATTATCCCGGGCCAGGGGAAACACCGTTCCGCAGCAGGTCCACCGGGGCAGCTCGGCCAGTTCCACCCCCAGAGCGGCCAGGGAGGCCCGGGTAGAATTATCCAGACCTCTTGCTTTATTGTATAGCGTACATCCCGGAAAGTATGGTATTTTCATCCCTATGCCCCCCTTTTCAAGCGCTCAGCTTGCGCATACCACTGGTCAAGGCCATCTGGGGAACCCGGGTGAGCAATTCCACCGGTATTTTTTCGGCCACCAGCACTTCCCTGCCCGAACGCAGGTTGATTACCCGTAGAGCTTCCATTAACCGGGCCAGATCTATACCCCGCGGGCAGCGGGCCGTACAGAGCAAACAGGTGCTGCAGACCCAAATGGAGCGGCAGTGCAGGACTCGGGCGTCACCCAGCTGGATCAGGCGCATGACCTGCCGGGGTAACAGTTCCATGACCTCCCTGCCCGTACATCCCGCACTGCAGGTGCCGCACTGCATGCATAAATGCGGATCCTGCCCGCTAATTTCCTTAATCCGCTCAATGATTCCCCGGCTCATTTTGTTTGATAGTTCCATAGCCATTGTGCATCGGGCTCCTTTAGTTATCTCCGGATAACGTTCCGTATTTATCTCATGCCAAGAACTGATGATCTCTGGTGTCAAGACTCGGCAGGTAACTCTATCCCGAGAAAATAGCACTTGCCTGCCGTTTGCACGCGCTCGCTCCGTTCGCCTCGCAGGCCAAAACTAGCGCTCGACCTCAGGCTCCGGCGGGGTTCCCGGCCCATTCGGCATCCATGCCTCAGGGGCCGGCCTCGGGCATCCATGCCCTCGGCCCCGCCTCCGCCCTCGGTCTCGCTAAGTTTGGCATCTGCTCGGCTCAAGGTCGCTCGCTTCCGTGCAAACCGGCAGCCATTTTCATCCTGTGTTGGTAGGACCAAAATCGTCATGGGTATCAACTTAAATGCTACACGGCTGACTTCAAGTTACGCATGTTCTAACCCCTGCGCGTATGATTAAGCAAACCTCCCGCCAGGATGATCTCCACCTGCCGGGGCGTTAGCTGCGCCCGGACTTTAAAGGTTATGTTGCGGGTGACGTTTTTAACTTCCAGTTCCGCTCCTTCTTGCAGGGCCTGGTGTACCTGATCAATCTGCAGCACGTCGTCCTGCTCCAACCTGTCGTAATCTGCAGGCTCAATGAAGGTAAGGGGCAGAATACCAAAGTTGATCAGGTTGTCCCGGTGAATGCGGGCAAAGGATTTGGCCAGCACGGCTTTCACACTCAGGTACATGGGAACAAGCGCGGCATGCTCCCGGCTGGAGCCCTGGCCGTAATTTTCCCCGCCCACGATAATCCCGCCTCCGGCCTCCCTGGCTCTGCGGGGGAAAGAAGGATCCACGGCGGCAAAAACATACTCGGCCATGGCCGGGATATTGGAACGCAGGGGCAATACCCTGGCTCCGGCCGGCATAATGTGGTCGGTGGTGATGTTGTCGCCTACCTTAATGAGCACCCGGCCCTGTATGCTCCGGGGTAGAGATTCAGCCACCGGCAGGGGCTTTATGTTTGGACCGCGCACGATTTCCACGTCATCCGAGTTATCGGCAGGGGGTAAAATCATGCGGTCGTCTACATGGAATCTTTCAGGCAGCGCGATTACCGGAGGGTCACCCAGTTCCCTTGGATCGGTCAGCCTGCCCGTAAGGGCAGTTGCTGCCGCGGTTTCCGGGCCTGCCAGGTACACCCGGGCATCGGCCGTACCGCTGCGCCCCTTGAAGTTCCGGTTGATGGTGCGCACCGAAACCCCGCCGGAAGGGGGAGCCTGCCCCATGCCAATGCACGGCCCGCAGGCGCACTTTAACGGTAAGGCGGCGTAAAACCTCCAGGATCACATCCTTGGCCGTGGCCCACGGCGCCAGCCGGCCGTGCAGCCGGATGTTGACCACCCTGGGCATAATCATATGGAAAGGACCTCCGCCCATGGCCACCGCCACGTCCAGACCGCCCACCCCAATGGCCAGCATGCCCAGGCCCCCGGCCGTGGGGGTATGGCTGTCCGATCCCAGCAGGGTTTTGCCGGGTACGCCGAACCTTTCCAGGTGAACCTGGTGGCAGATGCCGTTACCCGCCCTGAAGAAATAAGCCCCGTATTTAGCCGCCGTACTTTGTAAAAACCGGTGGTCGTCGGCGTTTTCAAAGCCGGTCTGCAGGGTATTATGATCCACGTAAGATACAGAAAGTTCGGTTTTGACCCGGGGGATGCCCATAGCCTCAAACTGCAGGTAAGCCATGGTACCGGTAGCATCCTGGGTAAGAGTTTGATCTATCCTGATGGCGATCTCCTGACCCGGCTGCAGGGTACCGGAAACCAGGTGATTGAGCAGGATCTTCTGGGTGAGATTGTAGCCCGTGAACCTCCCCCGGGACAAGCCCGGGGGCTTCGTCCCGAAGGTTTCTCATGTCATCGGAAAGCCGCCTGCAAAATCGCAGGTCTTACGCTTTCCTCGTGAGCTACATCCCGGCACTTGCCGGGAAGGCCCGGTCCATGGGCGTCTACTACTCGTCGTAGATACGTCATGCCGCTTTTTGCGGCGCCAGCACCTGCGGCCGCAGGTATTCCACTTTTCCGGGTAGCTTACGGCCTTTAGTGAAATTTCCGTTCACAGCTTTATCCAAAATGCCGCTGGCTCCCAGCACGTCCCGGTGGATACCCGAAATCCCGCAGGAAGCATTTCCACACCGGAATACGCGTCCGGTCTGTTTGGTATATTCCCCGCATACCGGGCAGGTACCGGAAGTGCCGCGCTCATCCACCGGAATCAGCTCTATGCCGTGACGCTTGAGCTTGTATTCCAGCAAAGCGCGCAATTTGCCGAAGGCCCACTGGCCCATGCGCTGATTGTGCTTTTTGCCGCAGTTTTTCTCGCGCACGCCTTCCGGGTTGCCGGTGTAGACCACCTTGACGTACTTTTCCAGGCACCAGCGGACGGCCTGGGCCGAAATACTGTGCAGAATATGTTCTATCCGCCGCTCGATCCAGTTGAGGAACCGGTACTTTTTAGCCAGGAGTTTCTTGCGCTTCCTGGAGCCGCTCGATGTTCTGGAGATAGCTCGTTGCAACTGCCGCAGCACCTTGTTCCTCAAGCGGTTGAGCGAACGAAGCAGCCTGCCACTGATCACCAGAGCTTCATCGCCGTCGGTGATGCTCAGGGCATGCACTTCCCCCGGGTCAATGGCGGCACAAACGTCGCCCTGAACTTTTAACAGGGCCGGTTTCTCTACGGTTACGTGCAGCCAGTATTGATTACGGTGCCAGACCAGTTGCGCTTGCAGGATTGCGGCGTTGGTAAGCCTTTTAGGGAGCTTTACCATCAGCGGTTCTCTGCCCCAACCGTTGGACTGGACTTTGACAGCGATCCCTGAAACCCTTGTCATTACTCGACTTTTCGCGTGGCACAATTTAAGGGGTCCAGGAATTGGAAGTAACCTCATTCCTACAGCCTCAAGGCTTTCTAAATTTTAGGTGTCAAAGTCAAGTTGGAAAGTCTCAACATACGCCCGCAATTTGCCTTTTAGTAAGGCGCAGGGGAAACTTTTCCACCAGAATGTTAATGGACTGCTCATCAGAGCAAGTTTTTAGTTTCTTGACCGCATTGTTTTTGCACCGGCTCACTTGGTTTCACCTCCCTCCGGGATGATTTCTGGGCTTCGATGCATTTACGGATAGTTTCAACGCTTACATTACCGGCTGTGCCCAAAAGTATTTCTTCTTAAGGCTGGGGAAAATAGCAAATATTTTGTTGGCGGTGATGCTTTTAAGTCTCCTGACAATGTCGGTAGGAGCTACTGTCGTAATTTTTCATGCGTGCATAAATGATAGATGTTATCAGGAGTACGCCGCCCAGTAAAATGCCCGGTAACACACCAGCCATAAACAGTTTACCGATGGACTTTTAAATTGCCAAAGTTTTTTCTCTGCATCTCTTTTCCCTAAACATCACCCCCTGCACGAATATAAGTAAAAGTCCAAACCAAACAAAAATCTAAAAATAAAAAATAGGTAACCGTTTACGCCCGGCGTACAACTGGCTACCTATCTACTCGCACCGCCCGATCGCTTGGGCGATTGCAGATATTACAGTTGACGACCCTAATTACGGGACACTGACATACTATCCCGCTGCAAGCATTATAGCCCTTGTTGCAAATTTTTTGAAAACAATTGATGGTAGTAACCTATTCGATACAAACATTTAATTTTCCTGCTGCCCGGGGTTAAAAATTTTTCTGGGTTCCACCAGGGATTTAACCACCCACACCGCATTGATCAGTAACAGCGCACCGGTAACCGGGAAAACGGCATGCACACTAAACCGGGCGGCAATCAATCCTCCGGCCAGCGGCCCGGCAAAATTGCCCAAAAAAGTGGCGCTGGAAATTATGCCATAGGCCTTCCCCCGCTTTTCCTTCGGGAAAAGGTGCCCCACTATGGCATTGGCGGCCGGGAAAATGCCGGCCATGCAAAAGCCCAGGAGAAATCTTAAAATGCCCAGTTGCCATGGGGAACTGGCCAGAGTTTGGGCCAGATACAGAAAACCCGCACCGGTAAGGGACAGCACCAGGGTTAACTTATAGCCGGATCTGTCACTGCGACGCCCCAGCACAGGGGCTCCCAGCACATTGGCCACACCCGTGGAAGCAATGATTATCCCGGCGATTAAGGACAGAAAGCGCTCATCCTGGTATAAGGATTTCACAAAGATAGGTACCATTGGTTCCGCAACGCGTACGGATAGCTGGGCAATGAAAATAACGACAAAAACAACCCAGAGAGGGGTTTGTCCGGGGGAAGATCCACTTTCCTCCGCCGGATCGTGAATATCCCGTACGGTGCAGCCAGGGCCAAAACTTTCCCTGATCAAAACATAAACCATTACCGCAGCCAGGGCGTTAATCAATGTAATCAGATGGAAAACCTGATGGTATCCGTAAAGGCTGGCTATTATTCCACCAAACAGGGGGCCTGTTATGGTTCCCGCCACCTGGGCCGTTTGCAAAAGCCCAAGGGCATAACCCAGGTGCTGTTCGGGCGTGTTCACCGCCACCAGGGCAATGGCTGCCGCATTAAAGCCACTAAAGGCCCCCATCAAAGCTCTGATGGCCGTAAACTGGTAAACATTCTGCGCCAGACTTAAAAAGACGGCAAATGTCGCCAGGGCAACCAGTGAACGCAGAACCATAATTTTACAACCAAGGCGATCCGTCATGTTTCCCCACACCGGGGACATAATGGCCGAAGCCAGAAAATTGGCCGAGGCAATGATACCCGTCCAGACGGTTACGGCTCCTGGTTCTGTAACGCCCAGTTTCTCAATATAGAAGGGAAGAAAGGGCATGATCAACTGCATTGAAGACATGGCCAGAAACTGCGCCAGGCACATGACATATAAATTTTTCTTCCATAGCAATCTTTTTCCCCCCGATGGCCCCCGTGGTCCAATTCACCCCGAAATAAGATACTGTCGCAAAAGCAGCCGGAAGGAAATCTTCCCCGGACTGGCGACAGTATCAATTACAGCCCTATTTATTTCTTCTGCACCGGAAGTGTTTTTCCTCCGGCAGATTCTGACAGCTAAACAATTCCCCTGGAAATGTGTTCCCAGCCCAAAACAACCATTCTTTCTTTTTAAGCCGGAACCTTTACCGAAGAGGCCTTCGCCATTTCAAACCCCGCTTCCAGGGCCTGCATATTCAAGGTTTCGGTACCTTTGGGGATGCGGGAAAGCAGCGCCTGCTCCAGGACCTGGCGGGAAACAACACCGGTCAGTCCGGCCAGGATTCCCAGCGCCACGATATTGGCCACCAGTTCCTTGCCCACCTTTTCCCGGGCCAGGCGGCTGATGGGAAAAACGTACACCCGCCCCGGGGTGGCCGGTATATTTTTTACGTAGGTGCTGTCAACAATTAAAAGGCCTCCTTTTTTTACACGAGCGGCATATTTATTGGCTGCTTCCTGGCTCATGGCCAGCACCACATCGGGCAAGACCACCTTGGGGTAATCAATTTCACCGTCACTGATAATCACTTCCGCCTTGCTGGCGCCACCCCGGGCTTCCGGGCCGTAGGACTGGGCCTGCACGGCGTTTTTGCCCTCCCGGATGGCCGCATCGGCCAAGATAACGCCCGCCAGGATCAGGCCCTGACCACCTGAACCGCTCAACCTGAATTCTATCGTTCTGGACATTTTACTCATCTCCTTTGCTCTCACCGGTTTTTGCCCTTTGCCCTGGCAATGATTTCTTCGTACATGGCGGTGTATTCGGGAGCTTCCCCCCTGTATAACTCACCAATGATTATTTTATCCTGCAGCTCCTCCGGGCTCATTTTTTCCGCCTGTTTCACCGTTACCGCATGTTCCTTCTGCCAGAGAAGCATTTGCAGCCCGTTGCCCATTTTGTTGCGCCGCCCGTATCCTACCGGGCAGGCGGTGATGGCCTCAATGACGCTGAAGCCCTTGTTTCTGGCTCCGGCCACAATCAATTTTTCCAGCATGGTGGCATGATAGGTGGTGGCCCGGGCCACATAGGTGGCGCCGGCACCTTTAGCCAGTTCGGCAATATCAAAGCTTCGCTCTATATTCCCGTAGGGGGCGGTAGTTGCCCTTTTGTCGGGAGGAGTGAGGGGTGAATATTGCCCCCCGGTCATACCATAGATGCTGTTGTTAAAAATGATGGCCGTGAGGTCTATATTGCGCCTGGCAGCGTGTATAAAGTGATTGCCGCCGATGGCTGTGGCGTCGCCGTCTCCCATCAGGACAAAGACATCCAGTTCAGGCCTGGCCAGTTTGATACCGGTGGCAAAGGCCAGCGCACGACCGTGGGTGGTATGCAGGGTGTTGAAATCCAGGTAACCCGCCGCCCGGGAGGAACAGCCGATGCCGGAAACCACCACGGTTTTGTCCGGGTCGTACCCCAGCTCTTCAATGGCCCTGACCAGCGCCGATAAAACTATGCCGTTGCCGCAACCGGGACACCAGATATGGGGAAACCGGTCAGATCGCAGGTGGGATTCAACCTGACTGAGCATCCGTTGTCACCTCCTTGATGGCGGACAGGATTTCGTCAAAGGTGATCAGTTCCCCGTTCAGCCGGTTAACCCCCGTCACCCTCACCCGGCCCTGCACCGCCCGTTCCACTTCTCCCTTGAGCTGGCCCAGGTTCATTTCGGCCACGATGATGTGCCGCACCCGGCCGGCCAGTTCCGCTACCTCTTTTTCCGGAAAGGGCCAGATGGTTACCGGCCGGAACAGCCCCGCTTTGATACCCGCCGCCCGGGCATCCTTGACCGCCCGTTTAGCCGATCTGGCCACCGCACCATAGGCGACCACAACTATTTCCGCATCCTCCAGTTGATAACCCTCTACGGTAATCACATCATCCAGATGATCGTAAATTTTCCGGTGCAACCTCAGAATTAAGCTTTCAGCAACCTGAGGGTCGGTGGTGGGATTGCCTTTTTCATCGTGCACCAGCCCCGTTACGTGGTAACGGTAACCATCTCCGAAGTTGGCCATGGGCGGTACACCGTCATCGCCGGGACGGTAGGGGTAATAATCTTTTGGCTCCACCGCCGGCTTTTTACGCTCAATTACTTCCACTTCTTCGGCATGGGGCTGCACCACACGTTCCCGCATGTGACCGATCACTTCGTCCATGAGCAGGATCACCGGCACCCGGTACTTTTCCGATAGGTTGACTGCCCGGATGGCCAGCATGTACGCCTCCCGCACCGAGGCAGGGCAGAGGACGATAACCGGGTGATCGCCGTGGGTTCCCCATCTGGCCTGCATTACATCCCCCTGGGCGGGAGCGGTGGGAATACCCGTACTGGGACCCCAGCGCTGCACATTGACAATCACGCAGGGAATTTCAGCCATAGCCGCATAGCCGATGTTTTCCTGCTTCAGCGAAAAGCCCGGCCCGCTGGTGGCCGTAAGGGCCTTCACCCCGGCCAGGGAAGCACCGATTACCGCGGCCATACTGGCGATCTCGTCTTCCATTTGGATGAACTTACCGCCTAACCCGGGCAGGCGTTCAGCCATCAGCTCGGCAATCTCCGTGGAGGGGGTGATGGGGTAGCCGGCAAAAAAGCGTACCCCTGCCGCCAGGGCCCCTTCCACCACAGCCTCGTTGCCCTGCATCAGGCGGGCCATTTCCACCACATCGCTCATTGTTCCTTCACCTCTATGCCGATGGCAAAGTCCGGACAGTGGATTTCACACCGGCCGCAACCAACGCAGCGGTCGGGATTCACCACCGCAACCTTGCCCGAACCATTCAGGGAGAGCACTTCCCTGGGGCAAAGGGCAACACAAATCCCGCACCCCTTGCACCAGCTTTGGCGCACTTCTATGTTCACAGCTTTTGGAGCAGCTAAAGCATTAGCCATTGCCATCACCTCGCGCGTTTGGAACCTTTACTTGATTATACACGCAAGAGTTGTGCCAGACCCTATGTAATTGCTGGCGGTTGGGGGAATAAGCGGCAAGGCCTTGAACCATCCCGGCTGCAGAAAAAATAAAGCAGGAAGAAAGCACTTCCTGCGGCAGCATTTTTCAGAATTTCATCTCAAAGCGAAACGGAAAGCTGTCTCATTCTGCGACGCCGGGGTAAACTCTGGCAGCATTACCGCTAAATTCGACACTTCCGGCATTGATCTCAAATTGAGAAGGCACCCGGCGCCGGAAAAACAACAGGAGCACCATTCACTTGTGAGCTACCCTCTTATGGGGTTCTTGTTCATCGGGCCGTGGTTTTGCCTCCGGGTTCCTCCGGATTCCACCTCGCGATGGACACCCTTGCCTTTGGCCAGCAGACTGGTGCTGCCTCGCCTGCAGTGGACTTTCACCACCAAGTTAACGCCCATGCCGGGCGCACGGGAAAATCGCCTTACCACGGGTAAGGCGATTTTGGGAACGTATATGGAACGATCTTGGCTATAATCTATTTAGAGGAAAAAGTTACCTTTCCTTCTCAAACTCCTCTTTGCCCACCCCGCAAACTGCTACAGCACCTCCCCCAGCTTACGTCCCATATCCCTCACCGCTTCCAGTTCGTCCTCACCGGGGACATACTGCAGGTTGACGACATCCAGCGGCACTTCCCAGCCCATCGATTGCATAAACGCCTTTACTTCTTTCGCACCCTGACCACCCCAGCCGTAAGAACCAAAGGCAAACCCGATCCGGTTTTTCGGCCTCAGTCCTTTAAGGTAGGTGAGAAAAGCACTCACGCTGGGCAGCATGCCGTTGTTTAAGGTGGGCGTGCCAATTAAAATGGCTTTCGATACAAGCACGTCGGACATAATCTCCGAGATGTGATTGGTCTGCAGGAACCTGACCGTAACGGGAATACCGGCATCCTCCAGGCCGTCCTGCAGGGCCAGAGCAATTTTCTTCGTAGAACCCCACATGGTATCGTATACTATAAGCGCTTTTTTCCCGGTTTCGTGATTGGCCCACCGGCGGTAAACCTGCAAAATCCGGGGCAGGAAGGAGCGCCAGATCACCCCGTGGCTGGGGGCGATTACGTCAATGGGCAACTGGGAAACAACATCCAGGGCCTTGTTTACCTGGTCGCCGTAGGGCAAAACGATATTGGCGTAGTACTTTGCCGCTTCCTCGTGAACCACATCCCACCCCAGCTCATCATCAAAACGTTCGATGCTGGCAATGTGCTGTCCAAAGGCATCGTTGGGCAAAAGCAGTTTCTCTTCAGGGATATAGGTGACCATTGAGTCGGGCCAGTGCACCATGGGAGTGTGCACAAACTTTAAAGTGCGGGAGCCGATGTTGAGTTCGTCACCGGAATTAACAACCACAAAGTCCCAATTCCTTTTGTAATGCCGCTCCAAACCCTTTCTCCCCTGGGGCGAAGTTACGACTTTGGCACCCGGGGCGAGATCCATTATTTTGGGGACGCTGCCGGAATGATCCATTTCCACATGATTGACCACCAGGTAGTCGATTTTGGCCGGATCCACAACTTTTTTAATCCTGCTCAACATTTCATCAAACAGGTAGTGTTTGACTGTATCCACCAGCACAATTTTTTCATCCACAATCAGGTAAGCATTGTAGGTGGTTCCCCGCGGAGTGAGATAGCCATGAAAGTAACGCAGGTCCCAATCGATGCCGCCCACCCAGTATATTTTCGTTTTGATTTCCACCGGTTGCATGACATTGTATTCCCCCTTTGTTATATAGATGAGCCAGTTTGTTTTATCCTACCGCTAAACCGTACAAAGCTACAGCAAAAACGTTTTTGCTTTCTTACATGATATAAAATTCAAGATTGATAACTGATTTCCTGTACACCCGAAAAAATTTTTTGGCAGAACTGGCACGCGGTGCATCAGTGGTGCGTCCCCTCGACGACCTCCACACCTTTAGCCTGGATGGTCTTCTTGATCTGCTCCTTGAAAGGACACCTGGGGTAGTCCCCCTCCAAAAGCATGCATGAGCTCAAATGAACATGGGTGAGATCGTAGGGCAGCAATTTTTCCACCAGCCGGGAAACTCGGCGCCCGCAACATCCCCCGCAGGTGAAAAAGCCGATCAGCTCGGCATCGGGACCGTAGCGGGCAAAGTGTTGCTCCCTTTTGTTGAAGCTGTTAAGACAACCCACGCCCGGGCAGACCTCGGAAACAATGTTGCAGCGCACCACGGCAATCCTGGGTTTGGCCGGCGGGGGGGCATTGGGGTCCCGGGCGGTCATTTTGCTCCGGGCTTCCATAACCTCGTTCATGGTGATTTCCCCGACCCCTTTTTGCCTGGCCCACTCCTCCACCTTTTTCCTGGCCTTTTCCCGCACAAAAAAGGGAACGTTGTTCATGTACTGCAAGGCCTCTTTGGTCCATTTCATCTGCATCATCCTTTTTTCCCGTTGGTCTGGTACTTATCAGGGCCCATTATAGGAATTTAAATTAGAACGGACAATGAAATAAATCACAATTCGTTCACTCAACAACCAGCCGTGTTTATAGACTTTTCCCCAGGGCCTTTGGGGCCAGAATCCGCAGTTATAGGCCTTGTTTAAACAATCCCCACTTTCCGTAAAAAAGCGCACAGGCGGTACAGCCGGCGGGTAGCGGGGCCGCCGCTGTCCAAAAGCAGGCGGCGGGTGGCCTGAAGGCCCTGTCCGTCTACCTTTTCATCGGACAGGTACATGGCTAAAAGACCCTGCACCACGGTTACGTGGAAAAAGGGGTCGGGCAGTTCCGCAGCCAGGGCCAGGGACCGGTCCACAAAATACTTCAGGCGCCCGGCGGCCTGCTGCCCGTCCCGGTAATAGGAAACAAAGTTTAGGTCGCCGCCTTCCATATCTTCCTGCTGGTCGATAAAGTAATCCAGTAAAATGTGCAACCCGCAGATCCAGGGAAAATAGGCTGACACGACTCTTTCCACCTCGTCCGCGGTATAATTCCCCCTGGCCGCCAGGGCGAAGAGGGCAAAGATGCCAATGGTTGAACCGGTGGCCGCAGCCAGTTCCCACCAGTAGAGCCTTTCCGGGAGGCTTTCCAGCAAGGGTTCCAGCCAGGTGGTCAGGCTCTTCACCCGTAGAGGCCACTGGATGTGCTTGTACACCTGCAGCTGACAATAGAGTTCGGCCAGCTGGCAGACCCTTTCGCGCAGTGGTGCGTAGGCGGGCAGCAGAGCCAGGGCCTGCTGGCAGGAGCGTACCAGTTCCTGCAGGTACCCTCCATCCTGCCGGTAAGGGTAGAGGGCATAATAGTCCCGAGGGAACGCCCCGGGGCAAAGGGCATCCATAAAAGCCCGGTGCAGCTGGTGGAAAGCCTCCCCGTCCTGCACCCCCGCGCGGTCGCACAAATTGTCCAGGTAGTCACTGATCGTCTGCAGGGCCACAATGGCCCGGATCAACTCCCGGCGGTGGTTTCCGGTCCAGGCGCTGAAAACGCTGCCTCCCTGGCAGTGAAATGTCTTGGCGCCAATGCTGGCCAGGGCCATCTCCCTTAGCTGCGGAGCCGGACAGCGTGATGCCATTTGCCGCCAGTTTTTTAACTCCCGGGCCACCCCGGGAAAGGCCAGGAAAAGAAGTCGTCCTATTAAAACCAGCCGGGCCGCCCTCTGCCAGCCGTCCCTTCCTTCTGATTTGACCGGGCAAAGCTTTGATTCCAGGCGGGTAAACACATTACCAGCTCCTCTACGACGTTGTGTGCAATGGTATTTTTTCGCCCCGGGCAAGAGTTATGCAGGCAGAACAGAGCGGCCCCAAACCCCATGGTCGGCAGCTCCAATCCCCTACACCAGATTACACCGGGCCGGTTTCAACCCGCGCCCCCCGGAAGCTGGAAGGTAGTCCGGGACCGGTTCTTTTCCCGGTGCCTTTCCAGGGCCAGGTCAATAAGCCGGTCCAGCAACTCCGGATAGGGAATACCACTGGCTTCCCACATCTTGGGATACATGCTGGTGCGGGTGAAACCGGGAATGGTATTGATTTCATTGATCAGCACGGCCCCGTTATCCCGGCGCAGGAAAAAGTCTACCCGGGCCAACCCGGCACAGTCCAGGGCTTTGAAAGCCTGAATGGCTAATCTTTGCACCTCCAGCATGGTTTCTTCCGGCAGCCGGGCCGGGATAACCAGCCGGGACTTTCCCTCCACATATTTGGCTTCATAATCGTAGAATTCGTTTAAAGGAATAATTTCCCCCGGCAGGGAAGCCACCGGATCATCGTTCCCCAGGACGCTTACCTCCACCTCCCGGACATCCGCAAACTCCTCCACGATAATCTTGCGATCATAGCTGGCGGCCAGGTCTATGGCCCGCCGCAGTTCCTCCCGGTCCCTCGCCTTGGATATGCCCACGCTGGAACCGAGGTTGGCCGGCTTGACAAAGACGGGATAACCCAGCTGTTCTACCCGGTCCAGCACCGCCTCCGGGTCCCGCTCCCAATTACGGCGCAGGAAGTGGCAGAAACGTACCTGGGGCAGGCCGTGCCGGGCAAAGACGGTCTTCATCATTACTTTATCCATGCCCACTGCCGAAGCCATCACCCCCGCCCCTACATAGGGGATGTTGGCCAGTTCCAGAAGCCCCTGAACGGTACCATCCTCGCCAAAAGTGCCGTGCAGTACCGGGATAACCACGTCGATAGGTTGCAACTGTTCCACCCTTACGCACCCGTCCCCCACAGGAGCCAGGCCACCATAAGTGGGGTCCGCCAGCAGAGCGACCCTTTGTCCCAGTTGCTCCGGGTCCTCTCCGGCCAGCATTTGTGCCGGCTCAACGCCTGCGAACCATTTTCCTTCCGGAGTAATAGCCACGGGAATAATCTCGTACCTGTCTTTATCCAGGGCGCCAATCACCGAAGCCGCCGAGTTTAAGGAGACCTGGTGCTCTCCCGAACGCCCGCCAAAAATGACCGCCACCCGTTTTTTTGCCATCGGCTGTCCTCCCCACCAATACTTTTAAAATAATTTATTCCTTTGAACAAAATAAAAACACTTTAAGTATCTTTAAGTATATCATAATAAAAAAGGGTGGGTAGCCCCACCCCGTTTTCTGTTTCTTGCTAAAGGATCATACGCATGGGTTGTAGAGTACGGTTAAATGGATTTATAACCAGACCAAATATTTATCCACCATAACAGTATTCTGTCAATTATCCCGCTGCTGGAGGCTCTTTTCTCGCCTAAAGAGGAAGACCCAGCGAAGAACCATTATTTTCACCTTTTACCATAAACCTCTCTATCCAGCACCATGGGGTCATGTCCCGGAAGTATCTGATCAGTAATAGCTTCTACCTTGCGGAAAGTCTCGAAACACTCCGCCAGACTCACATGAATACCCGGCGGTATATGCTTCATATCAGGTGAACCTTCCCAGTTCTCGAAGAGAGGTATGAGATCACTGGCAATAAGGTAGACTCCTGTCTCTGTTTCCACCCGTACGCCCTGCAAGCCGGGCGTATGTCCAGGTAACAGTATTACCTGAATTCCTGGTTCCACCGGCGTATCTCCGTCCAGGACTACCATTCGATCAAAGACCTGAAACCAGGGAGGTTTAATTCCGGGCATGTCTACTTCGTATGCACGTTGATGAACCGGTAAAGGAGCAATCGCATACTTCAGTTCTTCCTTTTGAACAAGGAATTTGGCTTTAGGAAATAGTTCGGTATTGAAGCAGTGATCCCAGTGTAGATGCGTCAAGATCACCAGGTCAATATCCGCGGGATCAACCCCAACCGAACGGAGCCTTCTGTCCAATGCATCCTCGGCGTCCCATTTCATAGCTGTATGGTATTTGGCGGCCCATTCCGGTCCGGACGGACCGGAATCAACCAAGATCTTACGCGAAGCCCCTTCAATTAACCAAACCAAACATGGTGCATCAAGTTTCTCACCAAAATTAAACCCGTAAGTAAACTTGGATTTTTCGAAACCAGCTAATGTCCCTACCCGTAAAGGCCTAATTGAGAGTCCCATTTGCAACCTCCTTCAGCTTAACGTCTTCTAGACCCAGTTACATCAACTTTTCCCTGCCTGGTACACCCTGCGGGCTGACCCTCTAAGATTCTCGTACCCCTGCTGGTGTTGACCTATGATGCCCATACCGCCGTGGGTATGACCATGGTTCTTTCTTTTTGTTCGCTGGCCCTCCTCACGTACCAGGTACGGAAGATGTTGGTGGCCGCAATGATGCGTATATCCACAGGGATCAGGCGGTTGCCACCGACGCGTTCCACCTGGCGCTCCTGCAGTACCCGCAAAAGCTTTGCCTGCAGGTAGAGGAACATGTTCCCAATTTCGTCCAGGAAAATGGTCCCGTGATTGGCCAGCTCAAACTTGCCCGGTTTGCCCCCTTTGCGGGCACCGGTGAAGGCTCCTTCTTCATAGCCGAACAGTTCGCTTTCCAGCAGGGTTTCCGGTATGGCCCCGCAGTTGATGGCCACAAAGGGCTTGTTTTTCCGCGGGCTGGCGGCGTGGATGGCCCGGGCAAAAATTTCCATGACCGTGCCATTATTGAAAGTTCAATATTCCATCTTTTCCACACATACCCGGTATATTTTACCATTTACCTGGATTCGATAATGTTTCTTCCGGTTCCAGAGTATTTGAATTACCGTAGGAAGAGACTGCAACCTTTCCCGGTAGATACGGTAGGCCTGATGAGCTTCGGGAAGGGTAACGGCCCGGAAGTGGATAATATCACCCGGCTTAGCCTGGGCTACTTTCCATAAATCGGATGAGATGACAGTGGCTATTTTAGCATAACCACCCGTGGTCTGCCTATCGGCCAGCATAATAATGGGCTGACCGTGCCCGGGAACCTGTACTGCACCCGCAGGTATCCCATCGGAAATTATATCTGCTCCCTTCTGATGTTCAATGGGGGGACCCTCCAAACGGCATCCCATGCGGTCACACTCGGGGGTTACTTTATACTCACTCTGGAGGAAGGTCTGGATACCCTTTGCCGTGAAGTAATCGTCCTGAGGGCCCAGCACTACCCTTACCTCCCATTTTCCGTTATAGGATGATATATACTCTGGTGGGATACTGCGTCCAACCAGTTCATCCAGTGGATAAGAAGGCACTCCGGAGCTTATTATATCGCCCCCCCTTAGCGCCCTACCTTCAAATCCGCCAATACTTCCGCGCAGGTAAGTGGATTTGCTGCCCATTACCGGCGGCACGTTTATACCCCCAGCTACAGCCAAGTATGCACGGCACCCCTGTCTGGACCACCCGAAACTTAACACATCACCCGGGTAGACCAGTACTGCTTCCCACATCACCAGCGGGCGGCCATTAAGTTGGGGTCCCATATCAGCTCCGGTAATGGCAATTACTCCTTCTTCCAGTACCTTTAAAGTAGGACCTGCGAGGGTTAATTCCAGAGCCGCCTCTTCTGGCCGGTTCCTCACCAGCATGTTGGCTAATTTAAAAGAGAACTCGTCAGCCGCCCCAGCCACCGGCATTCCGAATTCTTGAAAACCATGTCGCCCCAGATCTTGAATGGTAGTTAGCATGCCCGGCTTTTCCACTTTCAAGACAGCCATGCAGTTTCTATCCCCCCAGCTCTACAGGCAGCTCTTGGAGCGTGTAAGTATTTTGTTCCACTGCTGCCTTTATCTTATGGTAATCTTCGGCAGTTATAGAGACAAACCTCACATAGTTGCCTGCCGACAGTAAAACCGGTGGCTCCCGGTAAGGATCGTACAGTTTTACAGGCGTGCGACCAATAATCCGCCACCCACCAGGGCTATCTATGGGATAAATACCTGTCTGTTTATCGGCAATACCCACCGACCCGGCGGGTATATGGGTACGAGGTGTTTTTAGACGGGGGGTGGCAATGCGCAAAGACATCCCTCCCAGATAAGGAAAACCAGGAGCGAACCCCAGCATATAAATGAGATAATCAGTGGCGGTATGAATCTGGATTACTTCTCCGGGTGTAAGTTGATTGTATCTTGCTACATCTTCCAGATCCGGGCCGTATTCTCCACCATAAATTACCGGTATTACATAAATCTTTGGGTGGGGTAATTTCAGCCGTTCCATATCAGCTTCTACTTCTTGAATATAATCGATCAACTGGTTCAGGGGTAGCTGCATAGGGTCATAATAAATAAGCAGGGAACGATAGGTGGGAATCATTTCTCCTATCCCACCAATACCACTCCTTTGTAAAGCCAGGTACAGGTTACGCACTCGCCGGTTGATTTCTGGATTAATTTCATTGCCGAATTCCACCACTATCGCCCTGTCACCTGCCGGAAGAAATCTGGGCCTGTCATACACTTTTATCACCCCCTGCTGTACTCAGGAATGAAGCGCGCCAGCGGGTTTTAAACCGCAGGCGCGCCCTCCAATCTTATTTCAATAGCTTAGCAACAGTTTTTAGATAACCTTGAAAGCTTTGAGAATCATCCGTATCCCCAGCACCACAGTGACCAGCACCACCGCAATGCCTGCCAGGTTCATGGCGCCTCCGTTAACAAAGTTCTTCATAATCTTCTCCTGGTTAACCACCATCAGGAGGAAGATGGCGGAAATGGGAAGCAGGATACCATTTACCGCCTGGGCAAACAAAATGAGCTGCACCGGGTTAACTCCCACGTACGCAACCACGGCACCGATAGCCAGGACGATTATCCAGATAGCCCGGAAGTGGGCGCTCTTCATGTCGGTATTCCACCCGGCCACACCGGTAATGGCGTAGGCCGCGGCCATGGGTGCAGTGATGGCTGAGGTGGCGCCGGCGGCGAACAGCCCGATGGCAAAGAACCACTTGGCCCACGGGCCCAGCAAGGGTTCCAACTGCTTGGCCATATCACCGGCGGTCTTCACCTCCACTCCGCTGCCGAACAGGGAAGAGGCGGTAATAATGATAGCTAACGAGATAACGCCTCCCAGGCCGATGGATACCAGGAGGTCCAACTTGCTGGCCTTGATGGCCTCTTGTTTCTCCGCTATTCCACCCCACCGTTCAGCGGCGGCAGACGCATGCAGGTACAGGTTATAGGGTACCACGGTGGTTCCGATAATGCCCAGGGTAACAAGCAGGGCTCCCGGAGGAATTACAGGAACGAAAAGTCCACGGAGCAATTCGCCCACGTTGGGCTTGATCACCACCGCGGTGGTCAGGAACACCAGGCTCATCAAAACTACCATGGCCACCAGGACCTTTTCCACCAGCTTGTAACTGCCGGTCCATAACAGCGCAAAGGCGGTTAACCCAATCACTGCCACCCATACCTGTTTGGTCGCGCCGAACAGCACTTGCAGGCCCATACTGGCTCCGGAGATGTTGCCGCTCTGGAAGGCGGAGTTGCCCACTCCGATAGCGGCCACGATTAGTAACACCGCCGCCAACCTGGCCGCCGGCTGCTCGAAGGTGTTTTTGATGGCTGTCCCCAGGCCCTTGCCGGTGACAATGCCCACCCTGGCGCTCATCTCTTGGAGAATCATGGTGGCAATGGTGGAAAATAGCATCGCCCAAAGCAGGGCATACTTGAACTGGACACCGGCAAGAGTAGCGGTGGTTACCGTTCCGGGGCCGATAAAGGCTGCGCTCACCACCGCCGCCGGCCCCACGTTCTTTAACCTGGTCCAAAAATTATTTTTTTCCGCCTTCATTTTTCTTTCTTCCTCCTAACCTTAAATCACTGCCAAGTCTTGATCTCTCAGGTCGGTGATAAACATGTGTCCCGGTGCGTGGGTAATCATCAATTCGGGCTTGGCAGCCATGGCCACCGCTTGTGGAGTTACACCACAGGCCCAGAAGACGGGAACTTCTCCCGGGTAGATAGTCACAGCATCACCAAAATCGGGCCTGTTCAGGTCTTTTATACCAATTAACTCAGGTTGGCCAATATGAACAGGAGCTCCATGTACCGCGGGATAGCGGGAAGTTACCTGCACCGCCCTTATTACTAAATGAGCAGGAATAGGGCGCATGGAAACCACCAGAGGACCGTGAAAAGGACCCGCCTGGCGGCAGGAAATACCGGTAATAAACATGGGCACATTTTTCCCTTCTTCTATATGCCGCACAGGAACTCCTGCGTTTAACAGGGCTTCCTCAAAGGTAAAGCTGCACCCCAGCAAAAAAGCTACCAGATCGTCCCGCCAGTAATCAGTGATGTTCGTGACCTCGGCAACCATCTGCCCGTATTCATAAACCCGGTAACGGGGCAGATCCGTCCTTAAATCAGCTCCCGGTGCAGCAAATTTTGGTTCGGGATCGCCCACTTCAGTTACATCAAGTACCGGGCAAGGTTTTGGATTGCGCTGGCAAAAAAGTAAAAAGTCAAAAGCCAGATCTTTAGGCAAGATTACCAGGTTGGCCTGGGCATAACCAGATGCCAGCCCCGGCGTGGGCCGGTTGTAATCCCCTTTTCTAATGGCAGATCTTAACTCGGCCGGGGAAAGATTTTGGGCCCCAAGGTTGTCCAACATATCCAGCTGCTCCCCTCTTAAAACTTCTGTATCACATCTACTAAAGGCTTGATACTTACGCCGGCTGCCTCCAGGGCTTTCCTCAATTTCCGTACAAACTCAATGGCCTGGGGGTTATCCCCGTGCACGCAAATGCTATCAGCTTCAATAGAAACCTCTTCTCCGTTAATAGCGGTTACTTTACCTTCAGTGACCATACGTACTGCCCGGGGAATAGCCGTCCCGGGATCATGGATTACCGCACCAGGCTTGCTCCTGGCCACCAGAGTTCCGTCGGCATTATAAGCCCGGTCGGCAAACACTTCCTGGGCCACCTTCAACCCTGCTGCCCGGGCAGCTTTCACCATTTCCGAACCGGCCAGGGCCAGAAGGATTAGTTCTTCATCGACCGCTTTTATTGCTTCCACTATCGCCAGAGCTATGGAAGGATCTTTTGCTGCAATATTATAAAGTGCACCGTGAGGCTTAACATGGACAACCCTGACTCCTGCAGCTCTGGCAAAAGACATTATTGCTCCTATCTGGTACATTACATAAGCTTTTACCTCTGCAGGAGAGAGAGCCATATTCCTGCGGCCAAAACCTTGCAAATCTGGATAGCCCGGGTGTGCACCAACGCCCACCCCATACTCAGCAGCCAGGTTGATTGTTTTTTCCATTACCACCGGATCTCCGGCATGCAGTCCACAAGCAATATTGGCTGAACTGATGTACTTTATCACCTCCTCATCCATGCCAATTTTGTATGCACCAAAACTTTCACCCACATCGGCATTTAAATCAACAATTTTAGCATTATACATAAAACCCAAACCTGCTACACACCTCCTCCTTAACATGTAAATGCCGAGAAAAGCTGGTATCCTTTGTCATTTCATCCTCCCTATTACCAGCATTTCAGGCAAAAAAGGGCAGACTAACCCCTCATTAGCTATACTGAAACTTGACCAACTTCGCCGCCACTCCCTATATCGTGGTCAGAGTAATGTTTACACCAGTGGTTCAGCATCATTAACGTTGCAGGGGGTCACCTTCAGTTTGGTGGAGGCGGTTTTGCAACTGTACCTTTAAGTATCTTTAATCTTTAAGCACCTATAAAGTATATCACATAAGAAGAAAGGGTGGGTAGCCCCACCCCGTTTTTTGTTTCTTGCTAAAGGATTATATACATGGGTTATAGAGTACGCCTCATGAACATTTCTATTTCCATTTATCCACCATAACAGCATTCTGTCATAGAGTGGCTCTTTTACAGGAATTAACGTTTTTCAGCCGTGATTGCTTCCCTGACACTGCGGGAGGAAAGGTTATATTTGGCAATTTTGCGGTAGATGGTCGCCCGGCTTATGCCCAGCGCCCGGGCGGCTTTTGTTTTGCCCTGTTCGTTCCAGCCGAAATGTTCCAGGGCGCTGATGATGGCCTCCTTTTCCATCTGCTCTAAAGTAACCCAGCGGCTTTCGCGGCCGGGGATTTCTGCTATACGGTGACCGCCTTCCTGTACCGCACGGGGCAGGCTGCCGGTATCAATAAGGTTGCCTTCTTCCAGGTTTACGGCATATTCCACGGCGTTGATGAGCTCCCGCACATTTCCCGGCCAGCTATAGGCAAGGCAGGCCCGTTCCGCCTGGAGGGTATAGCCGCGGATATTCTTGCCCAGAAGGTTGTTATAGTGCTCCCGGTAGTGTTCCAGGAGCAGCTTGATATCCTCCGGCCTTTCCCGTAAAGGGGGTATGGTCAGGGGGATAACGCTCAGGCGGTAATAGAGGTCCTCCCGGAAATGGCCCTTGGCAATCATTTCTTCCAGGTTGCTGTTGGTGGCCGCAATGATGCGTATATCCACCGGGATCAGGCGATTGCCGCCAATGCGCTCTACCTGGCGCTCCTGCAGTACCCGCAAAAGCTTTGCCTGCAGGTAGAGGGACATGTTCCCAATTTCGTCCAGGAAAATGGTCCCGTGATTGGCCAGCTCAAACTTGCCCGGTTTGCCCCCCTTACGGGCACCGGTGAAGGCTCCTTCTTCATAGCCGAACAGTTCGCTTTCCAGCAGGGTTTCCGGTATGGCCCCGCAGTTCTCATAATTTCATAGGCCAGCTTCTGGGTTTCCTTGAAGTCCCGGGCCGAGGCCACCACTCCTACGGGCCGGCCGTCGCTGCCCATTATGGGGCGGGCCGTAACCAGAAGATGCAGCCGCCGCCCCCTGGCCTGGACAAAACACTCCCGGGAAGTAAAGCCTCCGGGTTCGCGCAGGGCCTGGAGGAGGGGCAGGCCGGCTAAGTGTTCTTCCAGGCGTTGGTGCAGAATTTCGTTTTTGGGAATGCTGAACATCCGTTCGGCGGAGAGGTTGAAGTGGGTGACCATCCCCTCGCTGTTGATAGCAATGACCCCCTCACCCACCGCATCCATGACCGCGTTGACCTGGCTGGCCATGATCATTTTCTCGGTCATGGCCTCGGTTTCCAGGACCTTGGCTGCGATCAGGTCGGCCATGCGCCCGATAAATTCCATCAAAGATTCGGTGCGGGTAAGCAGGGTTACTTTTTGCTCGTCGCTAAAGGCAATCAGGCTGATGGTGCCGATGACGTTCTGCCCCGCAATGATGGGGTAAACGATGGAAGCTTTGTAAAAACAGCTTCCCGTAAGGGGGCAGGACATGCAGATGGGGTGATAGCCTGCTTCTTTGATAAAAATGGGCTGGCTGGTCTTGAGCACATGCTTATTCACAAACCCCCGCAGGAGGCGGGAGCCCACGTCGTTGCGCACCTTGCCCGTGCCGGCCACCCGCACCAGGTCGAGGTCGATTACCTCAACCTCGACCCCCAGGGCGGCGGCAATGGCTTCGGCAGCCCGCTGGCAGTCTTCTTTTACCTGATCCAGTCTGGACACAGGACCTCACATCCGTTTGAAGTGCTTTTCCTTCGAGGCAATTTTATGCCCCCAGCAATAAAGGCCGGGGATCGCACTGCATGCATAAATGTGGAATGATCTCCCGGCTGCTCCTTTAATTATTTCCGGATACCGTAACCGTCCTTATTTCATGTCAAGCACTGATGTTGTTTGTTCTATGTTCACAGCTTGTGGGGTGGCTGGAACTTTAGCCATTGCCTCGCACAGTTTTGATTATACTCGCAAGAGTTGTGCCAGGCCCTATGTAATTGCTGGCGGTTGGGGAAATAAGCGGCAGGGCCTTGAGCCATCCCGGCTGCAGAAAAAATAAAGCAGGAAGAAAGCACTTCCTGCCATAACTTTTCAAGCATTTTATCTCAAAGCGAAACGGAAAGCTGTCTCATTCTGCGACGCCGGGGTAAACTCTGGCAGCATTACCGCCAGGTTTGGCGCTCCCGGCATTTATCTCATATTGAGATGGCTGCGGAGTCTCTTCCCGTCAGGGCACCCACGGGACAAACTTTGACACATTCGCCGCAACCGTTGCAGCCCGATTGGCCAAGGGGAACATCCCCAAAGGTGGTTACTTTGCGCTCAAACCCCCGCCGGGCAAAACCCAGCACTCCGGTGCCTTTTTCCCGGCACACCCACACACACCGCCCGCAGAGGACACACTTGCCGGGGTCGTAGCGCACTACCGGGCTGGAGTCGTCCACTTGCAGGTTCCGTTCCAGCTTTCTCAACCGCTTCACCCGCAAGGGGAAGCGGCGTTCCCGGGCAATCCGCTGCAATTCGCAGGAGCGGTTGCGGGGGCAGTTGGCGCAGTCCAGGTGGTGATTGGACAAAAGGAGCTCAAAGGCCGTGTGTACCAGGCGGTCCACCCGCGGGCTGCGGGTGGACACCACCATGCCTTCCACCACGGGCTCGGTGCAGGCGGTCACCGGGCGCGGGTAGCCCTCGATCTCCACAAAGCACAACCGGCAGGCGGCAGCCGGGTGTTTTGCCCCGGGAATGGCACAGAGGTTGGGGATGTAGATGCCGTTTTCCAGGGCCGCCCAGAGCAGCTTTTCCCCTTCCCGCGCCTGCACGGTCCGGCCATCTATGGTTAAGGTGACTGTTTTCATACCTTACGCCCCCTTTCGGCCACCAGTTCCGGCGGGGAGAGCTTGACGACCGCTTTGTACTGGGGCGGGCAGGCCTCCAGGCAGCTGGCGCACTTGACGCATTTTTGCTGGTCTATAACTTTAACGCGGTCCTCATTGGTATAAATGGCCTCTACCGGGCAGCTGCCCACACAGGCATCACAGGAGCGCTCGCATTTTTCCGGCAGGATGTAGTAGGCAATCAACTCCTGGCACATCAGCGCCGGGCAACGGCGTTCCTTGATGTGGGCCTCGTATTCGTCCCGGAAATAGCGGATGGTGCTTAAAACGGGATTGGGCGCCGTCTTACCCAGCCCGCACAACGAACCCGCCTTCACATCTTCAGCCAGTTCCAAAAGAAGCTCTATATCCCCGGGTTTGCCCTGTCCTTTTGTAATTGCCTCCAGGATGTCCAGCATCTGCCTGGTTCCCAGGCGGCACATGGTGCACTTGCCGCAGGATTCCTTCTGGGTGAAATCCAGGAAAAACCGGGCTATTTCCACCATGCAATCGTCCTCATCCAGGATGACCATCCCGCCGGAACCCATCATGGCCCCGGCCTGGCTTAAAGAGTCGAAATCTATGGGCATATCCAGGGCCGCTTCAGGCAGGCACCCTCCCGACGGCCCGCCAATCTGCACGGCCTTAAAGGACTTACCTTTGGGAATACCGCTGCCCACGTCATAAACCAGTTGTCTTAGGGTTGTGCCCATGGGCACCTCGGCCAGGCCGGTATTGATCACTTTCCCGGCCAGGGCAAAGACGGCTGTACCGGGGCTGCCGGCAGTACCGGTCTCCCTGAACCATTGGGCACCCCGCTCAATGATATGGGGCACGTAGGCCAGTGTCTTTACGTTGTTAATCACCGTGGGCCTGCCCCGCAACCCGGCAGTGGCCGGAAATGGTGGCCGGTGGCGGGGCAGGCCCGGCTCCCCTTCCATGGAGGCGATCAGGGCCGTTTCCTCGCCGCAAACAAAGGCCCCCGAACCCTGAAAAACATCCACGTCAAAGCTAAAACCGCTGCCCAGGATATTGGTCCCTAAAAGGCCGGCCTGGCGCGCCTGTTCGATGGCCTTTTTCACCCTTTCCACGGCCAGGGGATACTCGGCGCGGATATAGAAATAGCCCTGGCGGGCTCCCACCGCGTAGGCGGCAATGGCCAGCCCCTCCAGCACCTCGTGGGGGTTTGACTCCAGGATGGCCCGGTCCATAAAGGCCCCCGGGTCCCCTTCGTCAGCGTTGCAAATGACATACTTCTTTTCCCCCGGCGCCAAACGGCAGGTTTCCCACTTGCGCCCGGTGGGGAAACCGGCCCCACCCCGCCCCCGCAGGCCAGAAGCTTTTATTTCTTCAACCACCCATTCAGGCTCCCGGGTCAGGGCTCTGGCCTGGGCGGCATACCCGCCCAGGGCGATGTAGTGCTCGATCTGCTCAGGGTCAATTAGACCACACTTGTCCAGAATAATGGGCTTTTCAATCATTCCCCGGGGAAAGTCGGTGAGGGCCGGAACCATATCGTTGGTCTCCAGCGCGGCCAGGGCAAATTCCAGGCAGGGGTCGTCACCGCCTAAAAAATCCTGCACCAGCCGGCCGGCAATGCCCTCGGTAACGTAGCCGTAGCTGATGGGTGGGAAACCGGGCTTGTAAACGGTTACCAGGGGTTCCGCATAGCAATGGCCCATGCAGCCCACTTCCAGGACCTGGGCGTCAATGCCGTGTTTTTCAAGCTCTTCTTTAATTACCTTTAAAATCTCCAGGGCCCCGGCTGCGCGGCCGCAGGTGGCCGTGCCCACCAGAATCAGGGGCCGGTCCCGCAGGCTCTGCCAGGCAGTCCTGGATTTTTGTTGTAATTTTGCAAAAGTTTCTGCCACTATACTACTGCTGTTCAACTGCTTCCCCTTCTTTCTGCTGGCCTTTTGGGATTTTTACGCCAAAGGAAAAGAGCAATCCGTCCACCCGGGTGGGGGTTACCTTGCCGTGCACTTCTTCATCGATCACCGTTACCGGTGCCATGGTGCAGCATCCCACGCAGGCCACCCTTTCCAGGCTGAATTCCCGGTCCGGCGTAACCTCGTTAACGTCAATGCCCAGCCGTCTCTTCCAGCAGTCCAGGATGATATTGCCCCCCTTCATGTGGCAGGCCGTGCCCATGCATACCTTGATCTGGTGTTTCCCCGGAGGAATGAGGCGAAACTGGTTGTAAAAGGTGGCCACGCTGTAAACGTCCACGGGTGGGATGCCCAGGTGCCGCGCTACTTCCTCCATGGCCACCAGGGGCACATAGCCCAGCTTTTCCTGTACCTGCTGCAAAATAGGAATAAGATTACCCCGTTCACGGGAATAACTTTCCAGGATGTTCCCGGTTTGTTCTAAGGCAACCCTTTTTTCTCCTTCCGTTAAATGCATGGACATCTCTCCCGACTGACTTATTGAAAAACCGCTCAATTACCCGGTTATCTTGAAAACCTCTCCATAATCATAACGCTAAACATGTTAATGGTCAACAATCTTAAATTATTTTAAGAAATTTTTCCGCACTTACTTTAAATAGCCAAAAACTACTGGTACCTGCCCCGGTCGGTATCCGTAGGGTATTTCCGGGCATTGGCCGCCATTTTTTGCTTTACCGCCCGGGCCAGATCAATACCCGCGGTGCTGGCCATAATCAGGCAGTAAATCATTCGACCTGAAAGCAGGAATTTGCCCTTCGAAGTCAAATATAAAAAAGAAAAGGGCTACCTCACAAAGTAACCCTTCTTAGCTAATTAATTGTTTCGCTTTTCCAGATACCTTTCCAGCTTGCGCTTGACTCGCTGTAAGGCGTTGTCAATGGACTTAACGTGGCGCTTTAAGTCTTCGGCAATTTCCTGGTAGGACTTACCCTCCAGGTAGGACATCAGCACCTTCCATTCCAGGGAGCTCAGGATCTCGCCCATTTTTTCTTCAATATCATAAAATTCCTCCCGGCTGATAATCAACTCCTCCGGGTCGGCAATCTTAGTACCGGAGATGACATCCAGAAGGGTGCGGTCGGAATCTTCGTCGTAAATGGGCTTATTCAAGGAAACATAAGAGTTCAATGGGATGTGTTTTTGCCGGGTGGCCGTCTTGATGGCCGTAATGATCTGCCTGGTAATACAAAGTTCTGCAAAGGCCCGGAAAGATGAAAGCTTGTCTAACCGGAAATCACGAATAGCCTTATAAAGGCCAATCATTCCTTCCTGAATGATGTCCTCCCGATCAGCCCCAATGAGGAAGTAGGAACGTGCTTTCGCCCGGACAAAGTTTTTGTATTTATTAATCAAATACTCCAGGGCCGCGTCATCACCTTCGCGGGCGTATTCCACCACTTCCTCATCGTCCATCATGTGATAACAGCTCGCACATTCCCTCTGGACGCTCAGACTCACAATATCCCCCCCGCTTTGTGTGTCCGGCTTTCCCGCTCAAAACAAAAGAAAAAGAAAAGCCTTTCCGCCGCTAATCAGAAGTCCGGCCAAAGATAGATCCAGACTCTCTTTTCTTTAAACGGAACGGATCAAGGCATTTTCCCGTACCTCTTTCTTTAATTTTGTCTAACTAATTATATCTCAGCCCCGATAACCCGTCAAGAAAAATTAGGACTTGCTTTCGTCCACAATCGTCCCGGCTAGTCTTTTCTTCTTCGCCAGCGTTCAAAAATTATGCGAACCTCGTCCACCAGGCGGTTTTCTAAGTAGGCATCGGCCGGCCGCCCGCTGTCGTAATGCTTTTTTCCTTCCTCCTGCGTACGCTGGACCTTTTTCCACAGCTCCCTGGGCGTGATCCGGTATGCACCCCGCCCCAGAATCATCCGTTGTTCGGCCCAGTCGTAGGTGGCCACGTAGACCGTTCCCCGCTGGGACAGCTCACCAACCAGTTTCTCAATGACCGCGTCGGCAGTTTCTCCCTCGGGGGTATAAATCACCTGCACCCCGTCGACGGTTTCCGACCGGTCCCCGCCGTGTTTCACCTGGTGGGCATCAAAAACTACCACCACGTGCTCCCCGGTTAAAGCGGCATAATTAACTAAAATATCCACCAGCCGGGTTCGTGCATGCTCCAAACTTGACCCGGAAAGCTGTTCCAGTTCCGGCCAGGCATGAATGATCTTATAGCCGTCAACGATCAGGTACTCGTCCATGGGCCTGTCTCCTCTGCCTGACCGCCTCGTAGGCCAGCAGGGCTGCCGCCACCGAGGCATTCAGAGAGCCAACCCGCCCGGCCATGGGCAGTCTGACCAGCTGATCGCACTTTTCCCGCACCAATCTCCCCAGGCCCTTATCTTCCCCACCAATGACCAGGGCAATGGGGCCGTCCAAAGGCACATCCCAGTATATGTCCGGAGCCGTCCCGCAGGCCCCGACCACCCAGAGCCCCCGCTCCTGCAGGTAAGTAATGGTCCGGGCCAGATTGGGCACCCGGGCCACCCGGACATATTCCACCGCCCCGCAGGAAGCCTTGACCACCGCCGGAGTAAGGGCTGCCGAACGGTGCCGGGTAATAACCACACCGTGTGCCCCGGCGGCATCGGCTGTACGCAAAATGGCTCCCAGGTTGTGGGGATCGGTAATTTCGTTCAGCAGGATTAAAAAGGGATCTTGAGGGTACGCGGCAGCCAGGATGTCGTCCACGGAAACGTATTCTTTGGCCGCTGCCACGGCTACAACTCCCTGGTGCGGGGCATCCTTAACCAGCCCGTTCAGATGAGACCGGTCCACGTACTGGACGGGTATCCCCCGTTCCCGGGCAAGGTTAAGGATTTCCTGCAGGGCGCCGCTGCCGGCTCCTTTAGCCACCAGGAGCTTGTTAATGGACCGGTTGGCCACAAGGGCCTCTTTTACCGGGTGGCGGCCGGCAATGATATTTTCACAAGCCGCCTTTTCAGTCATCCTTTTCCACCACCTGACGGGCAAGGGCAAGGATCTCTCCCAGGCGCTCGCTTTGCCCCGATAGATACAGATAACCGACAAGACTTTCCAGCCCCGTACTGTAGCGGTAGCTGATCACATCGGAGCCCCGGGGTGGGTGACCGCTCCGGGCATTGCGGCCCCGCCGGGCAACGGCAGCCTCCACTTCGGTAAGTTCATCTTTTAGGGCATGCATCACCCGGGCCTGTGTATCGGCCCGTACATATTTTATGGTTTCCTGATGCAGTTGATTCACGCAAACGATCCCCCGGGCCACCAGATATTGACGGATGGCCAGCTCATACACGGCGTCTCCAATATAGGCCAGCACGAGGGCCGGCAACTGTTCCGGGTTGGGGATGATCTCCCCGGGTAAGGACATAGCCAAGGCAACCGGTCCCCTTATCCCTGTCTCTTCCAGCGCACGCCGCCGGGCGTATCTTCCAGAATAATACCCATTTCCTTCAGGCGATCCCGGATGTGGTCTGCAGTGGCCCAGTCCTTTTTCGCCCTGGCCTGCTGCCGCACTTCCAGCAACAAATCGATCAGGGCTTCCTCAAGGCCATCGCTTTTTGCATGCCGCCCCTCGATGAGTATGCGCCCGGTCCTTTCATCAACCCGGAAAAGGCCCAGCACTTCGTTAAAGGAGCGGAAAAGGTCCATGGCCTTTTCCAGGGCTTCCCGGCAGGGAGACCCGGCGGCGTTATGCAGGTAAGCATTCACTTCCCGGGCCAGTTCAAAGCAAATGCCCACAGCCAGGGCGGTATTAAAATCGTCATCCATGGCGGCCACAAAATCCTGGTGGTATTTTTCCAGGGCGGCTATAAATTCTTCATCTTCGGGTTTTATTTGTTCCCGGGACGGCCGGTCCAGGGCCTCGGTTAACAGGCGGATACTGTTTTTAAAGCGTTCCAGTCCCCGCCCGGCGGCAGCCATCTTTTCGTCGTCGAAATCCAGCGGGCTGCGGTAATGGGTGGAAAGGAGGAAGAAACGCACTACCTCCGGGGGAAACTTGTCCAGAATTTCCCGCACCAGAAAGAAGTTGCCCAGGGATTTGGACATTTTTTCCTGGTTGACGGTAATGAAGCCGTTATGCATCCAGTAGCGCACAAACGGCCGGCCCGTGGCCGCCTCGGCCTGGGCAATTTCGTTTTCGTGGTGGGGGAAGACCAGGTCAAAACCTCCCCCGTGAATGTCGAAGTTATTCCCCAGGTATTTTAAAGCCATGGCCGAGCATTCAATGTGCCAGCCGGGACGCCCTTTACCCCAGGGACTGTCCCAGGCCGGTTCGCCGGGTTTGGCCGCCTTCCACAGGGCGAAATCCATGGGGTGCTTTTTGCGGGGGTCCACCTCCACCCGGGCCCCCGCCTGCATTTCCTCCAGGGTGCGCCCGGACAGCTTGCCGTACTCGGGAAAAGCGCTGATGTCAAAGTAGACGTCCCCATCCACCACATAGGCGGCCTTCTTTTCGATAAGGGTACTAATGAGATCGATGATTTCCGGGAGGTGCTCGGAAACCCTGGGGTGCACATCGGCCGGCCGCACATTCAAGGCCCCGGCGTCCCGGTAGTATTCGTCAATATATTTGCGGGCCAGGGCCAGGGCATCGACACCTTCTTCACGGGCCCGGTTGATGATCTTGTCGTCGATGTCTGTAAAATTCTGAACATACTTCACCCGGTAGCCCTTGTACTGGAAATACCGCCGCACGGTGTCAAAAAAGACCAGGGGGCGGGCGTTGCCCAGGTGGATGAAGTTATAGGTGGTCGGCCCGCAGACATACATATCCACCCGCCCCTGCTCCCGGGGAATAAACTTTTCCTTGCGTCTGGTCAAAGTATTGTATATTTCCATGGAACAATCGCTCCTCTAAATCCACGTTATGAAACGACCTGCACGCCGGTCCCGAGCTCACAGGGCTTCGTTTCAGGACCGGCGTACCGCCCCCTCACGACTCGTTTGGCCGGGAAAAGGCGCCCTGCACCACGGCGTCACAGGACTTTAAGGGTTCCCCCGGTTTGCTGTCCGCCAGCTTTTTCTCCAGTTCCAGGACCCGTTTTTCCAGGCGCTCAATGTTGTGCATCAGGCAGTTAATTACTTCCGCCACCGGGTCGGGCAGCAAGTCGTGCCGCAGGTCAATATCCGGCGCACTGGCCGAACCTACCCGCTTGCCGTCCTGGATGACCACCTTGCCGGGCACCCCCACCACGGTACTGTTGGGAGGTACGGGCTTGAGTACCACCGACCCGGCGCCGATCTTCGAGTTGTCCCCGACGGTAAAGGAGCCTAAAATCTTGGCACCGGCGCTGATGACCACATTGTTGCCGATGGTGGGGTGGCGTTTGCCCTTTTCCTTCCCCGTTCCCCCCAGGGTTACTCCCTGGTAAATGGTTACATTGTCGCCAATTTCGGCCGTTTCCCCGATGACCACCCCGGCTCCGTGGTCAATGAACAGTCCCTGGCCGATCCTGGCTCCGGGGTGAATTTCAATCTGGGTGAGAAAACGGGAGATATGGGAAATCAACCGGGCGATGGTGAAGAGCCGCTTCCGGTAAAAGAAATGGGCTATCCGGTGCATAATAATGGCATGCAGGCCGGGATAGCAGAGCAGCACTTCCAGAAGACTTTTAGCCGCCGGATCCCGTTCAAATACCGCCTGTATGTCACGCTTCAGTTGCTTGAACATAACCCACCCTCCAAGTGGCAAACCGGAGCATGGATACAATTAACCTGCCCGGGCCAGGCGGGCCAGCACCTTTTCCTTGCCCAGGAGAGGGATGACCTGGTAAAGTTCCGGACCGTGGGTCCGGCCGGTAAGGGCCACCCGGATGGGCAGGTACACTTTGCGAGCGCCCAATCCCAGTTCCCTGGGCAGCTTTTTCAATATGCTCCGGGCAGTTTCTTCATCCAATCCATCTGCCGACCTGATTTTCTCTGCCAGGGCGGACAGCACACGGGGAACCTGCTCCCCGGCCAGCACCGTGCGGGCCTCTTCATTTTCCGGCTCTACTTCCGGCGCAAAGAAAATATCCACGTGCTGGTTAATCTCGGACAGGTTGGTCAGGTAATCCCGTACGGTCGCCACCAGTTGTTTCAACCATTGATACTGCTCCGGGGTTACTTCTCCGGAAATATATCCGGCCTTTTGCAAAAAGGGTATGGCCAGATCGGTAACCCGCTCCAGGGAGCTTTGACGAATGTAGTGGCCGTTCAACCAGTTAAGCTTGTCCAGGTCAAAAACGGCCGGATTTTTGGCCACCCGCTCGAGGGAAAACTGCCGTTTTAACTCTTCCAGAGTAAAGATTTCCTCTTCGCCGCCGGGGGACCAGCCTAAAAGGGCCAGGAAGTTGACCAGGGCCTCGGGAAGGTAGCCCATCTCCCGGTACTGCTCGATGGAGGTGGCTCCGTGCCGCTTGCTCATCTTGGTGCGATCCTGGCCCAGGATCAGCGAAACGTGGGCAAATTGCGGCACCGGCCATCCGAAGGCCCGGTAAAGGAGAATCTGCCGCGGCGTATTGGACAGGTGCTCCTCCGCCCGGATGACGTGGGTAATGCCCATGGTATGGTCATCCACCACCACGGCAAAGTTGTAGGTGGGGATGCCGTCAGACTTAACGATAATAAAGTCGCCGATGCCGTCAGCATCAAAGGATACTTCCCCGCGGACCAGGTCCTGCACGGTAATGTTTTCCCCGGAGGGGACCGCAAAGCGCAATACCGGCCGGCGCCCCCCGGCTTCCAAACGGCGCCGGTCCTCCTCACACAGGTGACGACATCGGCCGGTATAGCGGGGCATCTCGCCCCGGGCCAAAAGGGCTTCCCGCTCGGCAGCCAGCTCCTCTTCGGTACAGTAACAGTGGTAGGCCCACCCGGTTTCTAAAAGCTGCCGGGCATAACGCTGGTAAATGGTAAGCCTCTCCGTCTGCCGGTAAGGGCCGTGGGGACCGCCCACTTCAATCCCCTCGTCCCAATCGAGGCCCAGCCAGCGCAAAGCGGCCAGGATGTTTTCCTCGGATTCCCGGGAAGAGCGCTCCAGATCCGTATCCTCGATGCGCACAATAAAAGTGCCGCCCTGGTTGCGGGCAAACAGCCAGTTAAACAAAGCCGAACGAGCCCCCCCGATGTGCAGCGGGCCGGTGGGGCTGGGGGCAAATCTTACTCTGACGCCGGACAAAAAATAGTCCTCCTCTGCTCAAGAGATTTTTAAAACCTCATTATTCGACCCATATTATATCACCGGCCCGGGAGCAGAGGCAACTTTTGAATGTAATCGGGGCCTTGCCGGGCCGTTCGCGCGGGGTTAGAATAATGACGTAGAAAAAGCGCCTTTCCCCGGTGTTCGAACACCTGGGGGCGGGATTTTTGCCCGGCACGGCCGCCTTCATGGCCGTGAGGGGGAAAAAGGATGGTAGTGGGAGATGATCGCAGGTCTTACCGGCGGCATTGCCACGGGCAAAAGCACGGTAGCCAGGTTGTTTCAAGAACTGGGGGCCCACGTCATCGATTTTGACGTCCTGGCCCACGAGGTAACGCGCCCGGGGTTGAAGGCCTGGGAGGAAATCGTCGAGTTTTTCGGGGTGGAAATTCTAAATCCCGATCAAACCATCAACCGTAAAAAGCTGGGCCGCCTGGTTTTTGACGACCCGGAAAAGCTGGCGCGATTGAACCGGATCGTCCACCCGGCAGTTTTTGAAGAGGATAAAAAAATTACGGCTCAGATTTTAGCCGGGGACCCCCGTGCAGTGATTATTAAAGAAATCCCCCTGTTGATTGAAGCGGGGGCCGTACACCTGGTGGAGAAGATCATTGTGGTCTACGCTTCCCCCGAGGTGCAGCTTCAAAGGCTTTTGGCCCGGGGTCTTGACCGGGATGAAGCCCTCAAAAGAATTAACGCCCAGGCTCCCCTGAGCGAAAAAATGAAGTGGGCCGATTTTGTGATTTATAACGACAGCAACCTGGAAGAAACCAGAAAGCAGGTGGAAGAAGTCTACCGGCAATTGGTGCAGGCAAGGGCAAGCTCCGCAATGGTAACCCGGCGTATTTCCCCGTCTTCATAAACGGGTACGATACTGGTATCCTGCAACAAATGCCCGTATTGCTCCCTATCCAGTTTCTCGCCCATTATACCGAGAAAACGCAACGTGTACCCCCTTACCACGGGGTCGGGATCGTCCACGTAAGGGGCCAGCATGGGTATGTATCTCCTCACCAGATCCGGTCTGGCCCGGGCAATTTGTCCTGCCGCCCACATTACCCCGCGGCGCAGCATCTCCTCATCCACGTGAAAAAGGATGATGGAAGCATAATCCCCATATAGATCCGGCCGGCGGGAGACTATCTCGCCCATGGCTTCCACGGAAGCCCAGCCAATGCCCCCGGACTCCTCGTTAATGGCCCAGAGCAGGTTGCGCAAAATCAACCTCACCGCCTGGGGGTCTTCTTCGGCCAGGCGCCCGGCCACCACACCCATGGCCTCGATGGCCCGCCAGCAGAGGAGCGTACCGGGCTCGTACAGGAGCCTTCTCAAGTACCTGATCCTGGTCCTGTCCCCGGCCACCATTTCGGCGATTTCATCATACTTCCGCTCTTTTAACAGGGTTATCACGAGGTCTTTAGTATTCAACATAGAATCCACCCCTTCGCCGGGTATAAAAACCATGCCGGTTGCCCCCGGAAGAATTTCGTCCCTGCGCGGTTAATCCAGGGTTCCCGTGGGGAATGGATTCTTCCGCACGACCTCAAGAAGAGACAACGGCGGCCACGGCGTAAGCCGCTATTCCCTCACCGGTGCCGGTAAATCCCAGGCCCTCGGTAGTTGTGGCCTTCACGTTAATGCGGCCGGCATCAATATTGAGCGACCGGGCGATGTTAAATTCCATGTCAGGAATGTACGCGGCCAGCCTGGGCGCCTGGGCCACCACCACCGCATCAATGTTGTTCACGGCAAAACCCTTCTCGACCAGCAGGCGGCCAACCCGTTCCAGGAGCAAAAGGCTGGAAATGCCGGCATACCGGGGATCACGGTCGGGAAAATGACGCCCGATGTCCCCCTGCCCGGCCGCACCCAGCAGGGCATCCATAACGGCATGCACCAGCACATCGGCATCGGAGTGGCCCTCCAGCCCCCGGTCAAAGGGTACGTTGACCCCTCCCAGGATCAGGGGGCGCCCGGTAACCAGCCGGTGCACGTCATAACCAAAACCCACCCGCAAAGGTGAAGACCCGGCGGCATGTCTTTGCTTCGCGCACAATTTTATTACCCCCTTTGGTCATCACCTGTTATGGAAGGCGCTCGGAGCAGTGCCTCTGCCACGGCTAAGTCCTCGGGGGTGGTAATCTTGATGTTCCGGTAAGAACCGGGCACCAGCTTCACCCGGTGGCCCAGGGCCTCCACCAGGGAAGCGTCGTCGGTGGCCGTAAATTTTTCCGCCTCCGCCCTTTGGTGCGCTTCCCGAAGCAGGGAATATCTGAAGGCCTGGGGGGTTTGGGTCAACCACAGGGCCTCCCGGGGCAGGGTGCGGACCACAAAGCCGTCGGTGCCCGCCTCCTTCACCGTATCCTTCACCGGCACGGCCAGGGTGGCCGCCCCCCAGCGGGCGGCCTCGGAAGCCACCGCCACCAGCTCTTCCACCCCCACCAGCGGCCGGGCACCGTCGTGGACGAGCACTATTTCCGCTTCCGCAGGCAGGGCCTCCAGCCCCTTGCGCACGGAATCCTGCCGCCGCTCGCCGCCGGGCACCACCGCCAGCAGCTTGCGGCAGCCCCATTCCTGACGGGCCAGCCGGGACGCGCGGTCTACCTCACCCTCTGCCATTACCAGAACATAACCTTTAACCGGCACGGCCTCCTCAAAAACCTGCAAGCTCCGGGCCAGTACCGGCAAGCCGGAAAGGGGCAGGAACTGTTTGTTTACTCCCTGACCCATCCGCACAGAACGTCCCGCGGCCACCACCACGCCAAAAATACTATCCAAGGGCGTTCACCCCGTTGTACCGCACATTTTGTGCCTCCTGGCGCTGTTCCTGCCGGGGACGGGCAAAGATCATCCGTCCGGCCGCGGTTTGCAGAACGCTGGTCACCAGCACGCTGATGGTTTGCCCCATGTATTTTTTGCCCCCGTCCACCACGATCATGGTGCCGTCGTCCAGGTAGCCCACTCCCTGGCCAGCCTCCTTGCCGTCCCGCACCACCTGCACGGTCATCTCTTCTCCCGGCAGAACCACGGGCTTGATGGCGTTGGCCAGTTCATTGATGTTGAGCACCTTCACGCCGTGAAGCTCGGCCACCTTATTCAAATTAAAATCGTTGGTCATTATTTTGGCCCCCAACCGCTGGGCGAGCTTAACCAGCTTGGAGTCCACCTCGGCCACATCATCCAGGCCCCGCACATTGTCGATAATCTGCACCTTCACCGGGGAATTCTTGCGCATCTGGTTTAAGATATCCAGGCCCCGGCGACCGCGGTTGCGCTTCAACACGTCCGGGGAATCGGCGATATGCCGCAGTTCCTCCAGCACAAAGGCTGGGACCAGAAGGGTGCCTTCGATGAAGCCGCTCTCAACCAGATCGGCTATGCGGCCGTCTATGATCACGCTGGTGTCCAGCAGCTTGTAATTGGACTGGCGGTTTTCAGCCCGTGAAACCTTCTCCTTGCCGAAACGGGGAAAATTGCTAAACAGGCCCAGCAATTCCTCCCGCTTTTTCACGGCCACACTCATGCCCAGGTAGCCTAAAAGCAGCGTACCAAGGATCCAGATTAACCTGCCCAAAGGCCCCAGAACGAAAAGAATTGAACCTAATAAATTAGCAATTATGAGTCCAATAATCAAGCCCACAGAACCCATGACCAGATCCTGGGTCGGTGTCCTGGAAAGGCGCTGTTCCAGGAAAGAAGTCAAGCGCAGCGCCCCGCGGATAATCGGAGAAGTCAGCACTAATCCCAAAACCAGCCCCACCAGGGTGCTCAGGGCCATGATACCAAACTTGAGCTGGGGTAAACCGGCCGGAAGGGAAAAGAGACTCTTGTCCAGGATGAGCAAACCCGCATAAAATCCGGATGCCGAAAAGAGGGCGATCAGCAGAAAAAAAATAATGCGCCTGAGCAATTTCTTCACCTCCCTTTCTCTTTTGCTGTTTATTATTAGCACTGTTGACACTTATATTATAGTCCCAAGGGACAGCCACTTCAACAAAAAAATGGAGAATCTTACCTGTAAAAAAGAAAAAACGTCAGTAATGACTGACGTGTATCAAGCGAAAGCGCTGTCCACCAGGGATTGGGCCTTTTCTTCCTCCAGCTCAGCAGCCAGAGCCAGCTCACTGATTAGTATTTGTCGCGCATTTTCAAGCATTTTTCTTTCCCCGGAAGAAAGGCCTTTTTCCTTCTCCCGTTTGGCCAGGTTGCGTACCACTTCGGCTACCTCATATATATCACCGCTGCGCATTTTTTCCAGGTTGGCCCGGTAGCGCCGGTTCCAGTTGGAGGACATGGCAGTGCTTTTTCCCTTGAGAATATTGATTACCTTGGGAACGCTCGCCCGGTCGATAACTTCCCGCAGGCCAACCTCCCGGCAGTTGGCGATGGGAATCATTACTTTCATATCACCCACGGGTAAGCGCAAAATATAATACTGCTTCTTCTCTCCCAGGACTTCCTTTTCCTCAATGGCTTCGATAATCCCTGCCCCGTGCATGGGGTACACGACTTTATCACCAACTTTAAACAACGCCGGACCCCCTTAAACCAAAACTTTGCCCTGGTATTATTATAACACGGGGCCTGGTTCTTGTCAAGAAATTATAATTTTAGCATAGCTGCCATACCGTGTCAACAGAAATTTTGGCGGCTGTGTGATCCGTCTGTGATATTGTCAGGGTAAAATCCGTCAGTGAAAATGTCAGTATGAAGGAGATGGTTACCCTGTCACAGACGGAACTGAAGCGGATGCTGGTTTTGCAGCGGGTTTTGGAAGGTCAGATCTCAACCTTTGAAGCTGCCCTGGTATTA
>NZ_RBWE01000001.1:367697-385925 GCF_003627965.1 Desulfofundulus salinus | reverse complement strand
GTCTTTGTTGCATGTTCCCCGGAGCCGCCCCGTCGGCATTTTTAACTTAACCACGTGAGGGGTGGCTGTCAAGACCGTCGCCTCCCATTAACTTAAAAGTGACATTTTCTCAGTCCGGATGAATGATCAATATGGGTGACATTTTCTCAGTCCGGATAAAGCATTTTTCAGGTGACATTTTCACTGTCCGTTGACAGGGTACCGGGGCCAAAATGTGATCCGTCTGTGGATATTGTCAGGGTAAAAGGCCACAAGCAGTTCCCTCATAAATCAAGGACAAGAGATCCATCCTGAAAAGCTAAGGGACGTACCGGTTCGACAAGTTCCACCTGTCCTCCTTGAATAAGCTCTTCGGCCAAATTTTCGGTAACCCACAGGTATTCCAGCTCAAGGGTATTTTTTATTATTGCCCCTTTTAAACCGGTAAGATCTCCTGTTGCCAGGCTCTTGATGGCTGCTTCAATAGCTTTTTGATCATCGGGCATAATTATGGGAAGCATAGCCCTTTGAACGTTCCCGCTGGTCAAACAATTAAGGTAGGTTACCTCCCGGTTTATTTTTTTCACCAAATGTTCGGTTGTTATATCCGCAAGTCCAATTCCGGTCGCGTTACCGTGGGACTCTTCCGTTAAATCAAGAACCACAATCCTGGCAACAAGAGGTTTTGCTGGTTCAGGCACCCCTGCTATTCTCATCCTCCCAATTACGTTGACATCCATACCCGTGCCGCTTATGTTTTTCCCCATTTCCTTGACCACCAGAAAATCGAGTTTTTCCACTGGCAGGCGAGGCATTAACCGGTAGGCCTCTTTTAAAAGGCGCATTTCCGTCTGGATGAGATCTTCTGGCAACGTTGCTTGAATTAGGGCAGTTTCGTCGTAGCCGTTTTCAACAATCCCCACGCCGGCAACAACCTTTTTCGAATGCAAGAAAATTTCCCCAATTTCCAGGAGCGCAGAAGCAATCTTATCCGGACCCACCCGGTGAATAAAAGATGCCCCTTCTTTTTTCCCTAACCCAACAGCCATCATTTTTACAATACCACTTTCCACTGGCCCGTGAAAAGTAGTATGGGGTTTGATGCGGTTGCAAACTATAATACCATCGGCCTGCCAGGCATTAATGTCACAAAAAACCTTAACTCCTCGGGATGTCCTTCCAATTTCCACTACCTCTGCCGTAGTCAGTACTGGACATCCCACGTTTTTTTCAGTAATACCCAAGCTGGCTAAAATTCTCCTCTGGCCTTCTGCGCTTCCCCCACCATGGCTTCCCATGGCACCCACAATAAAGGGATCCGCGCCGGCTGCTTTTACCGCTTCTACTAAAGTCCTCAAAATGACCACAATATTTCTTATACCCCTGCTTCCCGCCGTTATAGCAATTCTCTGTCCCGGCTTTATCTTTAACCCTAACTTAATTTTTTCCAGCTCGTTTATTATTTTTGAGGGAATATCGCTGACAACCGGGCGGGGAAGCTCCTGCTTTATCTTGGCAAAACGAGGCAGATTCATCTCCTCAAACCCCTTTCATTGAGATTTATCGGGTAATAATCTCCTTTGATCAAACCTGTTAAACAACGAAGATACCAGCGCTGCCAGGGGTTGCTGGTAGAGCATAGCCAGAGTTACCGGTATGGCTACGGCAGCGGGGAAGTAGGTGGTTGCCAAGATCAACCCGAAACTGAAGTTGCGCATACCTACGCAATACACCACGGCGGCTACGGTTTCAAAACGGCGCTCTTTTAAAATGTAAGTAGTTGCGCAGCCAATAATGAAGCTACAAATTATTAATATTAAAAGAACTATTAATAACTTAACTAAAGAGGCGTTCCAGGTGATTTCCGGTGCCATGATATTGGCATTAATGAAAACTACCAGGAATATGGCAACTTTAGAGGTAAATCCTGCCACGGGTTGAGCAAACTTAACCAACTTGCCGCGGTATAGATCGTTAAGAGCCATTCCCAGTATACTTGGGATGGTAACCATAAGCAAAACCCCTACCAACATTTGGGTGTAATTGATATGTATTGCTTCTTCAGTTACAAGGGAGATAACAGCAGGTAGTAAAAAGGGGCCAATCAAAGTATCCAACATAACGGCTACCACGGCAAGCGCCACATCCCCGTTTACCAACGACGTCCAGATAATGGAGGTTACTCCGATAGGAATGGAAAAGCCAATTAGAAGCCCCATGCGGGTGAAAATGTCATTCGGATAAAACAACAATCCTATACCCCAGGCAATCAGGGGTATTACACAGTGAATCAATAGCAGAATCCCGAAAGTAATCCACGGCTTCACCAACACATGAAAGAAATCTCTAAAGCTGATCTCTATGGAGGCGATAAAGGTTATATAAGAAAATAAAACTACTGCAACCATATTCCAAACCCGCGGCAGGGGCAAGGACAGCAAAAAACCAGAAAGCAGGGCAGATAACACTACAAAAAACATGTGTCTTCCTAGCCAGTCGTTCCAGCAGGCAATGTACTTTAACAAGCCGCCTCTCCTTCCATCCCCAAGCCGTAAGCCCGGCTCAGCAGTTCCACCGTGTGCACCACGGGCATGGAAATATCCGCTTTCTTTAGGCCACATTCAATTTGCAAGCGGCAGGAAGGGCAGCCGGTTGCCACTGCCTGGGCTCCAGTGGCTCTAATATTTTCAACTTTCCGCTGCAGTATTTTCATGGAAAGGTCATAGTGAGTAAAGCCAAAGGAACCCGCCGAACCACAGCAGCGATCACTTTCAGCCATCTCAACAAGAGTAAGGCCGGGAATGCCGGCCAGAATTTTTCTCGGTTCGGCCCAAGTTCCCTGCCCCCTCTTTAAGTGGCAGGGATCGTGATAGGTGACGACCAGGGGCACTTTTTTATCCGGGTGCCGGAAACCAATTGTATGCACAAGAAAGAAAGAAACATCCTGAACTATGCCGCTAAATTTGCGCGCCATATCATTACCCAGCAACTGGCCATAACCTTTTAGCATTTCCCCGCAACTGGCACAATCGGTAATGATGTAGTCAACCCCGGCCTTCGTTAAGCTTTCCACGTTGCGCTCAGCCAGCGCACGGGCGGTTTGCAAATCGCCTGCTGCTAGAGCAGGCATACCGCAGCACCATTGCTCAGGAAGAACCACCTGCACGTTGTTTTCCTCCAATACGTGCAATACGGCCCGGCCGGTTTGGTGGTACACGTATTGGGTCATGCAACCGGTAAAATAGGCCACCACTAGAGATGGTTTTTTTAGCTTCTTGGGATGCCACAACCGTCGAAAAGGAACCGTGCGAAAATGAGGCAAAAGGTTATCCTTAGGAGTTAAGCGTATGCCTGTTGCCTGGTAAGCTGCCAGTATCTTGGCCATGAGGTCTAGCCGGTAATTATAACGTAAAATATTGTGCAAAAGTACCTTTTTGATAAAAGCCAGGCCTTGCCTTTTTACTGCTTCCTGCCTGGCCCAAAGCACAAGCTTATCTACCCGTACACCGTTTGGACAATGGGCAACACATGCCTTACACAAGAGGCAGCTTTCCATAATTTCCTTATAACGATGGGAAAAGTCAACTTGGTGTTCAAGAGCAGCACTGGCAAGCTGCACCCTCGCCCTGGCCACCCACGGTTCGCTATTCATTTCAATAAAAACGGGACATACTTCACGACACGACCCGCACTTGCTGCAGCGGTTTACCTGGTCCTTGACGGCTTTTGCTTCATTACTCAATTTCTTGCCCCCCCAAAAATTTTACCGGGGTTTAAAATACCCCGCGGATCCAGAGCTTCCTTAATCCGGCGCATTAATGCCACACCTGACTGGCCGTATTCCATCTCTAGAAACGGAGCTTTGAGAAGTCCAATGCCGTGTTCTCCGGAAAGAGTCCCTCCCAGGGAAAGGGCTGCTTGAAATATTTCGGCAATAGCTCTTTCAGCACGTTCCATTTCTTCCGGGTTACTTTTATCCACCAAAATATTGGGGTGCAAGTTACCGTCACCGGCATGGCCAAAAATAACTATGTCCAAATTGTACCTCCGGGCAATTTCCTTGATGGCCTTAATTAAAGCCGGAACATTTTTACGGGGAACAGTAGCGTCTTCCGAGATCTTGGTAGGTTTAACCTGTACCACCGCCGGGGATACGGACTTTCTTGCCCTCCACAGCTCTGTTTCTTCCTCTTTTGTTTCCGCCACCCTTACCCTTGCAGCCCCATATTGCTGGCACAGGGCGGCAATGGTTTTTACTTGTTCCGGAAGGGAAAGAGCTGGCCCATCTACTTCTATAAGAAGAATAGCCTCCACATCAAGCGGCAAGCCAACTCGCAGGTAATTTTCCACACAACGTATGGTCACGTCGTCCATGATTTCTAAGGCCGCAGGGATAACACCCGCAGAGAGTATGGCCGTTATGGTTTCGGCAGCTTCCTCAATAGTTTTAAAGTCCGCCCTTATAGTACGCCTGGCTTCGGGCTTTGGGATTAGGCGAAGCACAGCCCGGGTAACAATACCCAGTGTACCTTCGGAACCTACAAAGAGCCTGCACAAGTCATACCCGCTGACATTTTTTATGGTTTCACCCCCGCAATTAATCACTTCACCACCAGCCAAAACCACTTCCAATCCCAGGACATAGTCCCGGGTAACGCCATACTTTAACCCCCGCGGTCCACCCGCGCATTCAGCGATGTTACCGCCAATGGTAGAAACATTGGCACTGGAAGGATCGGGCGGGTAAAAGAGTCCCATTTCTTCTACCGTTTTGTGCAGGTGCGCGGTAACCACACCAGGCTCCACCACTGCCAACATGTTCGCCGGGTCCACTTTTAGAATCCTGTTCATCGAGGTCAAATCAATCACGACACTTCCCTCTACCGGCACCGCACCGCCACTCAAACCAGTCCCGGCCCCCCGGGGCACCACGGGAATGTTCTCCTGAGAAGCCAACTTCATTACCGAAGCCACTTCTTGGGTAGAGGAAGGGCGCACAACTACCGAAGGAACGCCTGTTCTAAAGGTGCCGTCGTAGGAATAACACAAGCAATCTTCCAGAGAAGAATAGACCTTTTCTTGACCCAGCAATTTAATTAGTTGCTTGATAATTTTTTCATTTTTTTTCATGACTTGTCACCTCAAGATTGCCTTTATTATAGCCGAAAGCATCTTTGTGCTAAACGCCACTGAAGTTGTCTGACAAGTTAAGTTTATCTTAACCCATTTCCTTCCCATTGGCAATACTTAGATTAATCTGACAAAACACTTAGATTCGTCTGAAAATAATGCTTAGATTCATAAATCTCTTACCTTACCCACTTTTCATTCCTCAGGTTATATGCTATAATTTGTCATACAAGCATGAAATTTCTCTATGAAAGGTGGTGTTCGGGAAACCTAAAATTTTTATTTTCTTAGAAGTTTAACTAAACAAGCACGAAAAGAATGAAAAGGGGGAACACATGTGAGGAGAAGGCTTAACTGGAAAAAGGTGGGATGTTTGGCACTTATCTCTCTGTTTTTGACCCTGGCTCTAACCGGCTGCGGTGGAGGGGGAAATGGAAATACTTCGGCTCCCAAGCAGCAGTTTTTAACTGTGGCTACGGCATCTCCAGGCGGAACATACTATCCCATCGGTGTAGGACTGGCCAATCTATGGTCTGAAAAGTTAAAAGATAAGGACATTCGTGTCAGCGCCCAGTCTTCAGCCGGGTCGGTGGAGAATGTTGATCTCCTCCAAAAAGGCGAAGCCCAGTTAGGGATTTTCCAGGGGTTAATTGGTGTACAAGCTTATGAGGGTCGCGGGCGTTTTGAAGGCAGCCCCTATAAGGGCCTGCGCTCCATTGTCATGCTCTGGCCCAATGTGGAGCATTTCGTACTGGTAAACAGCGCCGTAAAAACGGGCAGCGTTACCGATATTAAAGGCACCAAGTTTTCCATTGGGCCCCGGGCCAGCGGTACAGAGGAATCGACCCTGGTGATAATGAAAGCCCTGGGCCTGAACCCTAACGATATCTCTGCAGAGCACCTTGGTTATAGCGATACGGCCTCGGCAATTAAAGACGGCCGTATTCAGGGTGGATCCATGCCGGCCGGCATCCCGGTATCTGCCATCACGGACCTTTATGCCAGTCGGGCTAATGTCACGATATTGGAGTTTACCGACGAACAACTGCAGGCCGTGAATAACCTCTATAACACCTGGTTCCGGTTCACCATCCCACCAAACACCTACCCGGGAGTGGACAAAGAAATAAAGACCATCGCTCAACCAAACTGGTTGGGAGTTGCCGATACTGTGGACGAGGAAACGGTTTACCTGTTAACAAAGACCATATTTGAAAATCTGGACGCCGTGCACGGTATCCATGACTCAGCTAAGAACATTTCACTGGACAACGCCTTAAAAGGGCTTCCCGTACCGCTGCATCCTGGCGCATACCGCTACTTTAAAGAAAAGGGACTGGATATTCCAGAAAAGCTTATCCCTCCTGGAGTCAAGTAGCCGATAAAGTTGCTGCCTAAAGTAAAGAGGCAAAAAGGAATCTCTTGCCTCCCCACCTTAATCTTTACCTTAGCCCCGTGAAGCTCGATGACCCTTGGTACGCAGGAGTCCGGTGTCAAGGGTCTTACTCTCAGGTTCTTCGCTGTTTTAAGTGGGTAGAACCGGAATATTCCTGCAGCCGCCCTTGACATGGAGCCTCGCACCCGTGTTTCCAGGGACCAGGAAGGCAGCTCAGCTTTGCTTGATGCCCCTTGCCTGACAAGGCTGACACGGGCATTCTCCATGTCAAGGGTCTCCACTTCGCTCCGATGAACGGCTGCAATAAAATTGTAGTGAACAAATGTTTACACCCGAAATAGCGAAGAGGCTATTCTTACTTAAGTAGTCACCTGATAATTGCTAAAACAAGTTATACAAGGAGGATTTTGCGTGGCTTCTCCAAACACGAAAGAGATAAGCCTTGCCAGGGACAGAGAAGCAGGTGGCAGCACCCGAAAATTGAGTGGCTGGCAGAAAACCATAGTTGCTGTAATAGCCATTCTATTTTCCCTTTTTGAAATTATTGCCAACAGCCTTATAAACATGGAGGAAATTTATCGCAATGCAATTAGTCTGGCCTTTATGGTTACACTGGCCATTTTGCTGTATCCAGCTACTCGTAAGTCATCCCAACACCGGCTCTCTCACTGGGATGCCCTTTTGGCCATGGTAGGTGCTGCCAGTGTACTATATATTGTCCTTTTCTACACAGATCTCCATGTAATGAGAAAATCCCAGGCCATTATGACAGATTATATCTTTGCAGCCTTAACAATAGTTATTCTGCTAGAAGTTTCTCGCCGGGTGGTGGGCTGGTTTATTCCTGCCCTCTGTGTGCTGTTTCTGATCTATGCCCTTTATGCCCGCTATTTCCCCGGCATGTTCGCCATGGCTGGATTTTCCCTCGAGCGACTGCTTTTTAGAATGTACATGACCACAGACGGCATTTTTGGCATGACCCTTTCCATTGCTTCCACTTACATTTTCATCTTTATCTTATTCGGCGCTTTCCTGCGGGCTACCGGAGCTGCCTCGTTCTTCAATGACCTGGCCATGGCTCTTGCCGGAAGATGGCAAGGCGGCCCTGCACAAGTAGCAGTTATTTCCAGCGCCATGATGGGTTCCCTCAACGGAAGTGCCGTATCCAACGTGGCCACCACCGGCACCTTCACCATCCCCCTTATGAAACGCGTGGGGTATGAACCTCACTTTGCTGGCGCCGTGGAGGCAGTGAGCTCCACCGGAGGCATGATCATGCCTCCCATCATGGGGGCTGCCGCCTTTATCATGGCCGGCTTCCTGGGCATCCCTTATAGCACCGTGATACTGGCCGCCATCGTTCCAGCTCTCCTGTATTATGCATCCGTTATCATTTCAGTCTACCTTGAAGCACGCCGTTTGAACCTGAAAGGCCTGGATCCATCAACCCTGCCGCGGACTAGCAAGATTCTCCGGGAAAGGGGCGTACTACTGATCCCCATTCTAGTGATATTTGTAACCCTGCTCACCGGGAAAACCCCTCTCTACGCAGGTTTCTTAGGGATCCTGACCACCATCGCTGCCAGCTTCTTTGTCCCGGGTTGCCGGCTAACATTAACCAAATTCCTAACAGCGCTGGAAGAAGGTGCCACTGGCATACTTCAGGTGGGCATCGCCTGCGCCAGTGTAGGGATCATTGTTGGCGTTGTGAACATGACGGGTGTAGGGTCTGTTTTCGCTTATAACATCATTAACCTCTCCCAAGGCAGCATACTTCTAGCCCTGATTTTGGTCTTGCTGACATCTATCCTCTTAAGTATGGGGTTGCCATCCACGGCCCTTTACATTGTGGTAGCAGTAACAGCTGCACCTGCGCTAGTGAAAGCCGGCGTCCTCCCCCTGGCAGCACATTTCTTCGTTTTCTGGTTCGGAGCAATTTCCAACATCACGCCGCCGGTTGCACTGGCTTCCTACACCGCAGCCGGCATCGCTGAAAGCGATCCCATGCGCACAGGTTGGGCAGCCTTTCGCCTGGCCATTCCGGGCTTTCTCATTCCGTTCCTGGCTGCTTATAATCCCATCTTGCTAATGCAAACACCTCCAGGGGAATCGTTTTCTGTCCCTGCTATGCTCCTGGCAGTTGTTACTGGACTTGTTGGGGTATCTGGTCTTTCGGTAGCCACTATCAATTTTCTAAAGGGTTATCTCTCGTTGCCAGAACGCCTGCTATTTTTTGTTGGTTCCACTTTGCTCATCATCCCTGGTCTGGTCACGGACAGTATTGGTATGGGCATCCTGGCCATCGCCCTCGCCCTTCACTTTGCTCGCGCCTCAAAAGAACCCCATAAAGCCGCAGTCCCCTAAAAATTGAGCCCGGGCAGGTCAGTCCTGTATCCGGGCTCCTTTATTTTTTTCCAACGACTCAAGCAACTTTTTTACCTTTTCCTTGACCTTCTCCAGGTGCACGCTCGCCTGGACCCGGGCGAGGTTAGTTTGCATCTCCTTGATGGCCTCGAAAATGGCCGCGTGTTCCTTGAAGACCTGCTCTCGCTTCCGCCGAAACCCCACATTCTTGGCCAGGGTAACCGAGAGGCACTTGCGATACAAGTCCGATATGTCGTCCACAATGCGGATGAGAACGGGGTTATGGGCTGCCACCACCACTGCGCGATGGAAGGCAAAATCTTCTTCATCACCAATGGCCCCTTCATCTTCAGTAACCAGTTTGAACTTTAACAAAGCCTCCTCCATAGCAGCTAAATCCTCCTCATCCCGGCGCTCGGAGGCCAAAGCTGCAGCTTCCGTCTCCAGGATTTGTCGCACTTCCAGCAGGTGAAGTGCCTGTTTATAATCCATGGCCTCCAAAATCACGGATTCCAGGAGGGAAGGCCCGCTCATGGCACGCACGTAACTCCCTCCCCCCTGCCGGGACGCGATGATCCCAGCAGCTTCAAGCACGCTCAAGGCTTCCCGTATTGGTGAACGGCTCACGCCAAACATCTTAGCCAACTCTGCCTCCGATGGTAGCCGGTCACCCGGCTTAAACCGGCCCTGTCGAATCATGGCCCGTAACTCTTCTACAATTAATTCCCAAGCTTTGCGCCTGCCGATCAATTTTATTTAGCACCTCTCTTTTTGTCATATAATTGGTAGGTAAAAATTTGCCCTTATGAAACCTTTCGCTATGGCTATTGGCTTTGGGCGGCGGCCTCGACAGCCACCCCCGCATGTGGTCACAAAGAGTACAGGTGGCCAGACCAGGATAGCGGGCCTTCCGGAGACCGTGGGTTACCACTTCCGCCTGCTTTCTTTCTATCTTGCAGCGTTCGGATACTCTCTTGCGAATTCCCCGGTTTTTTGAAAGGCCCGACCTTCCTGGAGGTAGTGTTCGTACCTGTTTACCGTAACGGTCAGACTACCCTTTTTGCTGGTTTGACAGGACAAGTCCCCGGTGGGTATAATTATCAAAAAGGGCCATTTTTACAAAGGAGTGGTACCGTTTTGATCAAAAACGTGGTCTATGATGACTTTCAGCGCACGGTTTCGGAAGTGCTGGTCTGCAGCCGCAGTGTACTGGACGTCCTGGCCAAAACCCAGGAAGCAAACGCCCGCCTGAACCGGGCAGTGATTAAAACGGTTACCAGTTGTGGATGTCTGAGAATAAACGCCCACAAAAAAGAAATCCCCCCGGAAGCCACGCTGGCCGACCTGCGCCATCTGCTGGAATCACACCTGGTGGGGGAAATGTGCGAGGAATGCCGGGAAGCGGTAGAAAACGCCATCGGGCGCTGCCTGTTCTACCTGGCGGCCCTTTGCCACTTACTTGATTTAAATCTGGACGATATTGTGACCAGGGAACAAAAACAGCTGCGCATTCTGGGTATATACAATCTGGCCTAAAAAAGGCGTTTGGCAACGCCTTTTTAGCTATGGCGCTCCTGGACGAGCTGCTCCCGGTAACGGGCCAACCCTTCCTTAATGGAGCGGGCCCGCGCCTCCCCGATGCCTTCCACCGCATCGAGTTCTTCAATGCTGGCATTAAGAATGTTTTTCAAAGAGCCAAACTCTTTGACCATGTTCTCAATTACCGGAAGGGGCAGGCGGGGGATTTTATCCAGAATGCGGTACCCTCTGGGCGAAACACTCTGGTCGAGGATGCTGGCGCTCCCGGGATAGCCAAGGGCGCGGGCAATGAGGGAAAGGTCTAAAAGATCCTCTGCCGGCCAGCTGTTGATCATGCCCAGAATAGCACCCGGCGGCTTATCCGCGGCTGTAGCATAATCGCGAATGATCAGAAGACCCTCATGTTCCACGCCGGTCACCAGTTCTTCCAGCTGCATGGTGATCAGCCTGCCTTCTACGCCCAGTTCACTGATATATTTTTCAATTTCCTTGACTACCCGCAATACCATCTCCACCCGCTGAATGGCCCGGCTCACATCAAAGAGAGTCACCGCCTCTTCAAACTCCAGGATGCTTAACTCCGTCACCACCCGGTCCAGCACCGACCGGTATTTTTCCAGGGTCTGAATGGCCTGGTTTGCCTTGGCCAGGATTACCCCCACATCCCGCAATACATACTTCAAATTCCCCTTGTAGATGGTAATCACTCCACGGCGCTCGGAAATGGAAATGACCAGGGCACCGGTTTGTTTGGCCACCCGCTCGGCCGTACGGTGCCTGATTCCGGTCTCGGTGGAGGGAATGCTCAGGTTGGGAATGAGCTGGGTGTTCGCCGCCAGAATCCGCTTTAAATCCGAACTTAAAATGATGGCCCCGTCCATCTTGGCCAGCTCATAAAGGTTGGCCGGCGTAAATTCCGCATTGACGGCAAACCCTCCTTCGGCAATCTCCATCACTTCCGGCGAGTCGCCAATAACAATCAGCGCCCCCGTTTTCGCCCGCAGGATATTCTCCAGGCCTTCCCGCAAGGGGGTGCCGGGAGCCACGGTACGCAGCAGCTGTAACAGCCTGTCTTCCACGCGTTCCTCCTTCAAGGTTTCACCCCTCATTGTTCCAGGGCTATTTCAAGGGCTTCGGACAGCGTTTGAGCCCCCCAAACGGTCATGGAACCCACCCGGGACAGGTCCACCTGGCCCAAATTCGCCCGGGGCAGCAGGCAGTGGGTAAACCCCAGCTGCGCCGCCTCCTGAACCCGCTTCTCTATCCCGATGACGGGGCGGAGTTCCCCGGTCAGACCTATTTCCCCCACCACCGCCAGGCGGCAGTTCACGGGAAAATCCCGTAAACTGGAAGCCAGGGCCACCGCTATGCCCAGGTCTACCGCCGGCTCCACCAGGCGTACCCCGCCCACCGCGTTGACATAGGCGTCATAACTGCCCAGGTGCAGGCCAACCCGCTTTTCCAGCACGGCCATGATCAAGATCACCCGGTTGTAGTCCACTCCTGCCGTCATGCGCCGGGGATTGCCAAAGCCGGTGGGCGACACCAGGGCCTGTATCTCCACCAAAAGCGGCCTTGTTCCTTCCAGGGTGGGGACCACCACTGCCCCGGCCACCGGCCCGGCGGGATGCTGGATCATAAACAAGGAAGAAGGATTGGCAACCTCCACCAGACCGTCATCTTTCATTTCAAAAACGCCAATCTCGTTGGTGGAACCAAATCTATTTTTCACACCCCGCAAAATGCGGAAGGATTGGTGTCTTTCCCCCTCAAAGTAAAGCACCGCATCCACCATATGCTCCAGAACCCGGGGGCCAGCCAGAAGCCCTTCCTTGGTTACGTGCCCGACAAGAAAAATGGCTACTCCCGTTTCCTTGGCCAGGCGCATTAACTGGGTGGCGCACTCCCGCACCTGTCCCACACTGCCCGGAGCCGAACCAAAATCGACCTTATGCATGGTCTGGATGGAATCCACAATTACCAGGGCGGGATTCAAGGATCTGATGCTGTTTTCTATCGCATCTATATCTGTTTCCGCCAGAAGATACAACCGGCTGGACTCTACACCCAGGCGGAAGGCCCTCAAGCGCACCTGCTGGACCGACTCTTCGCCGGTAACATAAAGCACCACCCGGCCAGCGCCGGCTACACTGGTGGCTACCTGCAAAAGGAGAGTGGATTTGCCAATTCCCGGATCTCCCCCCAACAAAATTAGGGAGGCAGGCACCACACCGCCACCCAAAACCCGGTCCAGTTCCCCGATACCGGTGGAAAAGCGTTCTTCCTTATCCAGCGAAATCTGGGTAATGGGAAGCGGAGCAGGAGCAGCTGCCCTGGCGCGCTGCTTTGTCCCGGCAACTGTCTCCTCCACCAGGGTATTCCAGGCCCCGCATTCAGGACAGCGACCCAGCCAGCGGGGGGTGCAGTGTCCGCATTCCTGGCAGCAAAAGCGGGTTTTACCGGCCATGGCCACTCTTCCTTGCCATCAAACCAGGATTTCTTCCTTCAAATGTAATTTCGTCACTACTGCTTATGTTTTTACAGGATAACATTTCTAGTATAACATTTCTTACTTTATTTCCACAAGTTAAAAACGATGCCAAAACAGGATTTTATGTCCGTGGTAAAAGGAGGTGCGGAAAGCCCGCACCTCCTGCTATCTTTATTGAATATTGTCGGCTTTGCGCACCACAATCTGGCCGTCTTCGCCGTCCACCACCACCCGGTCGCCCCTGTGGAAGGTGCCCTTCAGGAGTTCCTCGGAGAGACGGTCTTCCACCAGGCGCTGGATGGCCCGGCGCAAGGGCCTGGCACCATAGGTTTCATCGAAACCTTCCCTGGCCAGGATTTCTTTGGCCGCTTCGGTAAACTCCACTTCCACATCGTGTTCCTTCATCCGCCCGGCCACTTCCTTGAGCATCAGGCCCACAATTTCCTTAATGTGCTCGGCGGTCAGAGAGTGGAACACGATGATTTCGTCGATACGGTTTAAGAATTCCGGCCGGAAGGTGCGTTTTAACTCTTCGGTCACCCGCTCCTTCATGCGCTCGTAGCTGGCTTCCTTTTCCTGTTCGGTACGGAAGCCCAGGGTTCCTTCCTTGCGCAGGGTGTGCACCCCTACGTTGGAGGTCATGATGATCACCGTATTGCGGAAGTCCACCGTCCGGCCCTTGGCATCGGTCAAACGTCCGTCTTCCAGGACCTGCAGCAGGATGTTGAACACGTCCGGGTGGGCCTTTTCAATCTCGTCCAGCAGTACCACGGTGTAGGGCTTGCGCCGCACCGCCTCGGTCAGCTGGCCCCCCTCTTCATAACCGACATAGCCCGGAGGCGCACCCACCAAACGGGAGACGGCAAACCGCTCCATATATTCGCTCATGTCCAGGCGCACCAGGGCATCCTCGTCGCCAAAAAGGGCTTCCGCCAGCGCCCGGGCCAGCTCGGTTTTGCCCACGCCGGTGGGGCCGAGAAAGATGAAGGAACCGATGGGCCGCTTGGGATCCTTCAGCCCGGCCCGCGCCCGGCGCACCGAACGGGCTACGGCCCGCACCGCCTCGTCCTGGCCCACCACCCGCTGGTGCAGGATTTCCTCCAGGCGCAGCAGGCGCTCGGTTTCCTCTTCGGCCAGCTTTTTCACCGGGATGCCCGTCCAGCTGCTGACAATCTGGGCGATGTCTTCCTCCGTAACAACCAGTTCCTCCTTGCCCCTGGCCGCCTGCCAGTCCTGCCGCCTGGCTTCCAGCTCTTTTTTCAACTGCTGCTCCTGATCCCGCAGCTGGGCGGCTTTTTCAAACTCCTGGTTGTTGACGGCAGCTTCCTTTTCCTTTTGGATTTCCTCAATCCGTTTCTCCAGGTCCTTGAGGTTGGGCGGGGCGGTAAAAGCCCGCAGGCGTACGCGGGAACTGGCCTCATCCACCAGGTCGATGGCCTTGTCCGGCAGGAACCGGTCGGTGATGTAGCGGTCCGACAGCCTGGCCGCCGCTTCCAGGGCTTCATCGGTTATGCGCACCCGGTGATGAGCTTCATATTTATCCCGCAGCCCCTTTAAGATGGCTATGGTTTCTTCCACCGTCGGTTCTTCCACCATGATGGGCTGGAAACGCCGCTCCAGGGCGGGGTCCCGCTCAATATGCTTGCGGTACTCGTCCAGGGTGGTGGCCCCGATGCACTGGAGCTCGCCCCGGGCCAGGGCCGGTTTCAGGATGTTCGCCGCATCAATGGCCCCTTCCGCCGCCCCGGCGCCAATCAACGTGTGCAGCTCATCGATGAAAACGATGATATTGCCGGCCTTGATAATTTCGTCAATGACCTTCTTAATGCGTTCCTCAAACTCGCCCCGGTACTTGGTACCGGCCACCATGGAGGCCAGGTCCAGGGTAACCACCCGCTTGTTGAGCAGCACCTCCGGCACGTTCCCCTGCACAATCCTTTGAGCCAGTCCTTCAGCGATGGCGGTTTTTCCCACCCCCGGCTCACCGATAAGCACCGGGTTGTTCTTGGTGCGCCGGCTCAAGATCTGGATGACCCGCTCAATCTCCTTCTCCCGGCCCACCACGGGATCCAGCTTGTCATCCCGGGCCAGGGCCGTGAGATCCCGGCCGAACTGGTCCAGGGTGGGGGTGCTGGAGGCCTGGGGTCTGGCCGTACCCGGCTGTCCCGGAACGGGCCCCCCTGCCGCGCCGCCGAGCATCTGCATAATCACACTGCGTACCTTGTTAAGATCCGCCCCCAGGGAAGCCAGGGCCCGGGCAGCCACACCCTCACCTTCCCGGATCAACCCCAGGAGAAGGTGCTCCGTCCCCACGTAGTTGTGGCCCATGCGCCGGGCCTCATCCACAGCCAGTTCCAGCACCCGCTTGGCCCGCGGGGTTAAAGGAATCTCCTGCGGCATGGGGCCGGATACCTTTTCCACCATCTGCTCCACCGTGGCCCGCACCTTATCGGCGTCAATGCCCAGGCTGGCCAGGGTTTTGGCGGCCACGCCCTCCCCTTCCCGGATCAGCCCGAGCAGCAGGTGTTCCGTCCCTACATAGGGGTAATTAAGCCTTCTGGCTTCTTCTTGAGCAAGAAACAGCACTTTTTGTGCCCTTTGCGTAAAACGACCGAATAACATCGTAACACACACCTCCTGTTTTATTTTTTTAAGATTGTTGAGCTGCCGATAGCTTTTTGCGGATTAACTGGGCGCGGTAGATATCCCGCTCCACCGGGCTTAAATCCTTACCGGTGACCTTCACCAGGTAGGCCGGCCTGGTAAGCACCATCAATTCGATGATCAGTGGCGCCGGAATGTTTTTGATAATACCCATATCGATGCCCAGGCGCAGGTCGGAAAACAGGCTCATGGCTTCGTCCGAGGTCATCACCCGGGCATGCTTCAACAGGCCGTAAGCCCGCCCTACCCGGTCCTCCAGCTGCTCCCGGCGCTCCCGGTAGAGGGCCTCCCGGGCCGCCCTTTCCTGCCCCAGAAGCTGGCGGGTCACCGAAATGAGGTTGGCAATAATATCCTCCTCCGCCTGTCCCAGGGTAACCTGGTTGGACACCTGGAACAGGTTGCCCTTGGCCTCGGTGCCCTCACCGTAAAGGCCGCGCACGGTCAGCCCCAGTTTGGTAATGGTACCCAGTACCCCCTTGATCTGATTGACCATCACCAGGCCGGGCAGGTGCAGCATCACCGAGGCGCGCAGGCCCGTGCCCACGTTGGTGGGGCAGGCCGTCAGATAGCCCAGCTTCTCGTCAAAGGCATAATCCAGAGTAGCTTCCAGACCGTCGTCAAGGCGGCTGACCAGTTCCCAGGCCCTGTTCAGCTGCAGGCCGGGTAAAAGGCACTGGAGACGCAGGTGGTCCTCTTCATTGACCATCACGCTGAGCACCTCGTCGTCCCGCAGCACCACCGCCTTGCGCTCAAAATCCTCCAGCAAATCGGGGCTGATCAGGTGTTTTTCTACTAGTATCTGCCTTTCTACAGGGGTCAATTCGTTCATGCGTGTTAATTCCATTTTCCCCATTTTTTCCCGGAAGACCCTGTTTTCTATTGCCGTCTGCACAGCATGGATTACATCTTCGGCCTTTTCCCGGGACAAAAGATGGGGGAAGGGCAAATGGGCCAGGTTCCGGGCCACCCGCACCCGGCTGCTGATCACGATATCCGACTCGGGACCCGTTCCATCCATCCAGTGACTGTGGGGATTGTTTACGGTTTCTTTGATGGACATCACCTTATCCCTCCTGCAGCTCCTTCTCCAGTTCCCGGATGGCATCCCGCAATTCGGCCGCCCGCTCGAACTCTTCCCGGCTGATGGCTTCCCGCAATTGGGCCTTCAACCGCTCAAGGCGGTTAATAACCCGTACTTTGCCGCCGGTACGCTCAGGCACCTTGCCCGTATGGCAGGTATTGCCGTGAATCCGCCGGAACACGGGCTCGAGCCGGGGACCAAAATAGCGGTAGCACTCCCCGCATCCCAGCAATCCCTGGCGGGCAAACTGGGCCTCCGTCAGCCCGCAGGCCTCACAGCGGGCCCCAGCCGGGGCTACCGTGGGGCCGGTGGTGGGGAAGCCAAACTCGTTGTGCAACAGCCCGGCCAGGAAATTATGCAGGTTTATCTGAGGGAAAAAGCCCATGGCCTGGGCCTGCAACTCCCGGGCACACTGCTCGCACAGGCGCATGGTCCGCTTTTCATTGTTGATGATTTCCGTCAGGTGGACCGTAGCCGGTCTCTGGTGGCAACGTTCGCATTCCATTTTCTTTATCCCTCCTGTTGGCTGGCATCGGCAGAAGTATTCCCCGATTGCCTGTTTTATTCACCCTTTTTACCCAACAAACTCAGGATCATGGCGCGTAAGATCAAGGCCCGCAATTGATCCCGGGCCGGTAAACCCACGCGCAGCACTTCCCGGTCAACGGCCGCCCGCATCATCCGGTACTCGCGGTCGGTGATCAGTTTTTCCTCCCAAAGCCGCTCGATGATGCCCTGGGCGCGCCGCTGGGATATCTCCTTACCTACAAGGCTTAACAGCTCGCTGATGGATTCCAGCTTTTCATCCCGGGGCAACCGCACGATGCGCACGTATCCCCCGCCTCCCCGCCGGCTTTCCACCAGAAAACCGTGTTCAATGGTAAAACGGGTGGCCAGGACATAATTAATCTGGGAGGGGACACAATTAAACTGTTCGGCCAGTTCATTGCGCCGGATCTCGATCATCCCGCGGGCGCTGGCGGCCAGCAGTTCCTTTAAATAGCGTTCAATAAGGTCTGAGATGTTCGACAACAACCACCACCCTCCCTGACCTTGACCTTGACTGACTTTCATCTTTATTATAGACACAATCGCATAAAAAAATACAAGCGCCGGAAGAACCATTTTTTGCAAGTTATTGTCATTCATGACCAGCCAGCATTATACAGGTTCCCCGGGCGCTTTATTTTTCGTTTTTTTATGCTTTTTTGGGTTTTATGGAATAAAACGATACGAAAATAAAACGACATACCCGTGATAAACCGGGTATGTCTTCCTTTCAACTGGCTCCCCGAGTAGGATTCGAACCTACAACCCTCCGGTTAACAGCCGGATGCTCTACCGTTGAGCTATCGGGGAATAACCTCAACGCCAAGGATTATTATACTATAACCCCCTTGACCCGTCAAGCCCTTTTTCGCCGCCGTGTGATCCGTCTGTGATATTGTCAGGGTAAAATCCGTCAGTGAAAATGTCAGTATGAAGGAGATGGTTACCCTGTCGCAGACGGAACTGAAGCGGATGCTGGTTTTGCAGCGGGTTCTGGAAGGTCAGATTTCAACCTTTGAAGCTGCCCTGGTATTA
>NZ_RBWE01000001.1:366876-367597 GCF_003627965.1 Desulfofundulus salinus | reverse complement strand
ATGAATGAGATAAGTAATGTGTCTGAGTGACATTTTCACTGACGAATTTCACTGACAAAGTCACTGACGCTTGACAGCCCTTTTTCGCCGCCGTCGCCGCCGGGTTCCCGCCGGGATGCGATACTGTCACCAGCCGGGTAATTAAGGTAACACCATCCAAACCGTGGCAGCAGTTTGGATGGTGTTGCCGAAAACCCCGGCAGTTAAAGGCAACCACGCCGCTTGTCATGGTATTCCTGCTTTTAAATCCTGCATATTTGCCGATATGCTGTCAAGTTAAGCACCTGGCGGGTGTGGCCCCGGCGGCAGGCCTATCCTCCTGCCACCACCGGGAAGATGGTAACAGTGTCGTCCTGATGCAACCGGTCCAGTATCCTGGCTTTCTGGCCGTTAATCAAAACTAGCCCCACGTACTTTTCCGATAAATGGACTTTTTCCAGCACATTCTTTACGGTAGAGCCAGGTAGAACCTCCAAACTAAACCGCCCGTTTACGGCGGCCGGAGGGGCATAGCGGGAAAGGTAGCCCCGTAGTTCGACCTTTACTTCAATAAATCACACACCCCCCGCGGTATAAACAATTGTAAGCGTCAAACACAACCCACCTTGGCACAATACCCAAGTTTAAGGGATAATCTTCCTCAAAAAATAAGCTCGATGAGGAGGATTTTTTCTTATGACCAAAGCCGAACGGGAAGCGCTATGGGAAACCCGAATAGCCG
>NZ_RBWE01000001.1:358794-366776 GCF_003627965.1 Desulfofundulus salinus | reverse complement strand
CGGCTATTCGGGTTTCCCATAGCGCTTCCCGTTCGGCTTTGGTCATAAGAAAAAATCCTCCTCATCGAGCTTATTTTTTGAGGAAGATTATCCCTTAAACTTGGGTATTGTGCCAAGGTGGGTTGTGTTTGACGCTTACCTTCATCTGGTCCATCAGCGATCCGCTAGGAGTTCCGCAGCACTGACCGCTGCCCCCGGTCAGCAGGCACCCGCTTCTGAAAACAGAAACCGCCTCACCGTTGGCCACTACTTCGATGTCAGCATTTCCTTGCCCAACATCATTCAAAAAGTTGGTGATGTTGACGAGTGCCCTTTGCCATTTGTCAGATTCGTTAACATGGAAAAGGACTTTAAGCCTGCTCATCTCAACGCTCCCTCTCTGCTAAACTCAAGGTGGGAACTTCACCGTCAAGCCCGTCACCTTTGAGCCCAGTGCTCTTCATCAATTACTTTAAAATACTCTTCCTCTTAAGATACTCAGGCAAATGGTCCGCATTAACAACGTCTATATCGCCATTTTTATTATACACCCACAGCCTGTCCCTCAAAATAACAACATTACAATACGCTCCGTTATCCATAACACACGCGTTACCGCAACCACTGATAGTAACATTCCCTTGTACATCGCCAGAGGAGATTATGCGCTCCGCCATCGCATGGACATCACCAACACCATTTTTACAATACCGCGCGCCTATGCACGTCTTGATTCCCCCACTACTCCACGCCAGCGCCCCCTTCAGAAATGGCATAAGACCCACCCGGTTAATAACTTCACCCAGTCGCTCGTTCTGAGCAACCTGAATATAGCTCCTAACTATCCGTTCGACAGTCTCGAGTATATACTCTTCCTTAATATTCGGCTTCCAGATAGCCGTTGAGAGGATGAATTAAGACGGCGTAAGCACCATCCAGTTGCTGGATAAATCCCTTGTTGGCGTACTTTCGAACCATAACCACTTCTCACCTTCTTGTACCAAAAAGAAAGAGTATTTCTTTTCCTAAATCAGCCAGTTCGGCCACATCTACAGAACACATCTACAAAAGTAATGTAACATAGAAAAGGTTGCTTGTCCAATCAGTTTATCTTATGTGTGTGATCCGTCTGTGATATTGTCAGGGTAAAATCCGTCAGTGAAAATGTCAGTATGAAGGAGATGGTTACCCTGTCGCAGACGGAACTGAAGCGGATGCTGGTTTTGCAGCGGGTTCTGGAAGGTCAGATTTCAACCTTTGAAGCTGCCCTGGTATTAATGCCTTGGAAAACGTCCATGTCTGGTATGGGCGTTAGCCTCCCAGAGGGCAAAAATGTTTACAACGCAAATAGCTCTGTAAGTCAAGTAATCTTGACAATGCCATGGGGAGAAAGTATAATTGGAATTAAATTTTTGGTTTTTTGGGAGCCGACTGAATCTATTTACCGCCGGGAGTGACAACCATGAACCTTACCCAGAGGCGCAAAGAGTTCCTCGACAAGATCATCAACCTCTTCCGCCAGACCGGTCTTCCCGTCCACTACGCCACTGTGGCCGAGGCCCTGGGCGTGAGCAAGTGGACGGCCTACGACATCCTTAAAGAGCTGGAAAAGGAAGAACTGCTGCGCAGCGAGTACACCCTTAGTCGCACCGAAAAGGCTCCCGGCCGTTCCATGGTGGTTTTCCGTCCCACGGAAAAGGCCTTAAAGCTCCTGCCCCAACCGGAAGCAAAACCCGAAGACCTGGAAGACTGGCCGGCAGTCCGGGGCAGGTTGTTAGCCCTGTTTGATAATATGAAAAACCTTAACCCCCAAAAAATCAAAGACGAGCTGCTGCAGGAAATGATGAAAATAGAGCTGCCGCTGGTTTTTTGTGCCTATACCATCGCCCTTTTAATTACCCATATCTACGGGATTAATTCCCGGGGTCTGGCATTCCTGCAGCAGATCTTCGAGATGGCCCCCAGGCCCGAGCTGGTCTTGAGCCTGTTTGCCGGCTCGGTAATTGGAACCATGCTCAAAAGCATGAAGGATGCGGTAAACAGCAAGATCCTTTCCTGCATCCAGCGCTTTCAAGATCACATTTCCCAATGCGGCCATCAAGAGCACAAATTATTGGCCAGCTTTTTAAACGAAGCTCTGCAACGTTCACAGTAAATTTTTTGGGATGTTTTTGGGTCTTTTGGGTCTATGAGGTTTATTAAGGTAATAATTTGGCGGAAGGGGGAAATCCTATGGTTTAACTTTAATCATTTTTTCATTAAAAATTTTATGTAAAAAACTTTTTCAGGGGGGATGGTTATGCGCATTGGGACTAATAAACTGGCACGAACCAAAAAATTCCTGGCCGAACACCTGTCCCAAAACGTGCTAACCTATGTGAGCAGGAACCCGGAAACCAATTTACCGCGTCTGCTAAACCTGGTAAAGTTACTGACCATTCAAGACCGTCACAAGCGCCAGGTGGAAACCATAGCCGCAGCTTTCCGTGAAAACCCGGCCATCCGGGAGTACATGATCAAGCTGGCCAAAAACTTTCATCCCAACGTGCGTAACCGTCTGGCATACAACTGGTTTATGAACGCCATGATTTTCGGCATTCCCAGGCAGAGGAGCATGTCCCGGACACTGGGGGTGAACGTACCTAACTTCATCCTGGTGGACCCCACCAGCGCCTGCAACCTGGCCTGTGAGGGCTGCTGGGCGGGCAGGTATTCCCACAAGAACTCCTTGAGCCCGGAGAGGCTGGACCGCCTCTTCAGCGAGGCCAAAGAGCTGGGCATCTACTGGATCGTCTTTTCAGGTGGGGAGCCCCTGCTCTACCCGCACCTGTTCGACCTGATGGCCAAACATAACGATATGGCCTTTATGGCCTATACCAACGGCACGCTGATCAATGAAAATATGGCCGATAGAATTATCGAGGTAGGAAATTTCTCCCCGGCCATCAGCCTGGAAGGATGGCGGGAACGCACCGACGCCCGGCGCGGCCCTGGTACCTTCGACAGGGTAATGCGGGCCATGGACCTGCTGCGGGAAAGGGGCGCGGCCTTTGGCGTTTCCATTACTATCACCAGGGAGAACGTGATGGAAGTAACCAGCGACGAGTTTATTGACTTCCTCATCGACAAAGGGGTCATTTACGCCTGGACCTTCCACTACATCCCTATCGGCCGCAACCCCAATGTGAACCTGATGATCACCCCGGAGCAGAGGGCCTACCTGGCTGAACGCATACCCTACATCCGCACCCATAAACCCATCCAGATTGCCGACTTCTGGAACGACGGCGAACTGGTGGAGGGGTGCATTGCCGGGGGACGGCGCTACTTTCACATCAACGCCGCCGGGGAAGTGGAACCCTGCGCCTTCGTCCACTTTGCCGTGGACAACATCAATGAAAAGAGCTTGATCGAGGTACTGCGCTCGCCCCTGTTCGCGGCCTACCAGAAGCGCCAGCCCTTCCACGACAACCTGCTCCGGCCCTGCCCGATCATTGATGTACCGCAGGCCCTGCGAGATATCGTTAAAGAATCCGGCGCCCGCCCGACCCACGAAGGGGCGGACACCGTCCTGGAGGGCACCATTGCCGCCTGCCTGGACGGCCGTTCCCGGGAGTGGGGCCGGGTGGCCGACCGGCTCTGGGCGGAGCGCCACCGGCTCAAAAAGGCACAGGGATTCTGAAAACAACCCCTTCTCAAGGCAAATGGCCGGCTGTCGCCGGCCATTTTTAACGCTGACCTTCAGCAGAACCGGATGGGGTCAGGCTGCCAGGCCGGCTTCCTTTTCCCCGTGACCGGAGCTGAAGGACAGGGCGCAGCGGGGGCAGGCGGCCACGCAGGAGCCGCATTTGATACAGTCATTATCCCCCATAGTTCCGTCCAGCCGGTACTCATAGGGTTTCAGCTGCATGGGGCAGGCCCGGGCGCAGGCCCGGCAGCCGGTGCAGGTCCGGCTGATGGAGAGGGGTTCCTTGCCCCTGGAGAGCCAGTGGCCCAGGGTGCCCATGGGGCAGATGTGACACCAAATCCGGGGATGAATAAGCAATCCCAGGATAATTCCGACCACGGTGGTGACAGTAAGTATACGCACCAGAGCCAGTCCCATGGCCGCTACATCTCCCCCGGCCAGGTACCACTGCACGCCGATCATGGTGAAAATTAAGCCCAGCATGAATACCCGCACCGTTCGACTGCGGAAAAAAGCAGGGATGGCTTTCTTCCGGGACAGAGGCCGCACAAAGAGATCGAAAAAGGCTCCCCGGGGACACATCCAGTCGCACCAGGCCCGTCCCCGGAAGGCTGCCACCCCCACTGCCCCGACCATACACCCGAGGAGCAAGAAGCCCAGCCAGGGGTAGAACCATCCCAGCACGGCCACCAGGGGCAGGCCCACCCAGGTTAAGCTTTGCCTTAGTTTGCGCTGTTTCTGTTTTTCCTTGAGCATGGCGATCCCTCCATTCTGGACCATCTATAAGATTGCCGGCTACTGAAAAAACTTTTATACCCCTACGTATACCCGTAGGGGTATCGCATATATAATATTACCCGCGTCCTTTAAGATTGTCAATACACATTAATTAGGGATTTGCTCTTGACAAACTGCAGGATTAATAGTAAACTTTTATATACCATACGGGGTATGGGGGCTTTGGAGTTGTGATATAACCTTCCGGGAAAGGAGCAGGCTTCATGAAAAAAGACCCGGTTTACCGGCAGGAAGTGCAGGAGGAATTGCTGGCCCGGCTAAAGCGCATCGAGGGGCAGGTGCGGGGAGTGTCCAGGATGATTCAGGACCAGCGCAGCTGCGGCGAAGTGGTCATCCAGCTGGCGGCCATTAAAGCAGCCATCAGCCAGGTGGCCATGACCACCCTGGCCTGCCACCTGGCCGACGAGATCATGGAGGGCCTGACGGGAGGCAAGGAACTTAAAGACATAATGGCTGAATTCATGCAGGTCTTTCGAAAGTTTACTTAACAAAGCGCTCGAAAGGAGTGTGGTTTTTGTGGTTCAGGTACATGTTTCCGACGAGGCCAGGGACTATATACTGCAACAAACCGATACCATCACCCTGGTCATGGAACTCTGCGGCGGGTGAGGAGGCGCGACCTATGAGCCTGCCGTGTATGCAGGCTCACCTGCCGACGTGGAAAGGTTCCACCAGACCGAAGCCAACGGCCTCAAGGTGTTTCTCCCGAAAAATGCCAGGGTAGCCCCGGATGGGGTGAGTATCGACATCACCGGCAAAGGCGTGTGGCGCCGCCTTTCCATCCAGGGGTTGCTCGGTTGATGCGGTGTTGAACGCAAACGGAGGGCACCTCTGCCGCGATCTTTAAGAAATGCCCCTGCCGGACCGGCAGGGGCATTTTTATTGCCAGTTTTGATCCTAGCGGGCGATATTGGCAATCAACGGGATGATCAGCAGCGCCACGATGTTCACGATCTTGATCATCGGGTTGATGGCCGGTCCCGCCGTATCCTTTAGCGGGTCTCCGACGGTGTCGCCCGTTACCGCCGCGGCGTGGGTGGGAGTACCCTTGCCGCCGTACATGCCTTCTTCAATGTACTTCTTGGCGTTGTCCCAGGCACCGCCGCCGGAGGTCTGGAAGATGGCCAGGAAGAGACCGCTGATGATGGTGCCCATCAGCATGCCGCCCAGGGCGTCCCGTCCCAGGAGCAGGCCCACGATCACGGGAGAGAGAACGGGAATCAGTCCGGGCAGGATCATTTCCTTCAGGGCACGACGGGTGACGATATCCACGCAACGGCCGTACTCGGGCTTGGCCGTACCTTCCATAATGCCCTTAATTTCCCGGAACTGCCGCCGCACCTCGTTGACCACTTCGTAGGCCGCCCGGCCCACGGCACCGATGGCCAGGGAGGAGAACAGGTAGGGCAAAGCGGCGCCGATAAACAGGCCGGCCAGCACCCACGGGTTGTTGATGGAGAAGGTGAGCAGGTGCTCGGGCACGTAGTCCGCCAGGTGGTGGGTGTAGTCGGCAAAGAGCACGATGGCCGCCAGACCGGCAGAACCGATGGCGTAACCCTTGGTCACCGCCTTGGTGGTGTTGCCCACGGCATCCAGCGGGTCGGTGATGTTGCGCACTTCTTCGGGCAGCTCGGCCATTTCGGCAATACCGCCGGCGTTATCGGTAATGGGCCCGTAGGAGTCAATGGCCACGATGATACCGGTCATGGAAAGCATGGCCATGGAAGCAATACCGATGGCATAGAGACCTTCCGCCCCGCCGCCACCGATCAGGTAGGAGATCAGAATACCGGCCACAATCACCAGAGCGGGAAGGACGCCGGACTCCATGGCCACCGAAATACCGGTGATGATGTTGGTGGCGTGACCGGACTGGGAAGCTTCAGCGATGGACTTCACCGGGCGGAAACTCTTGGACGTATAATAGTCGGTAATGTACACAATGGCCACGGTGACGATCACCCCAATGAGGGCGGGCCAGAAGAAGACGGTGGAGCCTAACACGGCACCGGTGACAAACCAGAAGCCAATCAGGGACAGGATGGCGGAAGCCCAGAGCCCCTTGTACAGGGCGCCCATGATATTGGTGCCGCCGCCCATCCGGACAAAGAAGGTACCGATAATGGAGGCGATGATTGCTACGGCTCCCAGAACCATGGGATAAATGACAAACTGGGGCTGATCCTTGAAGATCAGGAAACCGAGGAGCATGGCACCAACGGCAGTCACGGCATAGGTCTCGAAGAGGTCGGCCGCCATACCGGCACAGTCACCGACGTTGTCACCCACGTTGTCGGCAATAACCGCCGGGTTCCGGGGGTCGTCTTCGGGAATCCCGGCTTCCACCTTACCCACCAGGTCGGCGCCGACGTCGGCACTCTTGGTGTAAATGCCGCCGCCCAGACGGGCAAACACGCTGATCAGCGAACCGCCAAAGCCCAGGCCCACCAGCGCCACCGGGTCCTTAAAAATGACGTACATGGCTGATACGCCCAAAAGGGCCAGGCTCACGCACATCATACCCGTCACGGCACCGCCCCGGAAAGCCACCTGGAGGGCATAGCCGATGCCGGACTTGGCCGCTTCCGCCACACGGGTATTGCCCCGGGTGGTCACGTACATGCCGATGTAGCCGCACAAACCGGAGAAAACGGCCCCAATGACAAAGCCAACAGCTGTCCAGTAGTTAAGGCCGAACAGAATAATCAGAGCTACTATGACACCAACCAGGGCTATGGTCTTATACTGCCGGTTGAGATAGGCCATAGCCCCTTCCTGGATGGCCGCCGAAATTTCCTGCATGCGCTGGGAACCGGCTGGACGACTAAGTACCCATGAGGCCAGATAACCTGCAAACAGGATACCAATAATGGCAGCCACTATCCCGGAATAGGTTACCCAAGACTGTTCCAAGAATATTCCCCCCCATGGTTAATTTTTAAAAAAAACTTGTCAAAAAAAATACCTAACCTCCCCCTCCCGAATCACCTCCCCCTTCCCGGTAACAGGCGCCGCGCACCTTTCTTTATATAAGTCTTTTGGCTGGTGGCCGGCAGCCTGCCAGAGAATAAGACAATGGGCTTATATCCATAAGCCCAAAACAAGTGATGTAATGGCAAATAACACCGCCACTACCGTAGTTAGTTTGCTGAAAAATTCGTCCAATCCTTTCTTTTTACCAAACAAAACCTCTGCTCCTCCGGCAATGGCCCCGGAGAGCCCGGCACTTCTTCCCGACTGCAAAAGCACCGTTGCAATGAGAGCAATGCTTAAAAGCACGTGAAAGGCTATTAAAACGCCTTTTAGCACCCGCTTGCACCTCCTCTTCCATTCGTTGTTATTATAGCACAGAACAATAATAATTGACAATTATACATGCGGGATATTTGAAAGACGTGAGGCGAGATGTGGGAGGTGAGATTTCAAGGTCGGAATTCGGCGAGCTATTTGCGTTGTAAACATTTTTGCCCTCTGGGAGGCTAACGCCCATACCAGACATGGACGTTTTCCAAGGCAT
>NZ_RBWE01000001.1:265524-358694 GCF_003627965.1 Desulfofundulus salinus | reverse complement strand
CGTGCCGGGGTAAAATATTTTTGCCACTGCCCTAAAACGGCCTATTCATCTCTACTTCCGAACATCGCAATTGGCTCTCGGCTTAAGCCGAATTCCTTCTTAAATCCCACTTCTAACTTCCCACATCCCACTTCTCAAAATGTTCCGGCCAGGATAAATAGCGGTATCTCCCAGTTCTTCCTCTATGCGCAGCAGCTGGTTGTACTTGGCCACCCGGTCGGTACGGGAAGGCGCCCCGGTTTTAATCAGGCCGGTACTGGTGGCCACCACCAGGTCGGCAATGGTGGCATCTTCCGTTTCACCGGAACGGTGACTGACCACCGCGGTAAACCCGGCCCGGCGAGCCATTTCAATGGCTTCCAGGGTCTCGGTGAGGGTGCCGATCTGGTTCACCTTGATCAAAATGGAATTGCTGGCCCGCAGTTCAATTCCCTTCTGCAGCCTTTCCGTGTTGGTAACGTAAAGGTCGTCCCCCACCAGCTGCACCCTGTCACCCAGGCGGGCGGTGAGCTTCGGCCAGTTCTCCCAATCGTCCTCGGCCAGGCCGTCCTCAATGGAAAGGATGGGATAGCGCTCTACCAGGGAGGCATAAAAGTCGATTAAATCCTCCGGGGTGAAGGTCTTCCCTTCCAGCATGTAACGGCCGTCCTTGAAGAACTCCGTGGCTGCGGCATCGATGGCCAGGGCCACATCTTCCCCCGGGCGGTAGCCGGCGGCCTCGATGGCCTCTATAATTACCGCGCAGGCCTCTTCATTGGAACTGAGGTTGGGCGCAAAGCCGCCTTCATCACCCACGGCGGTATTCAGGCCCTTTTTCTTGAGCACCTTTTTCAGGTTGTGGAAGACCTCGGCCCCCATCCGCAGGGCCTCGGCAAAGCTGGGGGCCCCCACGGGCATGATCATGAATTCCTGGATGTCCACGTTGTTATCGGCATGTTTGCCCCCGTTTAAAATGTTCATCATCGGTACGGGCAGCCGCCGGGCATTGACTCCGCCGAGGTATTGATAGAGGGGCAGTCCTACCGACTGGGCCGCCGCCCTGGCCACAGCCAGGGAAACACCCAGGACGGCGTTGGCGCCCAGATTGCTCTTGTTGGGCGTGCCGTCCAGCTCGATGAGGGTCATGTCCAGGCCCACCTGATCCGTGGCGTCAAAGCCGATGATCTCGGGGGCGATTTTTTCAATTACGTTGTTTACGGCCTTTTGCACGCCCTTGCCCAGGTAACGGGACGGGTCGCCATCCCTCAGTTCCACCGCTTCGTGGGCACCGGTAGAGGCCCCGGAAGGAACGGCCGCCCGTCCCAGGGTGCCGTCTTCCAGCAGCACGTCCACCTCCACGGTGGGGTTGCCCCGGGAATCGAGAATTTCCCTGGCGTATACGTCAACTATGGTTGTGCTCATGAATCTCTTCCTCCTCGTTTGTATTCTATAATTAACGACTCGCCGGTCATTTCCGGCGGCCTGGGAATCCCCATCAGGTCCAGCATGGTCGGGGCAATATCCGCCAGAATGCCCCCCGGACGGAGTTTTACTTGCCCGAGATCCTCCCCGATCAGTATAAATGGGGCCCGGTTGGTGGTATGGGCGGTATGGGGGTGCCCGTTGGGATCCAGCATTTCATCGGCATTGCCGTGATCGGCGGTAATAATGACCGTACCGCGCTTTTCCAGCACGGCCCCCACCACCTTCCCCAGGCACTGGTCTACGGTTTCAATGGCCTTGACCGCCGCAGCCATGTCGCCAGTATGGCCCACCATATCCGCATTGGCATAATTCATGATGATTACCTGGTACTTATCCGCAGCCAGCTGTTCCAGGAAGGCGTCCGTAACCTCCGGGGCGCTCATTTCCGGTTTCTGGTCGTAGGTAGCCACTTTGGGAGAGGGAATTAAAATGCGGTCTTCCCCGGGATAGGGCGTTTCCACTCCCCCGTTGAAGAAAAAGGTGACGTGGGCGTATTTTTCCGTTTCGGCCAGGCGCAGCTGTCTGAGCCCCAGGCGGCTGATCACTTCCCCCAGGGTGTTGGTAGGATGGTGGGGCTTGAAGGCCACCGGGGCGTTTATGGTTTTATCGTAAAGGGTCATGCAGGTAAAATGCACCCGCGGGCGGTTTGCCGGGCGCTCAAAGCCGGCAAAATCCTCGTCCACAAAGGCCCGGGTGATCTGCCTGGCCCGGTCGGGGCGGAAATTGTAAAAGATCACCGCATCGCCGTCTTTGACCACCGCCACGGGAGCACCTCTCCCGGTAATTACCGTAGGCTGTACAAACTCATCGGTCTCCCCACGCCGGTAGGATTCTTCCAGGGCCTGCATGGCGGAAGGCGCCTTTAACCCTTCCCCCAGAACCATGGCCTCATATGCCCTTCTGGTACGGTCCCAGCGGCGGTCCCGGTCCATGGCGTAGTAGCGCCCCATGACCGTGGCAATCGTGCCCGTACCCAGTTCCCGGCACTTTTCTTCCAGCTGCCGGATGTATTCCCCCGCATTGTCGGGGGGAACGTCCCGCCCGTCCAGGAAACAGTGTACGTACACCCGCGGCAAATTATGCCTCCTGGCCAGTTCCAGCAGGGCAAAGAGGTGGGTGATATGGCTGTGCACGCCGCCGTCGGACAAAAGGCCCATCAAATGCAGGGCCCCGTGGTTGGCCCGGACATGCTCCACGGCCGCCACAAGGGCTTCATTGGTAAAAAAGCTGCCGTCCCTGATGGCCCGGGTAATGCGGGTCAGCTCCTGGTAGACAATGCGCCCGGCCCCGATATTGAGGTGCCCCACCTCCGAGTTGCCCATCTGGCCGTCGGGCAGACCCACATCCTCCCCCGATGTTCCCAGGGTGGTGTGGGGATAGGTGGTCCAAAAGCGATCCATATTGGGTGTTCTGGCCCGGGCAATGGCATTTCCTTTTTGTTCATCCCTCAGGCCCCAGCCGTCCAAAATGACCAGGACCATGGGGATATGCTTTATTTCCATCAGAAACCTCCAGGATGTCGAAAATAGTTGGCCTGCTTTGTTTTGCAACAAAAGCGCCGTTTGGCGATCTATTCCCGCAGCGCCGCCCGGACAATGGCGGCAAAGCTGTCCACCTTCAGGCTGGCGCCGCCCACCAGGGCGCCGTCTATATCGGGCTGCCCCAGCAGTTCGGCGGCATTTTCCGGCTTGACACTGCCGCCGTACTGGATGCGCACCTGCCGGGCCGCCTCCCGGCCGCCCATCTCGGCCAGCAGGCGGCGGATAAAGGCGTTCACCTGCTGGGCGTCTTCCGGCGAGGCCGTACGGCCGGTGCCGATGGCCCACACCGGCTCGTAGGCCACCACCAGGCCGGCCAGCTCGGTGCTGGAAAGGCCGGCCAGTGAGCGGCGCACCTGGGCACCGACAACCATTTCCGTATGTCCCGCTTCCCTTTCCTCCAGGCGTTCGCCCACGCAAACAATGGGGACGAGCCCGTGTTTAAGGGCCGCTTTTACCTTGGCGTTAACATCTTCATCACTTTCGCCGAAATACTGCCGCCGTTCCGAGTGGCCCAGGATCACGTAGCGGCAGCCGACTTCCTTCAACATGACCGGGGAAATTTCCCCCGTATAGGCTCCTTCTTCGGCCCGGTACATATTCTGGGCACCCAGGGCGATGCTGCTGCCCTCCAGTTCCCGGGCCACGGCGTGCAGGGCGGTAAAGGGGGGACAAACGGCTACCTCCACCCCCCGGACGCCGGCCAGGGCCTCTTTTAGCCCCCGCACGAATTCTACCGCTTCGGTGACAGTTTTATACATTTTCCAGTTACCCGCCAGAAGGGGTATACGCATGTTTATCTCTCCCTCACTTCCCCGTGTCCATTAACACGGCCACGCCGGGCAGGACCTTCCCTTCCAGAAACTCCAGGGAGGCGCCGCCGCCGGTGGAGATATGGGACATCCTGTCGGCCACCCCGGCCTTTTCCACCGCCGCCGCTGTATCTCCCCCGCCCACGATGGTGGTGGCTTTGCTCCCGGCCAGCGCCTTTGCCAGGCCAAAGGTGCCCGCGGCAAAGGGGGCCATCTCAAAGACACCCATTGGGCCGTTCCAGATGACGGTACCGGCATCCCGCACTTCGGCGGCAAAGGACTCTACCGTTTTCGGGCCGATGTCCAGGGCCATCCACTCTTCCGGCACGGCATCCACCGCTACCACCCTGGGTTCCGCTTCCGGGCGGGCCGCCTCGGCAACCACCAGGTCCGCGGGCAACACCAGTTTGACGCCCGCCTTTTCCGCCCGGGCCATTAAATCCCGGGCCAGGGCCACCCGGTCCGCTTCCAGCAGCGACTTGCCCAGGGAGAATCCCCGGGCGGCCAGGAAGGTATTGGCCATGCCCCCGCCAATGAGCAGGGCGTCCACCTTGCCCAGGAGGTTTTCAATCACCCCAATCTTATCGGAAACCTTGGCCCCACCCAGGATGGCCACAAAGGGACGGGTGGGATTGGACAGGGCCTGGTTCAGCACGGTAATTTCCTTTTCCATCAAGAACCCGGCCGCGGCGGGCAAAAAGTGGGCCACCCCCTCGGTGGAGGCGTGGGCCCGGTGGGCGGTGCCAAAGGCATCGTTCACATAAACGTCGGCCAGTTCGGCCAGCTGCCGGGCAAACTTTTCATCGTTTTTTTCCTCTCCGGGGTAAAAACGCACATTTTCCAGCAGCACCACATCGCCGGGCCGCATCCCGGCAATGGCCTTTTTGGGTTCATCCCCGACACAATCGTCCACTTTGACCACCGGCCTGCCCAGCAGCTGGGAGAGACGCCGGGCCACCGGGTCCAGGCGATAGCGGTCGTCCACTTTGCCCTTGGGACGCCCCAAATGGGAGGCCAGGATTACCCTGGCCTGCCTGTCAATCAGGTACTGTATGGTCGGTAGTGCCGCCCGGATCCGGGTGTCATCGGCAACATTACCCTCCTGGTCCAGGGGTACGTTAAAATCTACCCGTACCAGTACCCGCTTACCGGTCACTTCCATGTCCCGGATGGTCTTGATCACGCATATACCTCCCTAATGGAAATTGTAACATAATATTCGGGCGGTACTCTTCCCCCCTGGTGAAAAAGCCGCGGAAGGACTGCCGCCCTTTTCATCTTTTGGTCTTGCCCATTATCTGTTCCGGCGGGCACCGCGTCAGGGGCCCGCCGGAAATGCCTGCCTAATTATACTCTTTGACATGTTTTACTAAAATCCTCTTTTGGCCATGTATAAAATTAAGTCCAGGATGCGGTTGGAATAACCCCATTCATTGTCGTACCAGGCCACCACTTTAACCATGTCCTCACCAATGATCATGGTCGATGGGCCGTCCACAATGGCCGAGTGGGGATCCCCGCAGTAATCCACCGATACTAAAGGCAGGTCGCTGTAGGCCAGGATCCCCCTGAGCTCACCCTCGGAAGCATCCTTCAGGGCCCCGTTGACCTCCTCCACCGTAACGGGCCGGCGCAGCTGGGCCACAAAATCCACCACGCTGACATTGGGCGTAGGCACCCGCATGGCCATACCGTTCAGCCTGCCTTTCAACTGCGGGAGCACCAGCTCCACTGCCCTGGCCGCACCGGTGGTAGTGGGAATAATGCTCATGCCTGCGGCCCGGCCCCGGCGCAGGTCCCGGTGGGGCATATCCAGGATCTGCTGGTCGTTGGTATAGGCATGGACGGTGGTCATGAGACCCTTGACTATGCCGAATTGCTCATCCAGTACTTTGGCCACCGGCGCCAGGCAGTTGGTGGTGCAGGAGGCGTTGGAAACCACGTGATGTACGGCGGGATCATACAGTTCCTCATTGACGCCCATAACCACCGTGAGGATGTCGCCCTTGGCCGGAGCGCTGATCACCACCTTTTTGGCCCCGCTGGTAAGGTGCACGGAGGCATCTTCCGCCGTTTTGAACCTGCCGGTGGACTCCACCACCACATCCACCCCCAGTTCGCCCCAGGGGATGCTGGCGGGATTTGCCTCGGCCAGGACCACGATCTCCCGGCCGTTTACCACCAGGGAGCGCTCATCGGCCTGCACATCGGCATCCAGCCGGCCGTGTACCGAGTCGTATTTCAAAGCGTGGGCAAGGGTGCGGGCGTAGTTTCCATTCACCGGAAGCCGCCGGGACTTGTGGTTTACGGCCACCACCTGGATCTCGGGATGCCGGAGCGATGCCCGCAGAACATTTCTCCCTATCCGGCCGAAACCATTAATCCCTATTTTTACCGTCATTATTCCCTCTCGCTCCTTTCAATAGTATACCTCATTTAGTAAAATTTATTTGAATTATGACATTCTTATTCGCCATCCAGTCAAATAGTTCCTCCTTTTTCTGGTTAATTGAAATAAAAAATTGGGTACCGGTAACAAAACCGGTACCCGGGTGGAAAGTTACCCACGTTTAAGGTCTTCCAGATACACGCGGGCGGTCGTCCTGGAAAAGTGACCGTCCCGCGGAATGGCCTGGCAAGAGACTAGTAGCGCTTCCTCTGCTGGACGGGAGGAATACCCAGTTCACCCCGGTATTTAGCCACGGTGCGCCGGGAGATGCGAATTCCTTGTTTATATAAAATTTCCACAATCTTCTGGTCATTTAAAGGCTCTTTGGGATCCTCCGCCGCCACAATTTCCTGGAGCATCTTCTTAATGCTTTCGGCAGAGGTCAGGTTCCCGCCATCGCTGTTAATTCCCGTGGGGAAGAAATATTTCATTTCAAATACCCCCTGGGGGGTCTGGATATACTTGTTGGAAGTGGCCCGGCTCACGGTAGATTCATGCAGGCCGACCATTTCAGCCACCTGCTTCAAATTAAGGGGTTTTAAATATTTCACCCCGTGGTCCAGAAAATCACGCTGCAGCTGTACTACACAGCTGGCCACCTTATAGAGGGTCAAGCGCCGCTGTTCAATGCTGCGGATCAACCAGGCCGCCGCATTGAGCTTGCTTTCCACAAACCGGCGGGTGCGGGAATCATAGTTTTCCTGCTGGCTGAGCACCGCACGGTAGGCGGGATTGATGGTAAGGCGGGGCACGGACACATCGTTGATGAGGATGATATAGTCATCTCCCACTTTTTCCACCACTATATCCGGTACCACATAGCGCACGTCATGGGGAGTGGAAAAGTTGCGGCCGGGTTTCGGGTCCAGGGTTTTTAAAATATCAGCCACCCGCTGGATTTCCTGCACGGGAACATTTAACTGCTGGGCCAGGCGGTTAAACTTGCCCCTGGCCAGATCCATCAGATGATAGCGGATGATCCGTTCCAGCAGCGGATCTTTAATACCCAACTGGTTGACTTGAATCAGCAGGCATTCCTGCAGGGTGCGGGCACCTACCCCCGGCGGGTCAAAGGTCTGGATTAGTTCCAGCGTCTCTTCCACGGCCCGGGGATGTACGGCCAGTTGTTTGGCCGCCTCCTCCACACTGGTCTGGAGGTAGCCGTGTTCATCAATATTGCCGATCAGGTATTCACCGATAGCCCGCGCTTCGGGGCTGCACTTGCTTAAATACAGCTGGAACATCAGGTGTTCCATCAGGGTAGGCGCCTGGGAAAGGAAACTTTCATAATTGTGGGCGGGGGGCTCGGGATCCCGCTCCACCCGGGGAAAGCCCAGATCGCTGGAATCCTGGAAATACTCCTCCCAGTCCAGGTCATATTCTCTCTTTTCTTCCTCCCCCTCAAGCTCCCACTCAAATTCTCCTTCTTCCCCGTTCCCGTCCGCTTCTTCTTCCCGCAACTCCAGAAGAGGATTCTCCTGCAGCTGTTGTTCTATATACAGGGAAAGCTCCAGGGAAGACAGCTGCAGCACGGTTATGGCCTGACGCAGCTCGGGAGTCATGATTAACTTTTGTGTTTGTTCCACGTTAAGTCCGTAACCCAGGCGCATGGGCCTTCACTCCTCCAAAGCTCCGCCATTAATAATGTTAATTAATTCTCTGAAGATTAATTAATTCTCCAAGCAATATTTATTCTCTAAAGCCGGGGGGTTCTCCTGCCGCCTATTGCCCGATACCAGCATATTTGGGCGGTAATTGTTTCATTCCCCACCATGCTGGGGCCGTCCCCCGCGTACTTTATTATGCGCCGGCAGCACCCGGCGACGTACCCTACCCTTTTTCGGCGGGAGCCTCGCACGAAGGTTCGCGAAGCTTTTTGGCAATATCATCCAGCCTGCGCAGCCGGTGGTTTACGCCGGACTTCCCCACCCGGGGCTCGAGCATTTCCCCCAGTTCCCGCAAACTTGCGTCGGGATACTGCAGGCGAACCTCGGCTACCTGCCGCAAAGCCGGCGGAAGCTTTTCCAGCCCCATGGTGGCGGCAATGAAACGAATATTCTCCACCTGGCGCAGGGCCGCATCCACCACTTTATTCAGATTGGCCGTTTCACAGTTCACCAGGCGGTTCACCTGGTTGCGCATGTCCTTGTATATGCGTACGTTTTCAAAATTCAGCAGGGCCGTATGGGCTCCCATAATATTCAGCAGGGCTACAATTTGGTCGCTGTCCTTTAAATAAACCACATGCCAGTTTTTACGGGCGCTCACCCGAGCCTCCAGGCCAAATTCCTGCATCAGCCGGCCGAGCGCCCGGGCCAGCTCGGCGTTTCCCGTGATGATCTCCAGATGATAGGTGCCCTCGGGGTTGTTCACCGACCCTCCTCCCAGGAAGGCTCCCCGCAGGTAGGCCCGGCGGCAGCATTCCCGGCGCACCAGCTCCCTGGGAATACCCTCGGTCAACTGGCCCCGGGCATCCGCCATACCCAGGCGGCGCAAAATATCGGCCATCCCGGACGGGGGGGAGACCCGCACCTGGTAGAGGTTCTTTTTGCGCAACCGGTTCTTGCGCTGCACCAGGACTTCGGTATACACACCAAAGATTTCTTTGAAAAGAGAAAAAATTTTCCGGGCAACGGCTGCATTTTCCGTGCTTATGGTCAGTGCAGTCTTCGGCCCGGCGCCAATGGACAGGCTGCCGTCCATTTTCACCAGGGCGGCCAGTTCGGCCAGCCTGCAGCATTTTTCCTTCCCCACCACCCGGGCCAGTTCATTTTTCGTCAGGGTAGAAAAGGACATTTAAGCTCACCTTGAAGATATTATACCACAACGGAGCTATTTGAGAGGCGTGAGGTGAGATTTGTGAGGTGAGATTTTAAGGTCGGAATTCGGCTTTAGCCGAATTCCTTCTTAATCCCAATTCCCACTTCCCACCTCTCACTTCTCAACTGGTGAGGGGGGATAATAATGCTTCACCAGTTCCGTAATGAACTTCTGCAGGTCGTAGCTACCCATGACACGCACCCGTTTCAGGGTAAAGGGGTCATCCCCGGGGCCTGCCAGGCCCTGCTCGGTCGTAACGGCAGCCCGGTACCCGCTTTCCCTCACCACCCGGGCCAGCTCCCGGTTGTACTTGCCGTAAGGATAGCTGAAAACCTCTACCGGCCGCCCCAGCTCCGCTTCCAGGAGGATCTTGCTTTCTTTAATCTGGCGCCGGGCTTCCTCCAAAGAAAGCTGGGTCAACCTGGGGTGATCCAGGGTATGGGCACCAATGGTTATGCCGTAATCGGCCATCTCCTTAAGCTCCCGCCAGCCGGCCATTTTATTTACCGGCTGTCTTCCAGCATCGAAGGTATTTGTCTTGCCCACCGTATGGGCCACCACAAAAACGGTAGCGGTAAAACCATACTTTTTTAAAATGGGAAAGGCATAAGTATAATTGTCAAGGTAGCCGTCGTCAAAAGTAATCACCACCGGCCGGGGCGGCAGGGGTTTCCCCCACTGCAGGTGATCCACCACGTCGATGAGGGAAACGGTGTGAAACCCCTGGCCGGCCAGGTATTCCATTTGCCGGGCGAATTTTTCCGGGGGCACCCGCAGACCCAGACCTCCCATACGGGGATCGGGGTTTACCTTGTGGTACATCAGAATGGGTATCTCCATCTCTCCCCGCTCAGGCGGCGGGAGGGGGGGAGCCAGGCTCTGGGCCAGGGAATCGGCCGCGTGCCGGGCGCCGGCCAGAACCAGCAGTAAAAGCAGCGGCAGCGTCACGATGACGATCAAAATTCTCGCGCTCATCCAGCCCTCCAGATCCTTTTCCTGTAAATAATCAGTAAAACCGCTATAACAGGGATGCGGTGCTGTCCGGAGCGAACGACTTGCGAAGCGCCGGTAACAGCACCCGGTGAAGCGAGGCAGCCGGCTCGGTTCTCGAGGACGCAAGATCAACTAATCGAAAGAAAAGTTTTGAAACACATTAGTTAAGAGCTTACAACGAAACGTAATTAGTCACGGGCAATCCGCAGAGAGCCAGAGCCGGTCCGAAGCGAGCCGCGGTGCTGTCGGCGCGAAGCACTGGAGTGAGCGAGGACAGCACCGCATCCAACCGGGTTCACTGCATATTCACTTTCCCCAACATTGACTGCCGCAAAGCCCGGGAGTAAGGGGTAATCGCCCCCGGTGGGCTTTGCGACAGCACCCAACCGTGTCCTAACAAGATCTTAACACCCGCCTTTGGCCCTGACAACTGCCATTCGACAAAAAAGCCCCCCGTTGGCTACGGAAGGCTGGCCGACACACTAACCGGGTCACATGCGCCCCGAACGCAGGCTGCCGTTTAAAGAGCCGTTGAACGACCCGAAGGGTTCTCCCGCTTTCCGCTCCAGGAGGGCCAGCTCCAGGATCAGGCGGGCCAGTTTATCGGGGTGATGGCGGACCACGTTGCTTTCGTGCACCAGGTTGGCACCAATTACCTTCACCCCCATCTGCCGCAGCTTATCCCCATCCACCACCACCGGCACTGCTCCCTCCCGGCGGTAGCGCGCCTTTAACCGGGACGGTATGCCGCCCTGGTTGACCACCACGTAATCCACAATGGGACCGGCGTGGGTAAAGATGGCCTGGAGATGGTCGCTGGCGGCGTAACCGTCGGTTTCTCCGGGCTGGGTCATCACGTTGCAGACATAAACGCGCACGGCCCGGGTGCGGGCAATGGCCTCCGGAATTCCCCGCACCAGAAGGTTGGGCAGGATGCTGGTATAAAGGCTCCCCGGCCCCAGGACCACCGCATCCGCCTCCGCAATGGCCTGCAGCGCCTCGGGCAGGGGATAGCAATCCCCGGGCACCAGGAAGACCCGTTTAATGGGCTTCCTGCACTGGGGAATGGAAGATTCCCCGTATACCAGCGTGCCGTCGGATAGTTCCGCCCCCAGAACCACATTTTGCAGGGTAACGGGCAATACCTGCCCCCTGATGGCCAGAACCTTGCTCAAGGCCTGCACGGCTTCATGAAACCCCCCGGCCACGTGGTTCAGCGCCGCCAGGAGCAGGTTGCCCAGGTTGTGGCCGGCCAGGTCCCCGCTTTTAAAGCGGTACTGGAGCAGGTCCTCCATCAACGATTCCTTATCCGCCAGGGCCACCAGGCAGTTGCGGATGTCCCCCGGGGGAAGCATGCCTAACTCCCCCCTCAGCCGGCCGGAACTCCCGCCGTCATCGGCCACGGTGACAATGGCCGTAATATTGCTGGTATATTGTTTCAAGCCCCTCAACAATACCGATAGCCCCGTGCCTCCACCAATTACCACTATCCGGGGCCCCCGGCGCAGGTGCTGGCGGGTATAGATAATATCCACCAGGCGCGTGCTCTCCCCGGGGGCCAGGGCGTCCACCACCGAACGAAAGGCCTTAAAGTTGCCGTAGACCAGAGCCGGCAGGCCCAGCACCAGGAGAAGCGCGCCCCCGAGCCAAACCCGCCCGGGGCCGAAAAGCTCCGCGAACCAGGTCATCAGCACCGCCTGGTGCTCCCGGGGCAGAGATCGGCCTAAAAGGCCGATGCCGGTGGCGGCCAGCACCAGGCCCAAAAAGGACAGGGCCAGCCAGCGCTTGAAATGCAAACCGGGGTAAAGCCACTTGAAAAGTTGCATCACCTTTCACCCCTGTCTTAACGGGAGAGATCCCGGTGCCGCACGGCCACCCGGTAACCCTGCTCCGCCAGGTGGGACCCCAGACAGTTGGCCAGGGTTACGGAACGGTGCTGGCCACCGGTACAGCCAACGGCAATGGTCAGGGTGGTTTTGCCTTCCTGGATGTAGTGGGGAAGTAGAAAATCAATAAACTGATAGAACCGGTTCACGAATTCCTGGCTCACCGGGGCGCACAGGACATAATCCCGCACGGCCGGATCGTTTCCGGTCAGCGGGCGCAGCGCCGGGTCGTAATGAGGGTTGGGTAAAAACCGCACGTCAAAAACCAGGTCGCTGTCCAGGGGTATGCCGTACTTGTACCCGAAGGAAATTATTGTAATGCGCAAGGGCGCCCCGGCATTATCCCCAAATAAACTGACCAGTTCTTCTTTCAGCTGCTGGGGAGTCATTTCGGAAGTGTCAATTATTTTATGGGCCCGCCCCCGCAGTTCCCGCAGCCGCTCCCTTTCCTGCCGTATGCTCTGCAGCACTTCCCCGTCCACGCTCAGGGGGTGGCTGCGGCGGGACTCCTTGTACCGGCGGACCAGAGTAGCATCGGAGGTTTCCAGGAACAATATCTCGTAACGAAGCCCCTCCTTCTCCAGGTCGGCCAGCACTTCAAAAAGGGCGTCGAAAAACTCCCCACCACGGATATCCACCACTACAGCTATTTTATTAATCCCCCGGGAAGATTGTGAACAAAGCTCCAGAAACTTGGGAATGAGCCTTGGAGGCAGGTTGTCCACACAAAAGAAGCCCAGATCCTCCAGAATCCTTAAGGCCTGGGTCTTTCCGGCCCCCGAAAGGCCGGTAACAATTACCAGCCGCATAATTATCACCACTCGTTGCCCGGCTCAATTTGTCGAATACGTAAATGTTCAGTTAACCCGCTTAAGGCACGGCGTTGTCCCGCTCACTCATATGCTCCGCGCCGACAGCACCACGGTTCGCTTCGGGCCGGCTCTGGCTCTCTGCGGATTGCCCGGCACTAATAATTCTTCGTTGTTACATCTTAACTTAATATGTTTTCGGTGTCTTCTTCCGAACAGTTCATCATGCGTCCTCGAGAGCCGAGCCGGCGGCCTCGCTTCACCGGGTGCTGTTACCGGCGCTCCGCAAAATCGTTCGCTCTGGACAACGCCGTGCCATTGTAGTAAACAGAGCGGTTTTACTGAACATTTACCGGAATACAAAAGGCTCCCCGGCGTTGTCCCGCTCACTCCTCCGCCAGGCGGGCTTTGAGCGTGTCGATCACCCTGACCGGGCCGGGGTCCACGCCGTACAGCATGGCCAGGTACACGCTGGCATAGTCTCCGATATAAACCAGCGAGTACATGCGGGCCAGGGCACCGCTGCCCCGGGCCATAATTTCGACAACACCGGCCACCGCACCTTCCATGATTTCGCGGGTGATGGCAAAACGTTTCTGAACCCGCGGGTGATCCTGGGGATCCCGCAAAATAACCACATAAAGCCGGCGCAGGAGTTCACCGGGAAACTCAAAGCCAACCAGTTCATTATGGTTTAACTCCGGAAATACGTTCCAGTAGGCCGGGGCCTTGGCATTTTCATTGATCTGCCCCTTCCAGCGCTGAGCCACCACTTCCGTGGTACCGCTGGAACCCCAGATTACGGGAATGCGGTTGTGGAAACTCGCCGCCAGCATCTTGGCCTGGTTGGAATCCAGGGGAACTTCCGGCTTGAGCTTCTCCCGCATGGATTGCAACAGGGAAGTGCACTCGGCCACCTCATGGCTGAGGTCCGGCAACAGACCCATCCGGTAAAGCACGGCCAGGGTGGGAATGAAGAGGTATCCCGTTGCCGAACGGGGGGCAATGCCGCCGGGCACGGTAATCACCGGTACGCCGTCATTTTTGGCCAGTTCTCCCAATTTGCCGCCGGTGGTTAAAACCACAAGCCTGGCGCCCTTTTCCCGGGCCTGGGAGTAGGCGCTCAAGGTTTCCTCGGTATTGCCGGAATAACTGACGGCGAAAACCAGGGTGTGCGGTCCGACAAATTTGGGCAGCACGTAGTCCCGGTTGACCACCACCGGCACGTCCAGGCGCTGCGTGGCATAAACCCGCAGGAGATCGCCCCCGATAGCCGAACCCCCGAGACCGGTAACCACTACCTGGCGGAGATCATCCATGGGAGAAACGTCGGCGGCCATACCCAGCTCCCAGGCCCGGGCACATTGTTCGGGCAGCTCCCACAGGGCTTTGAGCATTCCCTTCGTATCGGCATTATACATGGCCTGTGCATCATCCAGAATGGGCAAAATGGACCCCTCCTTATTAATGAAAATATTTACCTGCCCGCCGTTTGCACGCGCTCGCTCCGTTCGCCTCGCAGGCCAAAACTAGCGCTCGACCTCGGGCTCCGCCGGGGTTCCCGGCCCATTCGGCGTCCATGCCTCAGGGGCCGGCTGAGGGCATCCATGCCCCTCAGCCCCGCCTCCGCCCTCGGTCTCGCTAAGTTTGGCATCTGCTCGGCTCAATGTCGCTCGCTTCGTGCAAAACGGCGCCATTTTCATCCTTTGTTGGTGGAGCTGAATGCGTCATGAATAGGTGTCTTATCTTTAAATTTGCGGTCTGATTTCCAGCACGTCCTCCACGTAGGCCCGGAGCACTTCCGCCACACCCCAGGCCTGGGCAATACACCCCCGGGGGATAATGGGCTCGTTGCCGTCAAAGATCTCGGAGATATAGCCCACCCCGTGGTCCCGCAGCTGGTCCTGGAAAGGAGCAAGAAAACGTGCCGCCTGCAACCGGCTGGCCGGGGAGTAATGGTGTACCTGGCGCCAGGCCGTGACAAAGGGCCCGATCAACCAGCTCCAGACCGTCCCCTGATGGTAGGCTCCATCCCGCTGCCACCGGTCGCCGCTATAGACCCCCCGGTACCGGGGGTCGCTGGGAGATAAGGTACGCAGCCCGTAGGTGGCGTATAGTTCCTGCCAGACACGGGTCAGCACCCTTCGCCCCCTTCCGGCATCAACTATGGTGAAGGGCAGGCTTAAGGCAATAACCTGGTTGGGGCGCAGGGAAGCGTCCTTCCCCTGCTCACCGACCACATCGTAGAGATATCCACCTTCCTCAAACCAGAACTCCCGCAAAAAACTTTCCCTGTGCTTTTCCAGCAGGTCCTGGTAGGGAAAAGTATCCCCGTACCGGACGGCCAGTCCCCGCAATACGCACAGCGCATTGTACCAGAGGGCGTTGATCTCCACCGCCTTGCCGTGGCGGGGCGTAACCACCCATTGATCCACCCTGGCATCCATCCAGGTCAGCTGCAGCTCCGGGGAACCTGCCGCCAGGAGCCCATCTTCATCCACTTTAATGTTAAAGTGAGTCCCTTTGATGTAATGGTGGGCAATCTCTTTGAGGACCGGGTAGATCACCTGGCGGATAAAGGCATGGTCCTGGGTATACTGCAGGTACTTCCAGGCCGCCCAGAAATACCACAGGGAGGCATCCACCGTGTTGTAAAGGGGCTCTTTGCCGGCATCGGTAAACATGTTGGGCAGGAGCCCGTCCCTGCAGTAACGGGCATAGGTAACCAGGATGTCCCGGGCGTCATCATAACGGCGGGTAACCAGGGTCAGCCCGGGCAGGGCAATCATGGTGTCCCTTCCCCAGTCGTTAAACCAGTGATAACCGGCGATGATACTTTTCGCGCCCGTGGACCGGCGGTAGACAATAAAGCTGTCGGCGGCCTGCACCAGCTGGCGGGCTAAAACGCTCCGGTACCCGGCCCTTTTCACCAGCTCCTGCAGGCGGCGAATTTCCAGTTCCAAAAGGGCTTTTCCATCGAGGGTAAAAACTTCTTCCAGGGTGGCAATAAAAGTTATGGTTTTTGTCTCCCCCGGTTCAAGGGGAATGGTAAAATCCCCGGGTATAAAATGATCCTCCCGGGCTTCCAACCCCCGCCTTTGTTCTTCCACGTAAAACATATCGTAAAACCAATCATCGCAGCCGTTGAATTTACCTTCACTGCAAACCAGGCGCAGGGCGGGAATCCCCGGCTCTGCCTTTACCGCCACCCCGAAAGGAATTTCTTCCCGGGAAAAGTTAATTTGCCCCTTCCGGGTGGTCCAATGGAAGTCCCGGCAGTTAACCAGGGGAGTCAAGCGCAGGACGGCCGGTTCGGCACCGTTGATGACGCGATACAGGATGACGGTGCTGTTTTCACCGTAGATCATAAAAATTTGCTTTTGCAGGGTTATGTCACCAAAGGAAAAAACAAAGGTGGGAAATGGGTTAAACAGTACCTGCTGCAGGTGAACAAATCCGAATTCCGTTACGCCCCCCCCGGTGTGGTTGGTGGCCAGGTTGTACGTCCGCTGGGGGGTTTCCAGGCGTTCATCCAGTTTGGCTAAAAGCAAATTGCGCCGTACCGGCGGGGAAAGGGAAGCCACGAGCAGGCCGTGGTATTTGCGGGTATTAACACCGATAATGGTGGAGGAGGCATAACCACCCAGACCGTTGGTGACCAGCCATTCCTTTTCAATACCCCGCTCAAAGTTGCGCCATTCCCCTTTGCCAAAGCGCAACGCCCCTCCTCCTTTCCCAATAGCCCGGATCGTTTCAGTAATATGCATAGAATAATCCATTACAGCTACCTCTATACCACGGCGTTGGGTGGTTTTTCCCCCCGCGCCTTCTGAAGGGCCAGGGCCACCGCCCCCATTAAACCGGACCGCCCGCCCAGCTCTGCCGGCACCAGCCGCACCTGCCTGCGGGCAGGGGCCCAGGCGCGCCGGTACACTTCCCCTTCCATGGTTTCCCACAAAAGGGGGCCCACCTGCATGGCCCCGCCCCCCAGCACCACCAGGGCTGGATTTAACAGGTTGATGACGTTGGCCACTCCGATACCCAGGGCCCGGCCGGCACTCTCGATTATCTGCCGGGCCTCGCCATCACCCGTAGAGGCTGCCCGGGCCACCGCCCGGGCGGTGATGGCGTCCACATCCCCTCCCGCCGCCTCCAGGATGGCCCTGCCCCCGCCGGACTCCACCAGGCGGCGGGCCTCCCGGGCCATGGCCGTCCCGGAAGCCATGGCCTCCAGGCAGCCGTAATTGCCGCAGCCACACCGGGGGCCGTCCGGATCTATGGTCATGTGGCCGATTTCGCCGGACCCGTAACCGGCGCCATGGTACAGGCGGCCCTGCAGAACCAGGCCGCCCCCAATGCCGGTGCTGACGGTGATGTAGACCATCTCCTCCTCGCCGCGCCCGGCCCCGTAGACATATTCCCCTAAAGCGCCCAGGTTGGCATCGTTGTCCACCGCTACGGGAATACCAAGCCGCTCCTCCAGCAGTTCCTTCAGGGGAACATCGTACCAGCCCAGATTGGGGGCCTGGTAGACCACCCCGGTGGCGGCATTCAAGGGACCGGGAGCGCCGATACCCAGGACCAGGGGCGGCCCTTGTTCCCCGGCCTGTTTTAACACCTGGTCCACCGTATCCACAATCCGCCCGATCACTGCCCCGGCTCCCTCCCAGGGCCGGGTGGGAACCATGACTTCGGCAAGCACGCGGCCGCTCTGGTCGGCCAGGGCGGTATAGATTTTCGTACCACCCAGGTCAACAGCGGCAACCAATTCCCTCATTCTGCTCCTCCTCTTTCAAGCCGATCCCAGGATAAATTTCTCCACCACCCGGGCCACGCCGCCATCTTCATTGGAAGCCGTAACGTAATCGGCCCGGGCCTTGACCTCGGGCCGGGCATTGGCCACCACCACTCCCAAACCGGCCCATTCAATCATTTCCAGGTCGTTGTAGCTGTCCCCCACGGCAATGACCTCCTCGGGCTTAAAACCGTAAGCGGCGGCCACCACCGCCAGGGCGTGCCCCTTGGTGGCCTGCGGGTGGGAGAACTCCAGAAAGTAAGGTTTGGATTTGGTGACATGAAGGTTATCCCCGTACAGGGGCCTTAATTCCGCAGCCAGCTCGTCCAGTTCATCTTCTCCGGCAATCACCAGTACCTTGGTGGGATCCTGCCCCGCTTCTTTCAAAAAAGGAACGAGCGGCCCCACTGCCCGGACCTGGACCCCGGAAATAGACTGGTAAAGCCTGCTTTCATCAGTGTGCCGCTCAACGTAAAGGTGGTCGTCCAGGTAGATATTGATGTGGTAACCACGAGTTTCAACCCGGGCAATGATGTCCAGGGCGCAGGCGAGGGGCACCGGCCGGTGGACCACCACCTCCCGGGTGACGGCGTGTTTGACCAGAGCTCCCTGGTAAGTGATCAGCGGGGCGTCGATTTTCAGTTCCCGGGCAATGGGCAGGGTGGCCCGGTACATGCGCCCCGTAGCCAGGGTAACCACCACGCCGGCACGCCGGGCCAGGGCCAGGGCCCGCCGGTTGTCTTCGCTGATACGCAGGTCTTTATCCAACAGGGTGTCGTCCAGATCCACAGCCAGCAGTCGATACAAGGGTCCATTCCTCCAGAATGACATTAATAACCTGCTCCTGCAGTAACATTGCAATCAAGATATCTCTGGATATTATACCATGGTTTTCTGAAAAAACCAGTCCTAACCACGCAGGAAACGGTAAACGGCCAGGGCGGCCGCCCGGTTCATCCCCGGCACGGCGGCCAGTTCCTCCACCGTAGCCCGGGCCATATCGTCCAGGGAAGGGAAGGCTTTCAGCAGGGCCCGGCGGCGCACGGGACCGATGCCCTCGATCTCGTCCAAAAGGGACTTGAGGTTGCGCCGGGTGCGCAGCTGCCGGTGGTAGGTCACGGCAAAGCGGTGGGCCTCATCCCGCAGGTGCTGCAACAGGTGCAGGGCCCGGGAATCCCGGGGCAGGCGAATGGGCCCGGAGCGGTCCCCGGCAAAGAGCAATTCTTCCTTCTTGGCCAGGCCAAAGGCCGGGATGTGGGCAAAGCCCAGCTCCTTCATGACCTCCCGTACCGCCGACAGCTGGCCTTTGCCCCCGTCCACAATGACCAGGTCGGGCAGGCGGTAAAATTTGGCCTGCCTGGTGGACAGCTGCCCGGTCTGGACCAGTTCCCGCTCTTCCCTGGCGCGGGTAAAGCGGCGCGTGAGCACTTCCTTCAAGGAGGCAAAGTCGTTTGGCCCTTCCACGGTGCGGATTTTAAACCGCCGGTACTGGTCGGGCACCGGCCGCCCCTCCTCAAAAACCACCATGGAGGCCACGCTTTCCTCGCCCTGGGTATTGGATATATCAAAACATTCGATGCGGTAAGGTATGCTTTCCAGGCCCAGTTCCCGGGCCAGCTCGGCGCAGGCATCCCTGCCCTGCCCCCGGGACTTCTGTTCCTGTTCGACCTCCTGCAGGGCCAGCAGGGCGTTTTTGGCCGCCAGATCCACCAGTTGTTTCTTTTCTCCCCGGCGGGGCACCACCAGGCGCACCCGGGCCCCCCTGATGCCGGAAAGCCATTCTTCCATCGCCGGGCGTTCCTGGGGATCAATTTCCAAAAGGAGAATTTCGCCGGGGATAAAATCGGCACGGGCATAATACTGCTTGACAAAGGCGGTGATCACTTCTGCCGGAGTGTTTTCCGCACCGGGTACCAGGAATTGATCCCGCCCTATGAGCTTGCCGCCCCGCACAAAGAAAACCATAACCAGGGACAGGTCATGATTTTGGGCCAGGGCCACCACGTCCCGGTCCTCCTTACTGGTTGACAGCACCTTTTGATTCTCCAGCACCTGGCGCACGGCCTGCAGCTGGTCCCGGAGGCGGGCCGCCCGCTCAAATTCCAGTTTTTCCGCCGCCTCATTCATGCGCCTGGTGAGCTCCTTAATCAGGTCGTCCTGGCGGCCCTCCAGGAACAGGCAGATCTCCCGGATCATGGCCCGGTATTCTTCCTTATCCACCTGGCCCGAGCAGGGAGCCAGGCAGCGGCCAATGTGAAAGTTGAGGCAGGGACGGTGCCTGGCCGGCACCACACCTTCAGCCAGCTTTTGCTTGCAGGTGCGGAAGGGAAAGAGCCGGCGCAAAAGGTCCAGGGTTTCGTGCACCGCTCCCGCCGAAGTGTAGGGGCCGAAATAACGGGAGCCGTCCTTGACCACCCTGCGGGTGACGTGCACCCGGGGGAAGTCCTCCCCCAGGGTTACTTTCAGGTAAGGATAACTTTTATCATCTTTAAGGTAGATGTTATAGCGGGGGCGGTGCTCCTTGATCAGGTTTGATTCCAGGATCAGGGCCTCGACTTCGTTGTCCGTCACAATGTACTCAAAGTCCGCCGCCCGGTTCATCAAGGCCCGGACTTTAGGGCTCTGCCGGGCACCGGACTGGTAGTAGGAGCGCACCCGGTTTTTCAGGGAAACGGCCTTGCCCACATAAATAATTTCCCCGGCCGTATCGCGGAAGAGATACACGCCGGGTTTGTCCGGGAGGTGCTGCAGTTTCTCCTCGGGGGTCATGTAACTTCCCTCCCTCAACCTCCGACCGCCCGCACATCATCGAGAAGGGTGTCCTGCCGATCCTCTTCAACATCAAGGAAATGGTCGGCCCTGGGCGAACTGGCCAGCACCCGGGCCAGAAACTGACCGGTGTATGATTCGCTTACCCGGGCCACTTCTTCCGGCGTGCCGCAGGCCACCACCCGGCCGCCCCCGTCCCCGCCCTCGGGGCCCAGGTCGATGATGTAGTCGGCGGTCTTGATGACGTCCAGGTTGTGCTCGATGACCACCACCGTATCCCCGGCCTCCACCAGGCGGTGCAGCACGTGAAGCAGGCGGTGCACATCGGCCATGTGCAGGCCGGTGGTGGGTTCGTCCAGGATGTACAGGGTGCGGCCGTTGGAGCGCCGGGAAAGCTCGGTGGCCAGCTTCACCCGCTGGGCCTCACCCCCGGAAAGTTCCGGCGCCGGCTGGCCCAGGCGGATGTAGCCCAGACCCACGTCCTGCAGGGTTTTCAGCCGCCGGTGGATCTTGGGGATGTGGCGGAAAAACTCCACCGCCTGGTCCACCGTCATGTCCAGTACATCGGCAATGTTCTTACCCTTATATTTTACCTCCAGGGTCTCCCGGTTGTATCGCCGGCCCTTGCAGACCTCGCAGGGCACGTAGACGTCGGGTAAAAAGTGCATCTCAATCTTGATGATGCCGTCCCCGGCACAGGCCTCACAACGCCCGCCCTTGACGTTGAAGCTGAAGCGGCCCGGCTTGTAGCCCCGCATCCGGGCCTCGGGCAGGTTGGCAAAGAGATCCCGGATGTCGTTGAACACCCCGGTATAGGTGGCCGGGTTGGACCGGGGCGTGCGGCCGATGGGGGACTGGTCCACGTTGATCACCTTGTCCAGGTGCTCGGTGCCCCTGATCTCCCGGCAGGCCCCCGGCTGGGTGCGGCTGCCGTGGAGCTCCCGGACCAGGTACTTGTACAGGATTTCATTCACCAGGGTGCTCTTGCCCGAACCGGAAACCCCGGTGACGCAGATGAACACCCCCAAAGGGAAGACCACGTCAATTTGCTTGAGATTATGTTCCGCGGCCCCGATCACCTCAAGCACCTTGCCGTTGGGCTTCCGGCGCACGGCCGGGACGGGGATGAAGCGGCGGCCGCTTAAGTACTGGCCGGTAACCGAGTCCGGGTTGTTGAGGATGTCCCGCAGGGTGCCCTGGGCCACCACCCTGCCCCCGTGCTCCCCGGCTCCCGGGCCGATGTCGATGATGTGGTCCGCCGTGCGGATGGTGTCTTCATCGTGCTCCACCACGATCACCGTGTTGCCCAGGTCCCGCAGGTACAGCAGGGTATCTAAAAGCCGCTGGTTGTCCCGCTGGTGCAGGCCGATGCTGGGCTCATCAAGGATATAGAGCACCCCGGTCAGCCCGCTGCCGATCTGAGTGGCCAGGCGGATGCGCTGGGCCTCCCCCCCGGACAGCGTACCCGCCGCCCGGTCCAGGGTCAGGTAGTCCAAACCCACGTTTACCAGAAAACCAAGCCGCGCGTTAATCTCCTTGAGCACCTGGCGGGCAATTAGCTGCTCCCTTTCCGTCAGCTCAAGGCGCTGGAAAAATTCCCGGGCTTCCTTTACCGGCAGGCGGGTAACTTCCACAATGGAGAGCCCTCCCAGCTTCACCGCCAGGGCCTCGGGCCGCAGGCGGGCTCCGCCGCAGGCCGGGCAGGGACGGTCGTTCATGTACCGCTCGATTTCCTCCCGGATGTGGGGGGAAGTGGTTTCCCGGTAGCGCCGGGAAAGGTTATTGATTACTCCTTCAAAGGTGGCCATGTACTGGTGCCGCCGGCCGTAGGTGTCCCGGTAATTGACCAGGATTTTCTCCGTGCCGGTGCCGTAAAGGATTTTGTCCAGCTGTTCCCTGGTCAGCTCGGCCACCGGGGTGGAAAGGGAAAAGCCGTACTTTTCGGCCAGGGCTTCCAGGCACGCATAGGCGTTGGTACCGCGGAACCAGCCCTCTATGGCCCCATCGGCAATGGACTTGCGCCTGTCGGGAATGACCAGGTCGGGGTCAATCTCCCGCTTCACTCCCAGGCCGGTGCACACCGGGCAGGCCCCGTAGGGGCTGTTAAAGGAGAACAGCCGGGGGGCTATCTCCGGCAGGCTGATGCCGCATTCCGGGCAGGCAAAGTTCTCGTTGAAGAGCATCTCGGGGCCGTCCACCACGGCAACCAGGGCCACACCCCCGGCCATTCCCAGGGCCGTTTCCAGGGAGTCGGCCAGGCGCCGGGCCACGCCGGGGCGGACGACCACCCGGTCCACCACTACTTCTATGGTATGCTTTTTATTCTTATCCAGCTTGACCCCCTCGGCCAGATCCCTGACCTCGCCGTCCACCCGTACCCGGGAAAAGCCGCTTCTGCGGATTTCCTCCAGCACCTTCTGATGCTCGCCCTTCTTGCCCCGCACCACCGGGGCCAGAATCTGCAGGCGGGTGCCTTCCGGCAGGGCCGTAAGCTGGTCCACCATCTGCTCCACCGTCTGCCGGGAAATGGGCCTGCCGCAGGACGGGCAGTGGGCCCGGCCCACCCGGGCAAAAATGAGGCGCAGGTAATCGTATATTTCCGTCACCGTCCCCACGGTGGAACGGGGGTTGTGGCTGGTGGTTTTCTGGTCAATGGAGATGGCCGGGGAAAGACCTTCGATGTAGTCCACGTCCGGCTTGTCCATTTGGCCCAGGAACTGCCGGGCATAGGCCGACAGGGATTCCACGTAGCGGCGCTGGCCTTCGGCGTAGATGGTGTCGAAGGCCAGGGAAGACTTCCCGGAACCGGAAAGGCCGGTCAGCACCACCAGCTTTCCCCGGGGAATCTCCACGTCAATATTTTTAAGGTTATGCACCCGTGCTCCCTTAACGATAATTTTTTCCAGCATAATGCTTCCTCCATTGATCGTCTCTTTACTCCCCCACAACCTCCCCTATGGGCACCAGGCGCCTGTCGAGGCCCTGCAGTTCCAGCCGCAATTCGATGATCGTATCCCGTAGCTCCGCCGCCTTCTCGAACTCCAGGTGGCGGGCGGCTTCCCGCATTTCCTTTTCCAGGCGGGCAATGATCTGCTTCAGCTCTTTCCTGGTCCGCTTTTTCGGCCGCAGCTTTTCTTTGGCCTGGTAAGCGGCCTTGGGTTCTGCTACCCGGGTGGCCTCAATCACGTCCCGCACCCCCTTGACCACAGTGCGGGGGACAATGCCGTGTTTTTCGTTGTATTCCATCTGGATGCGGCGCCGGCGTTCCGTTTCCTTAATCGCCCGGTCCATGGATTCGGTAATGCGGTCGGCATAGAGGATCACCTTTCCCTCCGCGTTGCGGGCGGCCCGGCCGATAGTCTGGATCAGGGAGCGCTCCGAGCGCAGGTAGCCCTCCTTGTCGGCATCCAGGATGGCCACCAGGCTGACCTCGGGCAGATCCAGGCCCTCCCGCAAAAGGTTGATCCCCACCAGTACGTCAAAGACCCCCAGGCGCAGGTCCCGGACAATTTCCATGCGCTCGATGGCGTTGATCTCCGAGTGCATGTAGCGCACCTTGATGCCCAGCTCCCGCAGGTAGTCGGTAAGATCCTCGGCCATTTTCTTGGTCAGGGTGGTCACCAGCACCCGCTGGTTCCTGGCCACCCGCTGCCGGATCTCCGCCACCAGGTCGTCAATCTGGCCCCGGGTGGGCCGCACCGAAAGCTCGGGGTCCACCAGCCCCGTGGGCCGGATGATCTGCTCCACAACCTGGCTGCTGCGCTCCAGTTCATAGGGGCCGGGGGTGGCGGAGACGAAGATGACCTGGTTGATCTTCTGCTCAAACTCTTCGAACTTGAGGGGCCGGTTGTCAAAGGCCGAGGGCAGGCGGAACCCGTATTCCACCAGGCTCGCCTTGCGGGAACGGTCGCCCTCGTACATCCCCCGCACCTGGGGCACCGCCACGTGGGATTCATCAATGAAAAGTAAAAAGTCCCGCGGGAAATAATCCAGCAGGGTATAGGGCGGCTCCCCGGGAGCCCGGCCCGTCAGGTGGCGGGAGTAGTTCTCAATGCCCTTGCAGTAACCCATCTCCCGCATCATCTCGATGTCGTACCGGGTCCGCTGCTCCAGTCGCTGGGCCTCCAGCAATTTGCCCTGCTTCCTCAGTTCGGCCAGCCTTTCTTCCAGTTCGGCCTCAATGGCCGCGATGGCCCTTTCCATGCGGGGCCGGGAAACGGTGTAGTGGCTGGCCGGGAAGATGGACACGTGCTGGCGTTCCCCGATGATCTCGCCGGTGAGCACGTCAAACTCCAGCAGCCGCTCAATTTCGTCCCCGAAGAAATCGATACGGATGGCCCTTTCGGTGTAGGAGGCGGGGAAGACCTCCACCACATCCCCCAGCACCCGGAACTTTCCCCGGGTGAAGTTCACGTCGTTGCGCTCGTACTGGATCTCCACCAGCTTGCGCAGCACCGCATCCCGGTCATAGGTGCCCCCTTTGCGCAACGATAGGACGAGGGTGCGGTATTCCTCGGGGTCACCCAAACCGTAAATGCAGGACACGCTGGCCACAATGATCACGTCCCGCCGCTCAAAAAGGGCGCAGGTGGCCGAGTGGCGCAGCTTATCTATCTCATCGTTGATGGAGGAATCCTTTTCGATATAGGTATCCGTCTGCGGTATATAGGCTTCGGGCTGGTAATAGTCATAATAGCTGATAAAGTATTCCACCGCGTTCTCGGGAAAGAACTCCCGGAACTCGCTGCAGAGCTGGGCGGCCAGGGTCTTGTTGGGGGCCAGCACCAGGGTGGGGCGCTGCACCGCCTGGATTACCTGGGCCATGGTATAGGTCTTCCCGGAACCGGTGACACCCAAAAGGGTTTGCATGGGGTAGCCCTTTTGCAGCCCTTCCACCAGCCGGGCAATGGCCCTGGGCTGGTCGCCCCGGGGCTGGAAATCCGATTTCAGTTTGAAAGGACGCTCCTGGTAAGACAACTTCACCACCCCACTTCTTAATTGATTCTATCCCCCTTTTAATTGCCTGTCAATGTGGCCGGAGCCAGTTCCAGGCAGACCATACAATTCCCGCCACAGCCCGGGCGGGCAGAGATTCTTCAACCGGACCTCTGCAAAACGCTCCTTGCCGCTGAAAGCTCCGGGAGGGTAATCCCGCAGGCGAGGGCGGGGCCGGCAGCCTTCGTGGATCACCGGCGGCCGGCCGCAGCGGCGGCCTTCAAGGAGCCAGCGCCGGACCAGTTCATCCATGCCGGCATTCACCACCACACCCCTGAGCTCCCTGGCCCGCCGCGTGACCCGGCGGCAGGTGTAGGTCTGGCATACCAGGGGGCGAAGGTGATAAATGGAGCAGCGACCCCGCCGGGTATCCAGGAAAATGCAGGAACCGTCGGATTTAAACCCCAGGCTGATATCCACCACAGGCCCTTCCACGTAAACGTAACCGTACTGCTGCAGGAAGGATGACAGGGGCGCAGGCAGCTCCTGGAACTGCCGCCCGAACCAGCCGTCCTGCAAGAAGGCAGCCACATCGGGGTAGGTAAGGGGGACCCTCTCCCAGCAGCAGGCGGTGCAGCCGTTGCAGGGAGGACAGTGGCCCCGGATAAAATCGTTTAAGGCATCCAGGTAATCCTGTACCGTGGCGCCTTCGTCAATTATTTGCACATCATAGGCCGGTTTTCCGCCCAGAAGGCAGTCGTTGATGCGTACTTTCAAAAGGGATTCTCCTCCCGTTAAGTAACCAGATAACCAGATTGCCCTGTAACGAAACATTATACTATATTTTGCGGTCCGGGTGCAAAAGACCATCCCCCCGAAGGTATGGGTGCATAAAGAACGACTAAGTCTGCACAGGTGCTGTCCGGTTTAGGCAAGTAAAGTAAAAACCGGTTCCGTTCAAGGACGGAAGCCGGTTTTGATATTTTCAGTCAGTCCCCAGGACTTTCTTTGTTTAATAAATATTATATTTAATGGTCAACGAGAGAAAACCCCTGCTTAAAGCCCCAAATCCTCGTTGACCACCAGTACGCGCACATCGGTAAGCCTGGGTTTGCGCTCCATGACGGTGATGATGCGGCAGATACGGTCGGGCGAATTGCAGTCGGCACAGAAACCGGTCTCTACGCAAGGGGTCTTGCAATTGAGGCGTCTGGCATTGGGCGGGGCGGCATAGGCCTTAATTCGTTTGATTGCTTCCTCTTCATCCTCGACCAGTTTATTGCGCCCGGCTACGATAATAACTTTTTTCGGGCCGAAGACCATGGAGGCCACCCGGTTGCCGGTGGCGTCGATATTAACCAGGCACCCTGTCAGAGTCAGAGCGTTGGTGCCCGTTAAAAAGAGGTCGCAGGTGAGCTGCCGGCGCATAATGGTCAGCCTTTCCTCAGGAGACAGTTCAGGCAAGCCGTGTATAAGCAGTTCTTTTCCCATCTCCCGCAACGCTTCGGCTACTTTTAAATCAGCCACCGACAGAGAGCCACCGAAACCGATGGTGTCAGCTCGCCGCTTCCTTCAAGATATAATCGACTGCCTCCTGTTTTGTTTTGCAGTAAATGGCGGTGAACCCTTTTCTGCCCAGGGCTTGCACCGCTTTCTGGCATTTTTGTTCGTACGTCCAGTCAACCAGTACACCGGTGGTTACGCTCATATGTCAAACCTGGTTCAAAAAAGCTCACAATACCCAACAAGCTGTTGGTTTTTGTGAACCCGGCCTCCCCATGACCAGGCTTTCGCTCCTTTCTGGATTGGATTTGCCTACCCTTGGGAGCAGGCTATAGCGACAGGGAGACCTCGGCCCCGGGAGTCCCACCCGGACGGGAGAACTGCGCGAAATAGGCACTTCCAGCTTGCGCCTTCATCAATGTTGACTATTTCGCGGAAAACACTGCCTCCCGCGATCTGTTAGATACGGCCTACCGGTTTGTCCGACACCGGCTAAACGGGGTCACCTGCTCAGCAAAGCAAGCTGCTTCAAGTCGTGCCAGACGGAATAAAACGATTCCTGCTTGAAACGGTCCAAACCGTTATATACGGGAATCTTTTCGTCCAGCCGGTTGAAGAGCCGCTTCACCTTTCGGGTCATCCCTTTTCCTTCCCCAGGTAAGGCATTGACCTTTCGGTTCAGCTTCTCTTTGACAGCCTGGATTTTCTGCTTCAGTTCACCGGTAATGCGTTCCTTGAAACCTATCGCCCGCCGGGCGATAGTTAATGCGGCAGCGTGGTGAATGATTACTCCATACCGCTCCATGTACTTGTAATAGCCGATGGTTGACGTGTGCGCCGGCCTAACCGGTTTTACGACGATACCTTCCTTGAATGCCCTGCGCGTGACGGCCTCGATTATCTTCTTGAACGGGAAGTTGGCCGCCATGCGGTTGAATTTCCTGTCCGTGTCCAGCCGGTCCTTGCCTAAGTCCAGCTCCTCTAATGCGATGGGTTTGCCCAAGGCTTTTGCGATGTCCACCACCACTTTGGCCAGCACGCCTATCAGGTAGGTGCGCCGGTATCCACGGCTGTAAGCAAGTTCCGGTACTTTGATGTAGAGAAAACCGTTCGGGTGTACTGTCATCTGGAATTCCCCGGCAAATTTGTGCAGTGCCTTCGGGTAAGGAACAGCGAATCCTTCCGGCCAGGGTTCGGGTTGGCCGAAATAATTGACGTTGGCCAAAGCTACACCGTCCGGGTTGGTGTCCATGCCCAGGTAGCCCCGGTTGGGATTGGTCACCGGTTCAGGTGCTGCTATGGTGAAGGTAATGTGCACCCTGTACCGGCCGTCCCGGCTTCTGATTAACTCGATGTTATAGGGAGTGCCGGAAAGAAGCAACTCCCACACCTTGAGCCGGTGCTTTTCCGGCAGCCAGAGCTTTCCTGTTACCCGGGGTGCCTTCGTCATTACCGGCCTGCCTCTGCTGTCTGTGCCTGTCTGCTCGGACAGGTGGGAGACAGTCACGGACAAAGCAAATTCTCCGTTGCGATAGCTTATTTTGATGTTCGGGTTGCCGCCCTTGGTTTCGTCTCCCCGGGCGTACAACCGGTTCTGCCGGGCGTTTCGCCATTCTTCTTTTGTGACTCTACCCTTGCAAACCCGCTTCCACAAAGAACGACCGCCGAAGATTACTGTGGGTATGGTGCCGTTATTTTGATGGGTTTTCAACTCATCCAGCTTATCACTCAGTTTCTTAACCCGCGCTTTGCGGCCGTGCACGGTGCGTTCGGCTTTTTCGATTTTTACCGGGTCGTTTGCTTCAACAGTTTTATCCAGGTCTTTTTCCGCCCGGTTGAGTTTTTTCATTGCCCGGGCCAGTTTCGTTCCGGTTTCTTCGATTTCCAGCGCCAGCAGTTCCCTCTGTGATTCAATAATGGCCTTTGCCTTCAATATGGCATCGTCACAAAAACGGGAGTTTATGCCAAATAACTTCTGGCCTTCTTTTTTGAGCTCTTCACGGGAACGGCCTTCCTGCAGCCGGTTGAAGGCCCAGCGCTCGCACGAGCAAAAAAGGCGCATCTCGGTGGCCAGAGGGCCTTCGTCGCCCCGGCCCCACTTCTGGAAGCGAAAGGCAGGGTAGACCTCTGGGAAAAACTCGCCACAGACGGTGTATTTTATACCGTTTTCCGGGTTAACCGTTTTCTTAATTTTCGGCTTCCTCATCTCGCGTCACCCCCGCGATCAGTTCCCGAAACCCCTGCCTGATTTTTTTGCCGCCCCCGGCGCCGTACAACCGGGCCGAAAAGGGCGCTTTTCCCAGTTGCGCAGGCTGTTTGGGTGGACACCCAACTTTTTAGCCGCTTTGCTGATGGTTAAAAGTTCCATAAGTTTATGGTAGCTATTTTATTATGTTTTGTCAACAATTGTTGGCCTGTTAGCAGCTGCTATACACCTCCTTATCTGTTAAACTCAAATTAGATAGCAGGAAAGCTAGCCTAAGCTAGCCAAAAATATAGCCAAAGGTTTCCGGGAAAAGGATTTCACCTCCTGGCAGTTCGACTGCTTAAAAAAGAGCTACCTTTCCCGGATCAAATTTGCAGACTGCGGTTCATAGAAGGGTTGTGCTTCGAGCACCACGTTAGATAAGGCCCACTGCCAGTCTGCAACCAATCTCTATACCGGAGGTCCTCGGCATGTACTTCGTAGGAATTGACTGGTCTGACCTGCATCATGACGTAGCTGTGCTCAATGAAAAGGGTCAAGAGCTTAAGTATTTCACCATCCCTCACAACAGGAAAGGCATGGAATTATTAAAGGAAAGTGAGCATCGATCCCGAACCGGAAAACTTCGCCTGCCTGCTCGAAACCAAAAACGGTCTTCTGGTGCAGTTTCTGCTGGAAGCCGGCTTTCCGGTTTACCCGCTCAAAATCCGAAGATTGTGGATTACCGGCGAAAGCCCTCCGGGGCAAAGAGCGACCCCATCGATGCCCGGCTGCTGGCCAACATCGGCCGCTCCGATCTGGCGCAGTTGAAGAGGCTAAAGCCAGATGCGGAACTAATCGCGGAACTAAAGATGCTCACCCGGGACCAGGACAGCTTTATCCAGGAATCCACCCGGCTGACCAATAAGCTCATTGCTTGCCTGAAGGAGTATTACCCGGTAGCCCTGGCATTCTTCTCGAAGCCAACCCTGCCGGTAGCTCTGGAGTTTTTACAAGCGCTATCCCATCCCGGAACTGGTAAAAGAAGCTACCGTTCCGGAGATAGCAGCTTTTCTGAAAAAGCATAAGCACCCCCGGCCCAATCAAACGGCCATCTCCATCTGGCAGAAGGCGCAGGAGCCGCAGCTTCAGGCCAGCGCTCCCACCGTGCGGGCAAAAGGCCGCTTAATGCTCGCCCTGGTGAGACAGCTGGAATTAGTCCAGGACCAAATCGCTGCTTACGACGAGGAGATAAACCGCCTTTTTCAGCAGCACTCCGACAGCAGGATCTTCGCTAGCCTGCCAGGGGCAGCCGGGCGGCTTGCGCCAAGACTGCTGGCGGAGTGGGGGGACGACCGGGAACGTTACGAAAATGCGGCCGTGGTCCAGGCTTTAGCGGGTACCTAGCCGGTTCTCTTTCAAAGCGGCAAGTACCGCTTTGCCAGGCAGCGCAGATCCTGCGTAAAACCTTTCCGACGAGCTCTGCACCTGTTCGCCTTCCAGAGCATCAGGCAGGTTTCCTGGGCACGGGAATATTACGACACCAAGAGAAGCCAGGGCAAAACCCACCATGAGGCTTTGCGGGCATTGGCAAATATCTGGGTACGAATAATCTTTGCCATGTGGAAAAACCGTACTTGCTACGATGAAGCCACGTTTATAGCAGCCCGCGCCAGGCATCTTAGTCGGGCAGCATAATGTTAAATATTCGGTTATCAATGTTCTTTAGCCGCCGGCGAGGGCTGGATTTTAATCTGGCCCTCGCCGGGCGGAGCGGGCGAAGCCCGTCCTTTTTAAAGGCCACGAACATTTGTACTGCCTAAAATTTTTTGATAAACCTATTGACATAGAAGGTCTTTAAAGTGTTGATATGGTTGTTTACACTGTTTGAGCGTCACGTTCCTGGATGACTTCTCCAGCCGCAAACATGCCGTTGAGCGCCGCGGGAAACCCCGCATATACTTACGTACCACCACCGCCGCCACCGCCGCCGGCGCCTCCTCCGCCGGGACCGCCGCCACCGGCGCCCCCGGCCTGCATGGGCATTTGCTGCTGGAGGCCGGCCCTGCCGCCCTCCACACTTTCAATGCGCTCCACTTCGCCCTGGATCTGCACCTCCACCGTTTTTCCCTCGCGGGTGGTAATGCGCAAAGTAGTCCGGGGCTTTTGTTCCCCCCCACCGGCCTGCCCGCTCTGCTGGCCGGCTTGATCGGAGGAACCGCTTCCCTGGTCGCTCCCTCCAGTTTGCCTTTCGCCCTGGCCCTGGCCGCCGCCCTGCTCCTGGACTATTTCCCTTCCCCAGCGCTCCTGCAGCAAATAGGCGTTGGCGGACTGAATTAACCGCACGGGTACAATGCGGGCCGGAATGCTATAGTCGCCACTGGTCACCCGGGTATCGTACTGCCAGTGTCCCGTTTTGGACAGGCCTACCGCCGCGTCCAGGGCGTACTGCCCCAGCAAATCGGGCCTGGTATCCACTTCCGCATCATGCTCCCCGGCCAGGAGGGTCCGGGAAACCTCCCTATCGGCCCCCACCCCCACTGTAAGCACGCGGCTGTTTAAGCCCGCGGCCTGCAGGACCTCCACCGCGGCCATGGCCAGCCGGCTGTCACTGGCCAGAATCACATCAATTTTATTATTGAACCTGGTCAGGGTCTGCTGCACGGCAAGGGAGGCCAGAGCCGGCTGGTTTCCCGGCTGCTGGGCCTCTTCCACCACCCGTACCTGGGGGTTGCCCTCCAGCGCTTTCCGGGCCGCAGCCACAATTTCCCGGGCGGCGTTATCCCGGGGATCGCCGGCCAGGATCATTACGTTGAGGGGGCGCCTGGAAGGCAGCTGCATGCCGGGCATGGTCGACTGACCGCCGCCGGCCTGACCACTCTGGCCGCCCGCCTGGCTCTGGCCCTGCCCGCCGGTCTGGCCGCCCTGACCGCCGGGGGAAGCGCCCGCCCCGGCAGGCATACCGGCGGCCTGCCGCAGGGCCTCGTTAATGAACTGTGCCTGCAGCTCTCCCGCCCTGGCGTGATCTGAGGCCACGTAGGCATCCACCGGTGTATTGGCGGGTAGGGTTTCCAGGGCCACCACCTTTATATTATTCTGTACGAGCTGCTGCACAAGACGGGGGGCACTCGCCGGATCCACCGCCTGGAGCACCACGGCTTTAATCCGCTGTCCGGCAAGCTGCCGCAGCTGTTTTTCCTGCTGCGCGGGATCGTTTTTGGCATCCAGCCAGGTGATTTCCACCTTTTCCTCACGGCTGCGCCGGTTTATCACCTGCTTGATGATCTGGTTGCCGTCCCGCTGCATATCGGCCAGGCTGACGGCAATCCGCAACTGGGGGGTTATTTGCTGCTCTTCACCCCGCCCAGGACATCCGGATAACATTAGTAATGCGGCCAGGAAAACAGGCAGCCCGGCCCTCTTCCACCCGGCGCACCGGCCCCTCATTCTTAACCCCCCCCCTGCAGTGAAAGTTCTAATACGTTACAACATTTGAACCCGAAATTGCCTCGCATGGAATGCATCCTTAAAGCGTATTATGCTTACGTGCTACCGGAAATATAATTCGGGTTTTTTGCGTTCAACAAAATAAGCCCTTCTACAGGGGGCAAAAGGCTCATAACCATAGGTTATGGGAGGTGGTCCCCTTTGAATAAACTGCTGGCTCTCTGGAAATCACTGCTCAGGAGCTTTTTAAGATGGATGGGATCGTTTTGCCAGCGCCGGATGCTAACCCTGGTGGAAATCATTGACGAGGCCCGCCGGGACTGGCAGGAAGCCTTAAGGGAATTTCACCTGGTGGACAATGAAATGGTTGATTATGTAATTTTCAAGATTAATACCGCGGAGCGCAGGTTTATCGCGCTTTTGCTCCAGGCCCGGCGCATGGGAGTTACCGCCTGGCCCCCGGACCTGCCGGGACCTGTCAGAAATATAAGCGACTCTCCGGGATAACCCTTGTCCCCCGTGGCGTTTTTAACAATGGGGAGAGTAGTGGTTGGGGTCGATCAGCTCCCGGTACCTGGCCACCACCTGCTTAAAATCTTCCCACGTATCCCTTTTCAAGTTGGGGTTGCGCAGTAAGGCCGCCGGGTGGTAGGTGGGCATGATCCACACTCCGTTTTTTTCCACCCAGCGCCCCCGGTCCCGGGTAATGCGCCCCCGGGGATCCAGGATGGCCTGCAGGGCGGTGGCTCCCAGCAGGACCATGATCCGCGGCTGTAAAATGCGCAGCTGGGCCTCCAGGTTGGGACGGCAGGCCGCCCGTTCCTCCTCGGTGGGTATCCGGTTGCCGGGAGGCCGGCATTTCACGGTGTTCAGTATGTAAACATGCTCAAAACGCCCGAAGCCGCAGGCCTCCAGAATCTTGTCCAGCAGCTGGCCGGCTTTACCCACAAAGGGCCGGCCCAAACGATCTTCGTCAGCCCCCGGCCCTTCACCGCAGAGCACCACCTTGGCCGCGGGGTTGCCCTCGCCAAAAACCACTCCCTGGCAGCCCGCCCGCAGGCCGCAGCGGTTGCATGTTTTGACCTTTTCCTCCAGGGCGGCCATATCGTTTATCCCGGAGAGGTCCCATTCGGGATCGCCGAACAGGTTCTCCTGCAACCAGAACAACTATCTCACCCCGCCAGTGCACACTCTAAGGAAAAGGGGCAGGTTTCACTGCCCCTTTCACTTTAAGCCTTTGTGTCATGCCGTTTATTCTTCTTTTTCTAAAATGATGCGGTGATCCACCAGAGCCAGCTCCACAATTCTGGCCTTCACTATTTTGCGCCGCCCGAAGATGTCCTCCAGCAAAATCCCGTCCTCGTGGGGGATCACCCGGTCCACATTTTCTAAAAAGAGTTCTTCTTTACCGTCCTTACGCAGGTAAGCGTTTGCTTCACACATACGCCACACCACCTTTTCATAAACGATTATAGCCCCGGCTTCCGGCATGTGTCAACGGCAAATTATATCCGGTTTCGAGGGCAGAACTGCAGAAAGATTAACGCCTGATGCGCCGCCAGAAGTCCTGCCACCAGCGCCCCAGGGGACCGGCGGTGGAGAGGTCCATTACTGCTTCCTCACTGCCGTCGGGTACAGGTACAAAACCGAAGGGCCGGCCCGGGGCCCGGAAGGCCACCTCCCGGTGAAAAGCCTGCTCCGGCCCGTGCAGGAACTGCACCTCCACCGGACCCCAAAGGTTAGCCAGAACCATCTCCAGCTCGGGGCGGGAATTTACCGGGCACTGGTTCAGGAACAACACCACATCCCCCGATCGAACACCCGCGCGCCAGGCCGGGCTGTCGGGAACGACGTCCAGCACTCCCACCCCACGGGGTGGAGGCACAAAGAGGGGGCGCCGCAAAAATTCCACTTTTTTGCCGATATAGATGACCATTTCGTGACCCAGGGGGGAAAAGAGTGCGGCCAGAAAAGCCAGACCACGAACATATTGGGAAAGTACCGCCAGGAGAAGCAGGCAGAGGCTATAGGCGCCCAGAAAAAGGGCCGAAAGGCGGCTCTTCTCTCCCGGACTGCGGGAAATGGCCAGGTCCCCGTAACCCAACCCGGCCACCACCGGGATGAGGGTATAAACCAGATCGGTCGCATCACCGCTTACTCCCGGTTTGAGCAGGGGCCACCAGTCCGGCATGGCCACCCCCTGCTGTACCGTTGCCGGGCCGACCACAGCCAGGGCAACAATGGGAATGGGCCAGAAACGCTGTAAAGTAAACCCACCGATCACCTGCCCTGCGGGCGATTTAAAGTAAACCGGCACGGCTCCCAGGTGACCGCCGGCCAGAATCAGCGCGCTTTCCACCAGGTGTAAAACAGCCACCAGGGCCAGCACCTGGGCGATGTGTATTTCCGGAAAGCCGAAAAGGAGGTTGCTGAGCGATAGCACCCCCCCGGCATAGGCAAAACAGAGAAAACGTGCATTGATCAGCATTAATAAAATGGCCACCGGCCAGAGATAAATCAGCCCGGAGCCTGTAAGGGAAAGCCCGATAAGCACCATGAGGAAACTGCCCAGAAAGCCGCCCAGAAGACCGTACCCCGTAGCGGTCAGAGTGTCACGCCACACCCCGCCAATGCCCGGCAGGCCAAAAAATTCCCTCCTGGTGGCAGCCATGCGCCGGTACTGCAGGGCCACCAGCAGCACCACCACCCAGAACAGGGGGTCGAAAAACACAGTGGCCAGGGTGGCAATAATGGCCGGTAATATCTGGCTAAAGGGGAACATTTTTTCACCACTCTTTCCACGTCAGGCGGCCCTGGCCATCTCGCTTTCCAGAATTTCAATGGCCCGTTCCAGCTGCAGATCCACTTCCGCCTGGGGCTCCTGTTCCACCACCACGTCCGGTGTAATCCCTTTTTTATGGATGTCATGGCGCGAGGGAGTCAGGTAACGGGCCGTGGTTAGTTTCAGACCGGCACCGTTGTCCAGGTCAAACACCGTTTGCACAATGCCCTTGCCGAAGGTTTTTTCCCCCACCAGGATACCTGCTCTGGTGTCTTTAACGGCCCCGGCCAGAATCTCTGCGGCACTGGCACTGGCCCGGTTAATGAGCACTACCAGAGGCAGGTTGAGGTTTTTGCCTTCGGAGGCATATGTTTCCTCCCGGCCCGAACGGTACTGGATGTAAACCACCGGCCCCCTGGGGATAAAGTAGCTGGCCACCTTTACTGCCGAACGCAGCTCACCCCCCGGATTGTTGCGCAAATCCAGGAGAACTGCCCGCATTCCTTCTTTTTTCAAACGGGAAATGGTGGCCTCCAGTTCTTCCGGCGTTTTTTCGGTAAACTGGGTCAGGGAAATATAACCGATCCCTTTGCCCGATATCATTCTGCCCTCCACGGTAGGTACGCTAATCTCCTCCCGGACCAGCTTTACATCCCAGGGTTGAGGCACTCCCTTGCGGGCGATGGTCAATTTGACCTCCGTGCCCACTGCCCCCCGCATCATGCTCACGGCCGTATCCAGGTCCATCCCCCGGGCATCCCGGCCGTCGATGCGGGTGATCACATCTCCCTGTTTGATCCCCGCCCGCTGGGCCGGCGTATCCGGGTAGGACCGTACCACCGTCAGGTATTCATCCTTAATGCCCACCAAAATGCCCAGGCCGCCAAAGCTACCCCGGATCTGCTCCTGCAAGCGGGCATATTCCCCGGGGTCCAGGTAAACCGAATAGGGATCGTTCAACGACTTGACCAGGCCGCGAATGGCCCCGTCAACAAGCGTAGTGGCGCTCACCGGTTCCAGGTACCTTGTGCGGACCAGGTGAATAACCTCCAGCAGGGTCCCCAGGTGCTTATAGTTACTGGCCAGCATGCCTCCAAAAGCCGCGATAATTAAAAAAACCACGACGCTTAAGGCAGCCAGCCAGCGGATCCATCTGCTTCCCGTCCGGTGATAATTTGTCATGCCCACCTTCACACCCACCTGCCTTATCTTTCCTGTACACACGTATTATACTACAACAACGCCGGGGTAATTACAACAGTTGCCGGACAAATGAACCGGAAGGGAGCCAACCCGGAAAAAATAATAAACCGCGGCTCCGGGACATCCGGAATCGCGGCAGGGATCACAGTTACAAATAACCCATGGGATCCACCGGCGAACCGTTGACCATGACGGTAAAGTGCAGGTGGGGACCGGTGGACATTCCCGTGCTGCCCACCCGGGCAATGGTTTGCCCCTTGTCCACCTCCTGGCCGACAGAAACCAGCTGGGCCGAAAGGTGGGCGTAAAGGGTGGTTATGCCACCGCCGTGATCGAGCATGACCATATTGCCGTAGCCGCTCATGTAGCCGACGTAAATGACCGTTCCTTCCTGGGCGGCCACCACCGGCGTACCCGTGGGAGCCGGGATATCAATGCCATTATGCATGCGCACATAACCCAGAATGGGGTGGCGGCGGGAGCCAAACCCCGAGGAAATGGACGAGTAACCGGGTACCGGCCAGGTCATCACACCGCTGCCCCGGGGCGCCGAGGGGTGGCTGCGGGCCCTTTCCAGGGCGATCTGCCGCAAAATTTCCTGCTCCTGGGCCTTTAACCTTTCCGCCTCTTCCTCATGCCGGCTCAATTCGTATTGCGCCTGGGCCAGCAACACCTTTTGTTGCCTTTGCTGCTCCACCAGCTGCTGCCGGGCGGCCTGCTGCTGCCGCATCAAAGCTATTATGCGGTCCCGCCGCTCCTCCAGCCGGGCCTTCTTTTCGGCCACTTCCTGGCGCCGGGCCGTAAAATCGTCCACTATGGCCGCATCCCGGGCCACCACCCGTTTTAATAGCTCGTAACGGTTGATAAAGTCGCTGAAATCCCGGGCGGCCAGCAGAACTTCCAGGTAATCAATCTCTCCCCACTGGTATATTTCCCGCAGGCGCTGTTTCATCACCCGGCGGCTCTCCTCCAGCTTTGCTTCGGCTTCGGCCAATTCCTGCCGGGCACGGTTTACCTCACGCAGGGCCACCTGCAGGTTTTCATCCAGCTCCCGGATGCGCTGTTCCGTAGCTACGATGGCCCGCTCCGAATCGGCCACCTGGTCGGCATAGCCGCGCACCGCCTGTTTTGACTCCCGGACCTTTTGTTGTTCCTGGAAGAGCTTCTGCCTGGTCTCCTGGAGCTTTTCCTGCAAACTGGCCCCCTGGGCCATGCCCATTCCGGCCCCGGACAGGGCCAGAACCAGCCCCAGGGCCACGATCCTGCCGGTAAGACCTTTCAAACCATCTCCCCCCCAAAAAACTAAACATTTAAAAACCGGTGAATGGATATGGCGCTGCCCAGGGCACCGATAAACAGCCCCAGCCCCACCAGGCCCCCCAGCAGGCTGAACAGGACCTGTCCGTCGGAAACCAGGGGGATGAAGGGCATAGCCCGGGCCAAATGTTCCACCAGCGACAAATACCCGGTGTAAACCAGAACGGCCGCCAGCAAAGACCCCAGCAGTCCCAGGACCATCCCCTCAATTAAAAAGGGAAATCGCACAAACCAGTTGGTGGCCCCCAGGTACTTCATAATCCCGATTTCCCGCCGGCGGGCAAACACCGACAGGCGAATGGTGGTGGAAATTAAGAACACCGCCGCCGCACCTACCAGGATCATGGCTCCTATTCCGGCCACCCGCACCCAGTGCGTTACCACCACCAGCCTCTCCACCACGCCCTGGCCGTAGCGCACATCCTCCACCCCGTCCATGGAGGCAACCTTTTGGGCCACTTCCACTACCTGATCTGCCCGCCGGGTTTTGATCCGAAAGGTGTCGGGCAGGGGATTATCCTCCTCCAGGCCGTCCAAAATCTCTTTACGCGGGCTGAAGCTACGGCGCATTTCCTCCAGAGCCTCTTCTTTGGAAATAAACTGCACCTGTACCACGCCAGGGAGGAAGCGGATTTTATCGTTTAACTCCTGGATTTCCTCGTCTTTGAGGCCGTCCTTTAGAAAAGCGCTGATCTCCAAACTGGATTCCAGGTGATCCGCAAGCTGGTTTGTGTTCACCACCAGCAGCAGGGAACAACCCAAAATAAGCAGGGATATGGTCACCGTGCCCACCGCGGCCAGGGACAGCCAGCTGTTCCGGAAGATGGACAAAAAGGCCTCCCGGAAATAGTAAACGAGGGTTCTAATCCTCATTGCGGTACCCCCCGCCTTCCTCGTCCCGCACAATGCGCCCGGATTCCAGAGCCACCACCCGTTTTTTCATGGCATCCACAATATCCCGGGCGTGGGTAACCATCAGGATGGTGGTTCCGGCGTTATTGATTTTTTGAAACAGCTCCATCAGTTCCCAGGCAGTTTCCGGATCCAGGTTGCCAGTAGGCTCATCGGCAATGAGCAGTACGGGGTTGTTCACAATGGCCCGGGCAATACCCACCCGTTGCTGTTCCCCTCCGGAAAGCTGCGCGGGCAGCACGTTGGCCTTACCCTCCAGACCCACCAGTTTGAGCACTTCCGGGACCCGCCTTTTGATCTCCCGGTAGGAGGCTCCAGTTACCTCCAGGGCAAAGGCTACGTTCTCAAAAACCGTTTTTTGGGGTAGCAAACGGAAATCCTGAAACACCATCCCTATCTTGCGGCGCAGGTAGGGTACCTCCCGTGACCGCAGGCGGGCCACGTTCTTGCCGTTAAACAGGACCTGCCCCCGGGTGGGCAGTTCTTCCCGGAAAATCAGCTTGGTCAGGGTAGACTTGCCCGCTCCGCTGGGGCCTACAAGAAAGAGGAACTCACCCTTTCTAATATGCAGGTTCACATTATCCAGGGCCTTAACCCCGTTGGGGTAGATTTTAGTCACACCGTAAAAACGGATCATTATCCCACCTCAGTTACGTCGAAAACCATGTTGCACAAGCTTTTTCAGGTAAATTTAGTGATCCCGCTATGGTGCCGCGTTGTCACGCGCTGACAGCGCCGCATCCTCCCCATAATAACGCTCGGCTCAAGTCGCTCGCTACCGAAACCAAAGCAGGGGCTTTAAAAAAAATTGGGGATACTTCAGCTTTTTCGTATACACTTCGACAGGCTCTCCAGAAATCCTCTTAAAAAACCAGAAAAAAGCAGACAACCCCTCCCGGAAAGAGAGGGGTTGTATAAATTGCAATATTTTACCTCCCAACTTTCTTTGTTACTGCCTCCCGCACTTTGTCCGCCAGGTGCGCAGCAGTGAGACCGTATTTTTCCAGCAACTCCCCGGGCTTGCCCGATTCGCCAAAAACATCGGGGACGCCCACCCGGTAGACGGGCACGGGATGGCGGGCACAGACGGCTTCCGCCACCGCCCCGCCCAGGCCGCCGATGACGGAATGCTCCTCGGCGGTAACGATGACCCCCGTCTCGCGGGCGGCCGCAATCACCGCCTCCTCATCCAGCGGCTTGATGGTATGCATGTTGACCACCCGTACCCCTATGCCCTCCTGCTCCAGCAGGCCGGCGGCTTCCAGGGCGGTGGCCACCATAATCCCGGTGGCAATAATGGTGGCGTCATTGCCTCCCCGCATGGTTACCGCCCGGCCGGGCTCGAAATGAAAATCGTCCCCGTGCAGCACGGGCACACCCGGACGCCCCAGGCGGATGTAAACCGGGCCCTGGATTTGCACCGCCGCCCGCACCGCCGCCCGGGTTTCCACCGCATCGGCGGGGACGAGCACGGTTATGTTGGGCAGGGACCGCATCAGGGCGATGTCCTCCACCGACTGGTGGGAGCCGCCGTCCTCCCCTACCGTAATGCCGGCGTGACTGGCGGCAATCTTGACGTTGAGCCGCGAGTAGGCCACGCTGTTGCGAATTATCTCAAAGGCCCGGCCGGTGGCAAAGATGGCAAAGGTGCTGCAAAAGGGAATTTTTCCGGCGGCGGCCAGGCCGGCGGCCGTTCCAATCATGTTTTGTTCGGCTATGCCCATATCGAAAAAGCGTTCCGGGAAGTGCTTTGCGAACTCAATGGTTTTGGTGGACTTGGCCAGGTCCGCGTCCAGCACCACCACGTCGGGGTTTTCCCGCCCCAACTCCACCAGAGCCTCACCGTAGGCATCCCGGGTGGCAATCTTTCTCATAGATCAATACCCCCTTTTTAAGCCAGCTCAGCCAGGGCCCGTTCCACTTCATCGGGTTTGGGGGCCACGCCGTGCCATTCCACCATGTTCTCCATAAAGGATACCCCCTTGCCCTTCACCGTTTCGGCCACAATCATCTGGGGTTTGCCCCGCACGGCCCGGGCCTTTTCCACCGCCTGGAGAATTTCTTCCATGTTGTGGCCGTCAATCACCTGCACGTCCCAGCCAAAGGCGCGCCATTTCTCGGCCACCGGCTCCACGGACATCACCTTCGCAACGGGCCCGTCAATTTGCAGGCCATTATGGTCCAAAAAGGCGGTCACGTTGTCCAGCCGGTAGTGGGCCGCCGCCATGGCCGCCTCCCAAACCATGCCTTCCTGAATCTCCCCATCACCTAAAAGAACGTAAACGCGGTAGTCCCGGCCGTCCAGCCTGGCCGCCAGGGCCATCCCGTTAGCACAGGCCAACCCCTGGCCCAGTGAGCCGGTGGACATCTCCACCCCCGGCAATTTCTTCATGTCCGGATGCCCCTGAAGGGGGCTGCCCAGGCGGCGCAGGGTGAGGAGATCCTCCACCGGGAAAAAACCCCTTTCTGCCAGGGCCGCATAGAGCACCGGCGCGGCATGCCCCTTGGAAAGGACAAAGCGGTCCCGGTCGGGCCAGCGGGGATTTTTGGGATCAATGCGCATTACCTCGAAGTAGAGGGCAGTTACAATATCGGCACTGGACAAAGACCCTCCGGGATGGCCCGAACCGGCAGCGCCGGTCATGCGGATTATGTGCCGGCGGATTTCCCGGGCCTTCTCTTCCAGCCTTTTGATTTTTTCCCCATCCATCTTGAACACTCCCTGGACGAAAAATTTTTATGTTAATGAAATCATGATTCCCGCCACTGTTTAAATCCTTCTCCCAGCACTTCGTGCACGTCGGCCAGGATGACAAAGGCCTCCCGGTCCACCTTGTAGATCAGATCCTTTAAACGGGTCACCTCGGAGCGGTTCACCACCACCAGCAGGACGTCCCGCTCCATGCCGGTATACATGCCCCGCCCCTTCAAAGCAGTGGCGCCGCGGTTGAGCTCCTGCAGCACCGCGGCCGCAATTTCATCCGCCTTTTGGGAAATGATGAAGAAGGCCTTGGTATAGCTGATCCCCTCCTGCACCAGGTCGATGAGCCAGGCGGTAACAAAAATGGTGATCAGGGCGTACATGGCCAGCTCCCAGGAGTTAAAGGTAAACCCCGCAATGAGCACTACCATGCCGTCCACCAGGAAAAGGAGCTGGCCCACGTTGGCGCCGGTGTAGGTGCGCAAAATAGCGGCGGCCAGGTCGGTGCCGCCGGTGGTGCCCCGGTAGCGAAAAACCAGACCCAGCCCCAGGCCGGTGAGCACCCCGCCGAAGATGCTGGCCAGCAGGGGATCGTGGGTGGGCACGGGGAGATGGGGAGCCAGCGCGTCCACCACCAGGGACAGGCTGATGGTGCCGTAAAGAGAGCGAAAGCCAAATTTCAGACCCAGCCGGTAAATGCCCATGGCAAAAAGGGGGACGTTTAACGCCAGCATGGTCATCCCCACGGGGGCACCGGTGAGGTAGTGGAAGACTGTAGCCAGGCCACTTACTCCCCCGGCGGCAATCTTATTTGGCACCAGGAAGAGATCCAGCCCAAGGGCGGTAAGGACCACCCCCAGCGTTACTCCCAAAAATTCGCTAAGAATGGCCATGGGAGAACTACCATCTCCAGTAAGTAGATGTTCAGATTGTACTCCAGTATAAACCAGGATTATGTTAACCAGAATAAGGCGGCTCTATCAAATGACACAGAACATAATTATTCTCAACGCGAACAACAGAATCCTGCATGGAGCGACAAAAAGGTTTACGGTTTTTCCGGGTTTCTTGCTTTACCCAGGATCGTGTTGCTGAGCTTCTCGGGAAAATTCTGGGTCGTTAGTCCGGACACCTTAAAAGGAGGCGGGAAGTATAGACTAAGGCTCCCGCGAACTTTTCCCCTGTTGTAAAGATTGCGCGTTTTGATCATAAAAACACCTCCCGGCAGTAGGTTGGCCTGCCGGAGAGGTTATTATTTGTTGTTCTTAAAGTTCTTAAAGCAAAAGTCTCGCCAATCTTTGTGAAATTTTCGCCTTTTCTTCATCCAGCGCCGGGCGTTAAAAACAACGATTCGGCCCCGTTCTTAACAAGGAGCGCAAGGTCGTGGGGGTTGTCCGGACGATAGATATACTTGATGTCCTGGCCAACTTTTTAAAATATTAAAACCTGCCATTATTGCAGCAGCAGGGGTTTCCACCATAATCCCCAAGGGGATCTCCTCCGCTATTTTTTCCCCCCTGGCTGCCAGCTCTTTCTTGATCTGGCCGATAATCTCTTTAGTCTGCTTCACTTCAACTATATCCGAAACCATTGGCAACATAATGGCCAGGTTTCCGAAACCGCTCGCCCGCAAGATAGCACGAAGCTGTGTATAGAATAGCTCCTTATTCCGCAGACACAGGCGAATAGCACGCAGACCCAGAAAAGGATTTTGTTCTCGGAAAAGTTTTAAAAGGGGAACCTCTTTATCTCCACCGATATCCAGCGTCCTGATAATGACCTGGCGGGGCGCCAGTTGTGCTAAAACCTTTTTATAGGCCTCAAACTGTTCTTCCTCCGACGGCAATGTATGCCGGTTTAAAAACAGGAACTCCGTCCGGAAAAGCCCGACACCTTCCGCACCGGCAGACAGGACTGTACCAGCTTCTTCAGGACCACCGATGTTGGCAACAACCTTTATCTGGAATCCATCCGGGGTAATTGCCGGCAGGTCTTTCCTGGCAGCCAGCATCTTTCGGATTTTTCTTTCCTCCTCCAGCCGATGCCGGTAAAACTCCAGGGTACGCTCATCCGGGCAAACAAGCACATCTCCCTTCTCCCCGTCCACAATTACGGTATCCCCCTCACGCACCCGGGCCAAAGCACCCTTTACGCCTACCACCGCAGGGATATTCAAAGCGCGGGCGAGAATGGCGGTATGGGAAGTCTTGCCCCCCTCTTCGGTTACAAGACCCAAAACCTTTGACGAATCGAGGAGACTGGTTTCGGAAGGGGTTAAATCAAGCGCAAAAACAATACCTGATTTTGTCATTCGATTTTCCTCAGAAGATCCTTCGGTTAAATTGCGCAGAAGGCGCTGGCCCACATCTTTGATGTCAGCTGCCCTTTCACGCAGATAGGTATCTTTTAAAGCCTGAAACTTTTCGATAAGCAGTGCAACCGCCCGGTCAACAGCTTCTTCTGCAGAGAGGTGGCCCTCCCGGATACCTCATCAAATTCCGGTCAACGCAGCCAGTATTTGCGACTCGTCCTGTGCTTCCCGCAGGCTCCGGCGGAAATCTTCATGTATCAGCTTCCGCGAAAGAGCGGACAGGATTTTTAAATGCTCGTTTTCAGCACTTTCTGCCGGTACGGCAATTAAAAAGACCAGGTGTACGGGCCGGCCGTCCAGGCTGTTCCATTCAATTCCGGACATTGAACGACCGAAAGCAAGCACAGGCCTGTTCACCGCCGTAGATTTGGCGTGGGGAATGGCTACCCCGAAACCAATACCAGTAGTACTCAAATCTTCCCTTTTAAAAACATCTTGTAAATATGTTTCCAGATCTGTTAGATAACCGTTTTCCATAAGAATACTGGAAAGTTCTTCGATAGCCGCCTTTTTCTCTTCAGAACGCAGTCTAAGGGTTATCAACTGTTGAGTGATTAGACTTCGAACATCCATCCCATCTTACCCCCATCTTTAAAAAAACCAATATTCCGGGACTCCGGAACCAGGCCGGAGTCCCCGCCGCTATTGTTTGCTCGGCTTCAAGATAGATACTAATAAAGCGGTAACCACGGTCCCGATGGCGATGGCAAGGACGTATAACCCCAGGTGGCCTACCGCATTAGGAATGGCCAGCACAAATATTCCCCCATGTGGTGCCCGCAAAGTAGCACCGAATGCCATGGAAAGGGCACCTGCCACCGCGGATCCGATCATAATAGATGGTATAACGCGGAACGGATCAGCTGCAGCAAAGGGTATGGCCCCCTCCGTAATGAATGAGATACCAAGTACCGCTGCGGCTTTTCCAGCCTCTTTTTCATCCCTGGTAAATTTCCCGGGCGCCAGCAAAGTGGCCAGAGCCAGCCCCAGGGGAGGAGTCATACCGGCAGCCATCACAGCAGCTTGAGGTTCAAAGATATTGCTTCCCAAAAGACCCACTGCAAAGGTATAAGCTGCCTTATTAACTGGACCGCCCATATCAAAGGCCATCATGGCGCCCAAAATTAATCCCAGAATGACAGCATTCCCTTTACTCATACCGGTAAGCCAGACTTTTAATCCGTCCATAATACCCTTAATAGGAACACCGATGACGTAAATCAGCAGCAGGCCGACTATTAATGTGGAGAAGAGAGGGATAATTAAAACCGGCTTTAACCCTTCCATTCCCGCCGGAAGTTTAATATAGTCCCTGAGCGCTCTTGCCACGTACCCGGCCAGAAAGCCCGCTACAATACCGCCCAGGAAACCGGCACCCATTTGTGAAGCCAGCATACCACCAACCAGGCCGGGTACCAACCCTGGCCGGTCCGCAATGGAGTAGGCAATAAACCCGGCCAGGACCGGTACCATCAGCGCAAACGCAGCTCCGCCACCTATGTTCATTAAATTCGCCGCCAGGGTACCTTTTTGCTTAAAGGCTTCAATCCCGAAAATAAATGATAGGGCAATAATGAGACCACCGGCTACAACGAGAGGAATCATATAAGATACACCGGTCATCAAGTGTTTGTAGAAACCGACAGCCTCAGCACTCCGTTTGGACTTTTCCTGCTGTACCAGCTGGATAATGTCTGTTACAGTGGCAGAATCCTTTTGCTGTAATGCCTGGTCTATCAAGCTACCTGCGTTTTTAATAGCTTCCCCTACGGAAACTAAATGCATTTCGGTTTACAGCCTGGATGATTCCCCCATGCCCAATGTTCTTAATGCAACTCTTCCAGCTCTACCTGTGGCAGGAATTCCTGGATCAGTTGGAAGTCTCCCACCCCGCTTCCATCTACTGTGGCAGTAGCTGTACTGGCGGCAGTGGCCAGACGCAATGCTTCACCAAGCGAGAGGTTTTTCATCATTGCATAGGCGAAGGCTGCCACCATGGAATCACCAGCACCGACAGTGCTGCCGGTTTTGATGGAAGGAGGCCGTGCACGTATCATCCTATCTCCCGAGGCAGCCAGCGCCCCGGCAGCTCCCAGGGAGATGACTACTGTACCGGTGCCCATTGCCAGCAACCTGCGAGCAGCATCAATAAGATCCTTTTCCTTTTCAACCCTGATTTGAAGCAGTTCCTGCACTTCAGCCCGGTTTGGTTTGATCAGGTCAGGCCCCGCACCCAGCCCGATCTCCAGGGCCTCCCCGCTGGTGTCTAGAATTGTTTTGGTACCGCAACCTTTAGCAATGCGGATGAGCGCTGCATAGGTATCCGGGGGAACACCGGGCGGCAGGCTCCCAGAGAATACCATTACCGAACACCGCTCAGCCAGTTCCCTTGTTTTTTGTTTAAACTGCTTCAGGTGCTCATCGGCAATTAAAAAGCCGGGTTCATTAATCTCAGTCTCCATCCCGGATACCGGATCGATGATCTTGAGATTCACACGCGTCTCGCCAGTAAGATAAACAAAGTCGGTAAGGATATCCCTGGACGCCAGAGCCTCAGAAATGTAACGGCCATTGTTTCCGGCCAAGAAGCCGGTGGCTATTACGGGAGAACCAAGCTGTTTTAAAACTTTAGCCACGTTAATCCCTTTGCCGCCGGGATCCACATACTTGACCTGAACCCTGTTGGTTTTGCCGACGGCAAAATGGGGGACAATCACTGTTTTGTCCAGTGCGGGATTCAATGTTACCGTAGCAATCATGCTTGTTACTACCTTCACCCCTTTCCTGCCGCAATAATTACTTCCTAATCATCAGCAACAAGTACCTTTATTCCTTGCTTTTTCAATGCGTTTAAAACAGCGGCAGGAGCACCGTTATCCGTAATTAAACAATTAATCCTGTCTAAATTACAAATATGGCTAAAAGATACGCGGCCAAACTTACTATGGTCGGCGACCAGAATCACCTCTTTGGCACTATTGAGCATCGCTTTTTTCGTTTGTGCCTCTGCGAGATTGGGTGTAGTTAAACCTTTCTTTAAATCCAGACCGTTGGTGGCCAGAAAAAGTTTATCCACATATAAACCGGATAGAATATTTTCAGTAATGGGGCCGACAAGAGAGAGTGTCCTTCGACGCAAGTTTCCACCAAGAAGAATGACTTCAGCATTTCCCGCAGCCAGCTCCCAGGCAATGTTAACCGCATTGGTTACGATAGTAATATTCCTCTTTTGTTTCAACTGACGGGCAATCTGCAAAGTAGTTGAACCCGCATCCAGCATAACCGTATCGCCTTCCTGAACAAGCTGTACGGCAATTCCGGCAATAGCTATCTTCTCGGCCTGATACTGATCCTCTTTCTCAGCCAAAGAGGGTTCGAAGGTAGCGGCTTGATTGCTTATGGCACCTCCATGGGTACGCTTCAGGAAACCAGCCTCTTCCAGTTCCTGAAGATCTCTTCTAATGGTGGCCTCGGAGACATTAAAGTAAGCGCTTAAATCCAAAACTTTAACAACCTGCTCCCTTCCTATGATTTCCAGAATTTTTTGTCTCCTTTCTTCGGCAAACATAACTGCATACTACCCTTCTTTATCATTTATATTCGTTGTAACTTTTATTTGTGATTATTTCTGTTCGTTTGTGTTTATAATAAGACTATTCATTTTCTTTGTCAAGCATAAAAAACTTGTTAAAAATAACCTGCAGCGGGTAACCTGAGCCAAACGGCCCGGCTAATCCTGGCGTGGCGAAAAGCAAGGGCAGGTTCGAGGGTATGGATGCCCGGGGCCGGGATCTTCCGACTGGATGCGAACTTGGCCGGAGCCGGAAAACCCGCCGTGTTTCCAGGCCAAAGCATTGTTCCGGCACGCGAGATACAGAACAGGCTGGATCAATCATAAATAAAAAAAGGATGCCAGGTTCTACTACCTGGCAGGGCTGGTTGTACCGGATCACAAAGCGTTCGATAATCTGGATACGGCCTTTTATACCGTGGCCCAGGCGGCCGGCGGTGACTGGCTGCGCTTTCTCTGCGCCCTGGCCACGGCCATTGCCTGGGGTATCGGTGACGGATTGGTGGCCCAGGCGGCTATTTCCCGCCTGCTGTACAGCATGGCCCGGGACAAAATGATGCCCGGCTTCCTGGCCAAAGTTCACCCGCGCTACCAGACCCCTTACATGAGCACATTGCTGGTTGCGGTGCTGGCCATTACGATGGGTGCACTCATCCAGATGGACAAGCTGACTTCCATGGTGAATTTCGGTGCCCTGACCGGATTTTTGTTCCTGCACCTGTCCGTGTTCGTGCATTATGTGATCAGGCAGAAGAAAACGGACGCCGCTTCCCTGTTAAAATACCTGGTGGCGCCGGCCTGCGGCTTCGCCATCATTTTCTACGTCTGGATAAGCCTGCAGTCCGAAGCCAAAATCCTGGGGCTGATCTGGTTGGCCGTCGGCTTCGTTTATGCGGCTTTTAAAACCAGATTCTTCACGGAAAAACCACCCGTCTTCCAGTCTCTGGGGCATTAACAAAAAGGATTTAAAAAACAGGGGCCAAGGTGCCCCTGTTTTTTGCGTACACCCGGGCTTCCAATCAGCCGGTGACAGTTACCTTCCTGCAACCCTGATTTAATTTTACTGCAATTTTAACAGCTTCCACCATGCTACGCTCGTCGGCAATTCCCCTGCCCGCGATGTCAAAGGCCGTGCCGTGATCTACCGAAGTACGAATGATGGGCAGTCCAACGGTTATGTTTACACCGGTTTCAAAACCCAGAATTTTTACCGGTATATGCCCCTGGTCATGGTACATAGCCACCACTGCATCATAATGACCTTTATAAGCCTTCAAAAAAACGGTGTCCGGGGGTAACGGGCCAGAAACCTGCACGCCTTCTTCCCGGGCCTTTTCTATTCCAGGCCTTATTTCCTCCCGTTCTTCACGGCCGAAAAGACCCCCTTCTCCCGCATGGGGGTTAAGGCCGGCGACGGCAATTCGGGGAGCCGGTATACCAAGAGCCTTTACAGCTTTATCGGCCAGTTTTATGACTTTATATACCCTTTCTTTTTTTACTAATTCGCAGGCCTTTTTAAGAGCCACATGGGTGGAAACATGGATTATCCTCAATGTTCCGCTTACCAGCATCATCGCGTAATCCGCCGCTCCCGTAAGCCTTGCCAGGATCTCCGTATGACCGGAATAATCCAGCCCCGCTTTATGAAGGGCCTCTTTATTAATCGGAGCAGTAGCTATAGCCGAAATTTTGCCTTCCAATGCGAGTTTAACGCCCACTTCCAGGTATTCATACGCAGCCCGCCCGCAAACCGGGGAAACTTTACCTGCTTCGAAGTCAGATAAAGATAATTTATTGACCGAAATGAAGTTTATATATCCCTCTTCATACTGTTCGGGCGTTTTTATTTCCTTAAGCGGAAACGATATTTTTAATAATTTCCTGTAGTACTCCAGTACAGGCCCGGAGCCCAAAATTAAAATCCTTGCCATATCAGATAATTGGGTGGAACTTGCAGCTTTCAGGCTAATTTCCGCACCTACACCCGCCGGATCTCCCATGGTTATTGCCACAAGAGGTTTCATTTTCCTTCTCCTCTCAAAAATCGCATTGCGTTTAATATGGAATCCCTGCTCCCGAAAGCTCCGGCTTTCGTGATTAACTTAAGCCCATGGAAGGGCCCTCCCATCAACAGCAGTTCCGGTAGTCCTGGTTCAATTTCCGAATCTATCCTGCACCCACCAGCTGAAAGTTTTTTAACAACATGAAAAGCCGTATCCCCACCCGTTAAAACCATGCCAGCCGGTTTCTTCAGGCTGACTATTGAAAGGGCGATATCTCCAAGGACTTCGGAAATTGCTTCGCTGGTATTTTGCGGGGAAAGCCCTTTTTGCCGTCCAGCTTCCAGCGCCTCCTTTATGGAATCCTCATCGGGCGCCGAAGCAATAACCACATTTTTCCCAGAACTCATAAACTCCAAACACAAACTCCGAACTCGTTCTATTTCCCGGACGGGAGAGATCAGGGACTTCTTTACATCCACTTTCACCAGCTCAGTGCTGCTATCTTCCAGAGCTTTATAAATCTGCATCCGGGTGACCCGGCTAACACTTCCTGCTATAACTAAAACCGGGTCAATCCTTAATTTATCCTTAAGACAATCTATCAGGGCTTCCGCTAAACCGGCGGAACCCACCCAGATCGTCCTTTTATTTAAATTCAACACACCCCTTGCTATCTTTATTAGATCATCATCGCTCGCCGCATCGAAAGAAAAAGTATCGCAATCTTTTAGTTCTCTTAGCAGAACTGCTTCCAGGTTCCGCCGTATTTCCTTTAAAGTCACATGCCTGACTTTAACACGCAGCTCGTTTTCCAGATAATCCCTTATATTTGAAGTGGTAATGGGAGCTCTCGGGTCCCTGGCCAGTTCAGTTTTATCTACCGGGATGCCCCTCAAAAAATGAATGCCTTCTTCCGTGGTACGGTCGTTTTTAGGAAAGGCTGGAGCAAATACGGTGAGTTCCGGCTTAAAAACCTCTCTAAGAGCGTTGAGCTCCATACCGATATTGCCTCTTAAAGTGGAATCAATCTTTTTATACACTATGGCCGCTTTATACTCTTTTACCGCCCTGGAAACCTCTTTAAGTTTTTCGTAGGCATCCAGAGCAGGAATGTTCCTGGTTTCGGTATCTATTACCAGTGCATCTGCCACACCTTCGTACCTTTGTATATCGCCCTTATCCATTACCGTAACTGTAAGGTAACCGTGCTTTACAAGCTGGGCTCCACTATCGTTGGCGCCTGTAAAGTCGTCGGCTATTACGATTACCCTGTACAAATCTTCTCTCCCCTTATTTTTACCCGATGGTTGCCCCCTCGGCCACCGATGTTGCCAGGCGGCGGTATAAACTCAAAACACCCGTACTTTCTTTTTTCGGCAGCACAGCATTTCTTCTTCGTTCTACAAAAACGGCCTCAATTTCCGCCGGGTCTTTTACCTGTCCTTCAGTACCAATTACGTCTAATCTACGGGCAGGTATATCCATGCGGATTAAATCACCATCTTTGACATAAGCCAGGGGGCCACCTGTATAAGCTTCCGGCGTTACATGCCCCACAGCAGGACCGCGGGTAGCACCTGAGAAACGACCATCGGTGATGAGCAAAACCTGCTGCGCTAATTCAGGTCTGGTATACAACGCCTCCGTCATCCGCAGCATCTCAGGCATACCGGATCCCTGCGGCCCTTCAAACCGGATGATGATAACATCTCCTGGAACAATTTGATCGGCCAGCAGGGCGGCAACAGCGTCTTCTTCGCTGTTGAAAACCCGGGCCCGGCCGGTAAAACAGTGCATTTCCGGCGCCAGCCCGGCGGTCTTAATTACCGCTCCTCCGGGAGCCAGGTTACCTTTCAAAATAACTATGTTGCCCTGCGGTTTAACTGGATTGTTACAGGTTTTTATTATAGCGTTGGGAGTTAAATTATAGTTTATCAGGTAACTATTTACCTCGGCAAAAAAGCCGCTTTCTTCCAGTTCACGCAAGTTTTCCCCCACCGTCTTGCCAGTCACGGTCAAGGCATCGAGGTGCAAGAAATCCCTTAATTCACGCATGATGGCGGGAACACCGCCGGCATACCAGAATAGCTCAGTTGGCCACTGGCCACCGGTTTTTAAACTAACCAGAACGGGAACTTTCCGGTTAACCCGGTCAAATAAATCGGGGTCTATTTTAATGCCCGCTTCTTTTGCTATGGCCGGTAGATGCAGCAAAGCATTGGTGGACCCCGAGATGGCCGCGTGCACAATAATGGCATTTTCGATATTTTTATGAGTTACAATGTCCCGCGGCCGCAAGTTCTGCCTGACCAGTTCCATTAATTGGCGGCCAGCCTGCCGGGCATACCGCCCAATCAGATTAGAATATGCCGGAACCAGAGCACTGCCGGGCAGGGCCAACCCCAGTGCTTCACTCATACACTGCATGGTGCTGGCTGTCCCCATAAACTGGCATGCCCCGGCGCTTGGACAGCAGTTACGGGTGTAATATCCCAGTTCCCTTAATCCCATTTTGCCTTTAAGAACCTGGTCACCGCAGCCGTACAGGATTTCAGACGACATATAGCCCGGCCCGCTCAGCATGGAACCGCCGGGCAGCTGTATGGCCGGCAAATTAACCCGCAGCATGGCCATCAACTGCGCAGGAATGGATTTATCGCAGCTGGCTATAAAAATGGCTCCGTCAATAGGGGTGGCCAGGGCGTGAATTTCATACATGTAAGCCATGATATCCCGGGAAACCAGGGAGTAATTCATGCCGTCATGGGCCATGGCCATGCCGTCGCAAATATCGGTAACTGTATAGCAAATTGGCTTACCTTGATGCTCGTAAACACTGATCCTGGCCGCTTCCACCAGCTTATCTAAGTGCTTGCTGCCGGGATGGCTATCTCCAAAGGCGCTATCGATTAAGATCTGGGGTTTAGCCAGGTCTTTTTCATCCCAGAGCGTGCCCATGCGCAGGCCATCACCCTGAAAATTAACCTGCCGCAACATTTGACTTTTAAGTTCCATCTTGCCAACCCTCCAGGGCAACAAATTCAAAGTAGTAAATTAAAACGCAAGAAGCAAATTCCCATCCGCATCAAACACGTCTGCAAGCGGTCCTTCCACAATGTTATAACCTTCCGGCAACTCTGGCCGCAAAGCCTCGCTAATGTAAAATTCTTTGAGTTCCAGGGTATTTTTAATTACCACCATGCGCACTTGCCCGGGGTCCACATAACGCCCGCAGGTTTCAATGGCAATTTTAATAGCTTCTTGATCATCAGGTGCAACAATTGGTACAAAGGCCCGCTCCAGGAAGGTAGAAGTGATGGTATTTATGTATGTTTTCTTCAGGTCAATCTTTTGGTAAAATCTCTCTGTTATAACATCGGCAATACCCATACCTAAAGCGTTACCGCCGCTGGCATCGGTAAGGTCAAGCACAACAATCCTGCGGGCCAACCCGGTTTTTTCACCGTACTCAGCAATCCGGAAACGACCGGTGACATTGGGATCAATGCCCACACCGCTTATGTTTTTGCCCATTTCCCGGACCACCAGTACATCCAGGTCCGCCACGGGCAACCTGGGCATCATTTGGCGGGCGCAAGACAATAATTCTGCGTCGCGGTCAAAAAATGCTTCCCGGGGCACTACTTCCACCAGTGCCGTCTCATCGAGCTTATTTTCCACAATGGCGATACCGCCCAACACGGGTAGCTTCTCCCAGATCACTTTAGCCGCTAAAGGAATTAGTTCGGTCAAACCACGCAAACCATACCGGTGAATGGTCTCTGCACCCTTTTGCTTGCCCAATCCAATGGCCAGCATTTTAACCAGGCCGCTTTCGTGCCGGGCATGATAATCCGTATGCGGCTTGATTCTATTTATCGCCACCAGTCCATCCATGGCCAGGGCATCCCTGGTTGCATAGACCGGGAAACCGTCAATTTCCTCAAGACACTCCACTTCCATGGAGGAAAGGAACTGTGCCTCCGTAGTAGCTTCTGTTATGCCGTATTGTTCTACCAGTTGCCTCTGACCCTGGGATGTAGCCCCGCCGTGGCTACCCATAGCCGGTATGAGATAAACCCTGGCCCCTTTATTTTGAAAGTACTTAACGGTTTCGGTTACAATGAGGGCCAGGTTACGGATCCCTCTGCTCCCTACTAAAATGCCAATTTTTCTGCCTGTGAAGTCCTGTTGCCCAAAATACTGCTGGAAGCCCCGGGTAATTTTAGTCCGGATCTCCTCAAGCGATAAACTGGGCGGCACCTCTAAATCCTGCACGCGGTATAAATTAAGCTTCATCTGCTCTCCCCCATTGCTTCCTCTAAGAATACGGCTAAAGGTTTTACCACCAGCGGCAGTGCCAATCTTTTGACCACGGCACCTAACTGCATTAAGCAGGCCGGGCAAGAAGTAACAACCTGCGCTGCCCCGCTGTTCTGGATATTGGCCAGCTTGGCTGCCGTGATCTTTTGCGCAAGATCGCGGTGTAAGATGCCGAAAGTGCCTGCCCCACCGCAACAGCTATCATCCTCCAGGTGGGGCTGGTAGGATGAACCAAATAAGCCGTCGAGCAGTTTTTGGGTTGGCTCTTTCAGGTTTTGCCCTCTGGCCAGATGACAGGGATAATGAAAAGTAAACTTTTGTCTCCCACTGCCTTTAACTGGGGACAGGTGCTCCCGCTCCTGGATCAGGATTTCCACCAGGTCCCTGAGCTTTGTCATGACCGGCACGGCAACGCCCAACCTTGCAGGGTACTGCTTTAAAACGCTGGCACAGGTGGAACAGTCGGTGACAATAAAATCAGTTTGCTCCCGGCTAATGAGCTCCAAATTGCGGCTTGCCACCTCCCGAAAGCCATCCACAGCACCCAAACTTAAAAGTGGTGCCCCACAGCAGTAATTGTCCAGCAGGGTTACGTCAGCCCAGCGGCGAAGCAAATTGATAGCCGCCAGGGCCGCCCTGTGGTAAAAAGTATTACTGGCACAGCCCACAAAGAAAGTAACCTTGTATTTACGTTGTCCGGTGGCAGGCAGTGTTATGCCCGTTCCGGGATTATCCCTTAACACCTGGCCATCAAGATACTGGCTTAAAAATGACCTTAGCTGGTAGGGGTCAGGTATCACACCAAATTTTTGATAATAGTAGGCCAGCTTAGCAGCCAGGGGTATAAAGGCTTTGTTTAAAAAGGCAAGGCGATAAAGCCTTTCCTTCCATTTATTTTTTGCCCCCTTAACTTCTAATAGCTGCTGGCGGTAGTACAAAACCACCTCTGCCGTGCGAACCCCGGACGGACACACTTTTGTGCAACTTTCACATAACAAGCACTGCTCCAGGCTTTGGATAATTTCTGGCGTTTTCAATAAAGCCTGCTCACCACTTTCAAGGTATTTGCGCACCAGAAAAAGGCGCCCCCGGGCCACATTTCCTTCATAATAAGTAGCTTTATAGGTGGGACAAATAACCTGGCATCCACCGCACTTGTTACAACGTAACAGCTCCTTATAAACCTGCTCCTTCTCAAGCATAGAACTCATCTCCAATAAATACTTGCGCCGGGTCCAATCTGACTTTCAGCTTGCGGACCAGGGTAATTGGATCATCATACTTAACCCCCGCTGTTTCACCGGGAACGCTATTGGTAAACAGTTCCCCGCTCAGGTAATCATACAAAACAAAATCACGCCGGTTAACGAAGTCAGTTATTTGCTGTTTATCCCAAACAATTACCCTGGCCTGGTGTTTCTTTTCGTTTAGAGAAAACAATTCCGCTTGAATTTCTGGTGCCGCAATGGGAAAGGCATCTGGTCCCAAAGCCTGTCTAATTTGCCCCTGCTCTTTTTCGACCTGGCCTGTGGTACCAAAGAGGGCAAACAGTACATTATATAATTGGTTTGCATCCGGCCAAACCCAACAACCTTTAAGAGAGTACAGCATCCGCTTAAGTTCTGCCAGTTTGCTGAAGATAGCTTGCGCATGAGGAGTCTTCCAAAGTATATAAACCATCTCATCAGGAACCGGCTTTAAAAAAAGCGTTACCTTGCTAATAAATCCATACACGCCTCCAGAACCGGCCAAAAAGCGGCTGACCTCATAACCGGTTACGTTTTTAACATTAGCGCCGCCAAAATTGAGCACCCCATAGGTTGAAATAAGTTCTATCCCGCCCATATAGTTGGCAATGCTACCATAGGCGTGCTCGAGCAGGTGCTTTTGATTAGAGGCCACCGTACCACCCAGCGTAGCCTGTGCCGGCAAAAACAATAAAGCAGGACAAAACTGCCCCTGTGGCCCCGTTAACTCTAAAATTTGACCTAAAGTTACACCGGCTTCGGCAGTTAAAGCCATATTCTCCGGGATATAGCTTATAATGCGGTTAAATTTACTCATGCTGACCAGCATATACCGGTCATGCTTAAGTTTTGCGGGTGAGATGTATCTTGTTAACCTGGTCAAATTACCCACGGGGCAAATTTCACGCCCGGAAGTTTCGGCCATTTTAAGCAGTTCCCGTATTTCTTTTTCATCCTGCGGGTAATAAACGGCGACTTCCAGGCCGTTAGATAGGTTAAATTCCCGCGCCATGATGCCAGTTGCCTTCATTACTTTCACCTACAATTGAGTTTAAATTGCTTTCTCCAGGTTTAACAACCAGGACGGGTCAAATGCCTCTTTAATTGCCTTTAAGAATTCTAATTCAGCTGGCTTAAATACCAGCTTAAGATAGGGACGTTTTTCCATGCCAATTCCGTGTTCACCCGAAAGGGTTCCTCCCAACTCAACTGCCGCCTTAAAAATCTCTTCCGCTGCCGCCTCAACTTGCGGCATTTCCCGCTCCCGGTCGCTGTAAAGCAGGTGAGGATGCAAGTTGCCATCCCCTGCGTGGGCTAAAAGGCCAATGGTAACCCCATGTTTTTGCCCAATCTCTTCTACCTTTTTAATCATGGCCGCTACTTTATGGCGCGGCACGGTAACATCCTGAACCACGTAATATGGCTTAATTCGGCCCAGTGCCCCGTTTACTGAACGCCGCGCAAGCCATATTTGTTCCCTTTCTTTACTGTCTGTGGCAACATCAACCCTCGTCACCTCATTTGCTCGCAATATCAGCATTACCCGGTTTACCTGGGCGTTTAAGTCTTCCTCCTCCCATCCATCCAGTTCAATCAGGAGCAGGGCCCGGGTATCCCGCGGCAGACCCAGGCCTACAAAGTCATCAATGGCGTGGGTAAGCTTCTGGTCAATTATTTCCATGGCGGTAGGCACAATCCCGGCCTTAATTATCTCACTTACCGCCTCTCCTGCCTGACGGAGATCATTAAAACTGCACAGCAGGGTTTTGCAGGCTACTGGTTTTCTAACCAGCTTGACCATAATTTGGGTCACCACACCCAGCGTTCCTTCCGAACCAACTATCAGGTCTACCAGGTTCGCGTCATTTACCCAGCTGTTAATGGCATACCCACCGTCTAACTGCGCCAGCTTGCCCAGGCAGAGTATTTTGCCTTCAGGAGTAACCAGTTCCAGACCCAGGACATGATCACGGGTGACGCCATATTTAACACACCGCATGCCGCCGGCATTTTCGGCCACATTACCGCCAATGGTTGCCACGTTCATACTGGCCGGATCGGGTGCAAACATATAGCCCCTGGCCTCAACAGCCCTTTGTAACTCTAAATTGGTTACCCCCGGCTGAACAATAGCATACTCCCGCTCCCAATCAATGGCCAAAATGTGCCGCATGCGGGTCAGGCAAAGAACAACCTCTCCCCGCTGAGGGACAGTTCCTCCGCTCAAGTTGGTCCCTGCACCCCGGGGCAGCGTTTCTACTTTGAACTTTGCAGCCAGAATGAAAAAAGTGGCTACATCCTGGGTACTTTCAGGGAAAAAGACAGCGGCGGGTTGACCAAAATAATGGGAACTGTCATAACTATAGAGGCTTAGTACCTCTTTGTTTACCACTAACTGGTCAACCCGGAAATGTTGGCGCAGTGCGCGCAGGAACAACTCAACGTTGCTATGCATAGCCCTTCCTTCTTTCATCTCGACTACTTCATATTGCCTATTTATTTATGCCTACTTCATAAAGATCTTTGGTAAGAGCAGACTGATGGAAGGGAAGTAGGTAATAAGCAGTAAAGCGATTAGAGAAGCAATTAAGAAGCCCCAGTTCGCCTTCACTATTCTTTCAATGGGCAATTTGGTCATGCTGGAAGCAACAAACAGGTTCACACCCAGGGGCGGTGTAATCATACCAATGGCCAGGTTAACCACCATAAGCAAACCAAAGTGGATGGGATCAATTCCCATTTGGACAACTACCGGGTAGAAGATGGGCGCCAAAATAATTATTGCCGCGTTGGTTTCCATAAAGGTACCAGCAATTAGCAACATTATGTTAATTAGCAACAATAATACATACTTGTTCCCGGCGATCTCAAGCATCATATTGGCTACCTGGTTGGGGATCATCTCCCGGGTCAAAATCAAGCCAAAGACCGCAGCGGTAGAGATTATCAACAGCACTATGGCCGAGCTAATGGATGAACGGGAAATGATTTGAAAAACTTCCTTCCAGGTAAGTTCTTTATAGACAAACACACCAACAATAATGGCATAGATTACCGCCACGTTAGCTGCCTCTGTAGGCGTAAATACACCGCCGTAAATGCCGCCCAAAATAATGACCGGCATTAACAGCGCAAGAGCTGCCTCCTTAAAAGCAACGAGCAGTTCTTTTAATGATACGGTTTGCCGATCAATATAGCCATTTCTTTTTGCCACCACATAGGTAATGCCCATCAAACACAGGCCAATTAAAAAACCCGGCAAAAATCCTGATAAGAACAAAGAGCCAATTGAAACACCTGTCACTACTCCAAATGTTACCATGGGAATGCTGGGCGGAATAATGACGCCAATATAACCAGATGTAGCCTGAAGGGCGGTAGCAAAACCCTCATCGTACTTTGCCTTAATCATGGCTGGAATCATAATGGAACCAATGGCCGCCACCGTAGCCGGACCAGAGCCGGAAATGGCTGCAAAGAACATCGAAGCCAGAATAGTTACCATCCCCAGGCCGCCGGGGAGGGAACCCACCAGCTTGCTGGCAAAATTAATCAGACGGCGGGATATACCGCCTTTCTCCATCAAGTTACCGGCAATCATGAAAAAGGGTACTGCCATAATGGGAAAAGTATCTACCGCTGTAAACATCTTCTGAGCTACAACGTGAACGGGAACAGAATGCGTTGCCCAGATATAGATAATGGAAGATAAAATCAGGCTATATGCAATGGGTACGTTTAATAGAACAAGGATGGCAAAGCAGAGAAATATTAGCCAACCCACTCTTTATCCTCCTTGAATTTAACGTTTAAAAATTCTTTATGTTGCGGCAGTAAGCTAAGGTAAAACAGATGGCCATGTAAATTATCCCAACTGGTAAAGCCAGATAAGGTATAACCATTGGTATAGCCATAGCTGGCGAAACTTGACCGGTTTTAATCTGGTAATTAACTATTACCCACGAATAGTTGACCAGGACCAGGGAGGTAGCCATAACAACGAGATAAGTTAAGGTTAAAAATAACTTGCTAGCCCTGGGCCCAAAAAGTTTCACAAAAAATTCGACACCAATATGAGCATTATTGGCCGCAGCTAAACCGGCACCGATAAAGGTGGCCCATACCATCAGGTAGCGCGCTAATTCTTCTGACCACGGCAAAGAACCCTTAATAACAAAGCGAAAAACCACCTGCAAAAACACCACAACGGTCATTGCTGACAACAGCAACCCAGCAAAAAAGGAACCGCTCTCCTTGATAATCTTCTCTATCCTGTCCAGCATAAACCCACCTACCTCTAAACAGTGGTATTAAAATAAGAGTTAGTCGGGGGCACGGAGACCGTGCCCCGTCACTACTTTTGCTCAGTTAATCCATACCCAAATTATTTATAGCTTTTGACTTTTTCAATCGCATCTTTGCCAATTTCAGCTTCAAACATCTGGTATACCGGCGACATGGCTTCACGCCACTCATTAATGTCAACTTCAATTACCTGCATGCCGCGGGACTTGAGCTTTTCTTTTAGCTCGGTGTCAGCCTTCTGAACGAGTCCCCGCTCGTAATCTCTCGCTTCAATGGCAGCACTCCTAATTTTATCCTGCAAATCAGCGGGTATGGAGTCCCACTTTTGCTTGCTAATCAATAGCGGTGCCGGGGCATAGAAGTGACCGGTCATGGAGAGATACTTCTGAACCTCATAAAACTTCGATGTTTCAATCTGAGCCAGCGGGTTTTCCTGGCCATCAACAGTCTTTTGCTGTAAGGCGGTAAACAATTCGCCAAAAGCCATGGGCGTGGGGTCGGCACCCAGAACCCGGAATGATTCCATGTGCACTTTATTCTCCATGGTACGAATTTTTAAGCCTTTAACATCGGAGGGGTGCACTACGGGACGGACAGAGTTTGTTAAATGGCGGAAGCCATTTTCCCAATAGGCCAGACCCACAATACCCTTTTCTTCCAGGGACTTGAGCAGTTCCTGACCAAATTCACTGTCCAACGTTTTGTAAGCATGTTCCCGGGTCTCAAAGATATAGGGCAGGTCGAAGACCATGAACTTCTTGGTAAATCCCATCAAAGGTGCGGTGGAAACCAGGGCCATATCCACCGTACCCATTTGCAAGCCTTCAATCATTTCCCGCTCATTACCCAGTTGAGAGCTATGGAAAACCTCTACCTTGACCTTACCCTGGGTCTTCTGGTCTACCAGCTCAGCAAACTTCTCCAGCCCCAAATTATAGGGATGGTCTGGTGCTAATACGTGACCTACTTTCAGCGTGATGGGACCGCTGTCACTGCTTTTTGCTGCGTCCGTCTTACCGCCAGTATTGGCACCGCCGCAGCCTGTCAAAGCCAGCGCTAACAAGGCCAGCACTAATAGCGGGGCAATTAGCTTCTTATGCTTACGCATAACTATTCCTCCTTGTCTTTTTATTTATTCAGCTCGGCCAGGAACTTTTCCACTTCTTCCCGGCTCATGGGGTAAACGTGTTCAGGACCGGGGAAATTTTTCTCCTTAACGTCGGCAACATAAGCTTCCAGGGCCTTTACTATTTCTGCATTCAAACTGGCATACTTCTTAACAAATTTGGGTGTAAAGCGATCGAAGAAGCCCAGCATATCGTGGACGATCAGGCACTGACCGGCACCATAGACACCGGAACCCAAGCTGATGATAGGTATTTTAACTGTTTCGACAATTGCTTTGTTAACTTCCGGCGGCACAGCTTCCACCAGGATACTGAAGCAGCCGGCGGCTTCTAATGCTTTGGCATCCTCAATCAGCTTAAGTGCCGATTCGGCAGTTCTCCCTTGAGCCTTAAAACCACCCAGTTGTGAAATTGACTGTGGCGTTAAGCCAATGTGTCCCATCACAGGAATGGTGGCTTTAACTATAGCCGCAATGGTTTCCGCCATCTCCCGTCCGCCTTCTAATTTGATCGCGTCCACCCCTGCCTCAGCCATGAGGCGGCCGGCGTTACGGATCGCCTCGTCCTTGTTCACCTGATAGGTCATATAGGGCATATCGCCTACAATGAAGGCCGTTGGTGCACCCCGGCGCACGGCCTGGGCATGGCGAATGATCATATCCAGGGTTACCGGCAAGGTAGTATCAAGACCGTATACCGTCATGCCCATGGAATCGCCCACCAGGATAATATCCACCCCGGCTTTTTCTTCTAACAAAGCCATGGGGTAATCATAGGCTGTTAACATGGTAATGGGCTCGCCTTTCTCGTATTTGGCATACAGGTCGGGGATCATTATTTTTTTACGCATTCTAATACCTCCTGTTGAAATGAGTTGTTCCGTAAAATGTTCTGTTTCGTGCAGTTTGCTGGCTGATTAAGAACAGGTTTTTCTCACCCCCCTCGAAAATGTAAGCCTGCCAGAGCCCATTTTCATTCACGGTGGCGGCGATGGATCACCATGATGGACTCCTAACTAACTCTTACGTTCTGGCACATAACCCAGCTGACGCGAAATGGCGGCAGCTACTTTTTGCAACAAAGCTATCAGTTTCCCGTCAGGTGAAGCCAGCTTGGCTTTTATCCTGTGCGCTGCACCCGACACGCTCATGGCGGCCACTATCTTTTGGGTCTGACCAAAAATGGGTACTGCTACGCAGATTAAACCTTCTTCTAATTCTTCATCATCTACGGCATAACCCTGATTATAAACCTGTTGCAAATGTGCTTTTAGTTGTTCTTTATCTGTTATGGTTTTCGGGGTACGCCGCTCCAACACCAGCTGTGCCAGTAAATCGACCCGTTCGGCCTCCTCCAGAAAAGCGAGCAAAACTTTACCTACTGCTGTACAGTATAAGGGCAGACGTTTGCCGACCAGTGAATAAGTAACCATAGCCCCTGGCGGCTCGTATTTTTCAACATAGATGCCCTCAATGCCCTCCCTTACGACAACATGTACAGTTTCATTTAACGTTTCGGCCAATTCCTTTAAAAAGGGCATCGCCACCCGCCGCAGGTCCATGTTCTTCATGACAATGGCACCTAATTCAAAAAGCCTGATGCCTAAACGGTATAATCCGGCACCTGTGTCGTATTCCAGGTAACCATGGTCCAGTAATGTGACCAGAAAACGGTGCAGGGTACTGCGGTTGAAACCAGTAATCTTTTGCAGTTCGGCAAAGGAAAGCTCCGGCCGGTCCAGCCGGAAGGCATTGAAAATTGAGATGGTTTTTTCAACAGATTGATTGGTATAACTGCGTTTTCCTGGCTTGTGTCCTGATTTCATATATGATACCTCTTACCCTATCTCAATATTTGAGATAACTAATCATATATTGAACATAGGTGTTGTTTCGACAAAAATTCGGTTTTTCCTGCTGAATAAACAAAAAAATGTCGCGAGTTAAAAAAATTTTTTTCTTCGAATTGACGCAATAATTAGATCTAATTGCAGCACCGTATGTTGTGACCAGGGAACTTCCTTCACCAGAACCTTCCTGGTGGTTTTGGCGATCAAAAAAGGGGCCACCCCTGGGCATAAAAAAACCAGTGCTCTTCGCACTGGTTCTAACCCTTTGCCTGCTGCCGCAAATAGGCGGAGATAAACTCGTCTATTTCCCCGTCCATGACCGCCTGGACGTTGCCCACCTCCACCCCGGTACGGTGATCCTTGACCAGGCTGTAGGGGTGAAGGACGCAGGAGCGGATTTGAATCACATGCCGCCGGAAGGCTACCCGCCGGTGCCGCTGTACGCAGGCGCCCAGGGTTTCTGGAACACCATTTTGTTGTAGGCATGCTGTGCGGCGAGTTCCGTCAGCGCGTATTTTGCCCTTGCCAGATTGACCTCCGCCGTCAATACATCAGCTCTGGTTGCCAGACCCACCTGGTACATGAATTGTTTGGCCCTGAGTTCCTCCCCGGCCATAGTTGCCGCCTGCTCCGCGGATCTATAAGATTCCTCCAGATTTTTTAAGGTATAGTACAGGTTGCGCACCTGCAGCCCTACAGCATCTTTGACGCTTTGGGCATCCAGTTCGGTCTGCTCCATTTCCGCCTGCCGGGCATCGTAGGGAGTGTACTGTCCCCTGGCCCACATCAGGTCGGTCGTATACTTCTTTTGCACAACCTCCTGTTCAGCCAGCCACACGGACGGGCTGCTTTCCAGCACCCGGTTTACCTCTGTGTCGAGGTTTGATACCTGCAGCGGATAAAACTCCAGCTTATCAACCAGAACCGGCCGGTCCTCTGGCCACAGCCCCACCAGTTGATTCAGCTCCACAAACGCTTTATCCAGCTCATTTTGCGCCGCCGCCAGTTCGCTTTCCGCTTTTACCATTTCCGCCCTGGCCTGTTCCAGCCCCTTAACGGCCGCAACCGTCCCGCCTGCCGAGTTACTCTGCAACTTACCGGTCAAACCCAGCCGGTATGCAGATTGGGACTTTTGCAGCTCCAGGCGGGCCAGCTCCAGGGCCAGTTCCTTTACCTTAACATTTTCCTGGGCCTTCAACACATTCCAGTACAGCTGGCAAGCAGCCAGGGTGATGCCGTCGAGCCGGGCATCATAACTTTTTTTAGACATGCGCCAGGTCAGGTCTGCCTGTAACAGGGAAGCCCACGCCGCTTCCACCTGCGGGTCGTAACCGCTGCCCCCGGTGGGGGTGAAGTCAAGCTGGTCCGCCGCTTCCTCACGCAGCGCTTCAGTACGTTTTATTTCCAGTTCGGCTTTTTTAAGCGCCTTGTTTTGCTTAACAGCCATCTCTATGGCCTTGTTCAACGAAAGCTCAGGCCGGGCGGGTTCCCCGGCCATTGCAGGCTGCAGTACGTTAAAAAAGGCCAGAGCTGCCATGAAAATTGACAAAATCCATTTTTTCATAACTTTACCTCCCATCGCGTAGCGAGTTCCAACAACAGTTCTAACCTCTGACATCTGACTTCCAACGTCCAAATTTGCCGGGAACCCGCCGTAGGCTGAGGTCGAGCGCTAGTTTGGCCTGCGAGGCTCACCGGAGAGCGCGTGCAAAACGGCGGGCAGGTGCTATTTTCGGAACAGTTTCTACCTCTCGAAGCGGAGCGCTTCAATGGGGTTCAGGCCTGCCGCCTTCCTGGCGGGGTAATACCCGAAGAATATGCCCACCGCCGCCGAGAAACCCGCGGATAATAATATGGAAGACAGCGTGACATACGTCGGCCACCCGAAAGCTTTGGAGATTACCCTGGAGCCGACGATTCCCACGAGAATTCCCGCAACCCCGCCAATCAGGCAGAGAACCAGGGCTTCCACCAGGAACTGGTTGCGGATATTGCTCTCGGTAGCCCCCACCGCCATGCGCAGGCCGATCTCCCTTGTCCTCTCCGTAACGGAAACCAGCATAATATTCATGGTTCCTATACCGCCCACCAGCAGGGACACGGCCGCCACACTGGCCAGGAGCAGGGTCATAACGGTAGTGGTGCTTTCCGCGGTTTCAAGGACGGAAGTTAAATTGCGCACGTTAAAGTCGTCAGAGTTAGTGCCAACCAGACGATGCCTCTCTCGCAGCAGGTTTTCTATATTGCTCTGCACGAAATTCATACTTTCCGGCGTTTTGGCCTGGACATTGATCAGGCGGACATATTTTACACCCATCAACCTTTTCTGAGCCGCACTTACCGGTATGTATACAACGTTATCCTGATCCTGACCGGTCAGGGAAGCGCCCTTGGGGGCAAGAACACCCACAACAGTAAAGGGTAATTTATTTATCCTGATCGTTGAACCCACCGGATTGGTGCCGGGCAGGTAAAGGTTGTCAACCACCGTTTTGCCCAGAACCGCCACCATGGCAGCACTTCTTACGTCATCTCCGGTAAAAAACGATCCCGCGCTGACAGGCCAATCTTTTATCATCTGCATTTCCGGGGTGGTGCCGACAACCTGGGCGGTCCAGGTCTGGCTGGCGTAACCTATGGTGGCGTTGGTACTCAACTCCGGTGCCACATGGGCCACCATGCTCAGCCCGGCTATGGCTTCTGCGTCTTCCAGGGTGAGGGTGTTGACGCTGCCCGAGGCCCCGCGCACGGGTCCCTGCCCGGCCCCGGGGAAGACTATAAGCAGGTTTGAGCCCATGCTGGCAATCTGGCTGGCAATCTTTTTACTGGCGCCCTGCCCCACGGAGATCATGATTATGACTGCAGCAACACCAATGATAATGCCGAGCATTGTCAGGAAAGATCTCAACTTATTTGCCCTCAAGCCGTTTATTGCCACTTCTAAATTATGTATAAAACTCAAGTTAACGCCTCCCTTTCTTCCGGAATGGCTGCCAGATCCTCGGCGGCGTTCCTCGGGTTCGACACCGGGGTATCGCCCAAAACACGGCCGTCCTTCACATTAATCAGGCGGCGGCAGTACAGGGCGATGTCTTTTTCATGGGTGACCATCACCACAGTGATGCCTTTTTCGATATTCAATCTCTGAATTACCGAAATAATCTCCATGCTTGTCCTTGAATCAAGGGCACCCGTAGGCTCGTCCGCCAGGATTAAGGAAGGGTTGTTTACCAGGGCCCGGGCTATGGCGACTCTTTGCTGCTGGCCCCCCGACAATTGACCGGGAAAGTGATGTGCATATTTTGACATCCCGACCCAGTCCAGGGCCTCTTTTGCCCTGTCCGCCATCTCTTTCTTCCCCACCCCGGCATAGACCAGCGGCAATTGAACATTGGCCAGTACCGGAAATCTTCCCAGCAGGTTGAAACTTTGAAAGACAAAGCCAATCCTTTTGTTGCGGACAAGGGCAAGCTGGTTTTTGTTCAGCCGGGAAACATCCTCGCCGCCCAGGTAATAGGTTCCCCCGGTAGGCCTGTCCAGGCAGCCCAGAATGTTGAGTAGGGTGCTCTTGCCCGAACCGGAAGGCCCCATGATTGCAACCATTTCACCCTCCTGGATGGTCAGACTGATACCCTTTAAGGCGAAGACCTGAGTTTCCCCCATGTTATATACTTTTTTGATGTTTTCCAGCATGATCGCCGTTTTCCCGGCCATACCGCATCACCATCCGAAGCTGTTTTTCTGTAACATTTCAGTGAAATCACCTGTTATGTCGCGGCGAAAACCTTCGCTTACCCCCTGGTATTCGTCAAATACGCATTCCGGCTTGCTTACGGACCAAACCGGCCGCCCCGGTCAGCGCATTCCGCCACCTCCAACTCGAGGCATGCCGCCGCCTACGGCACCAGGCATAAACGGCGGGTTGTTGCCCTGACTGCGCACGCTGGCAGCCTCCTGGCCAAGAGACCCTACCACCACCCTGTCTCCTTCATCAAGGCCAGCTAAAACTTCATAGCTTGTGAGGTCCGATAGCCCCAACACAACGCGCCGGGGCACGGGGTTGCCGGATTTGTCCAGGACAAGGACGAAGGCCTGCTGCTCCCGCTCATTTCCTCTTGCCGGCCCGGAAGTCCCGGCTGCATTGCCGCTGCCGCCGCGGACGGAACTGACACTACCGCCGGCCTGTAAACTGTTCGGGCGGCCGCCACCAAACCCGCCCCCGGACGATTCCGGCTTCAGGGCACCGCTCTGCCTCATTTTATTCAGGTAACTGACAGCATAAGTCACGGCACCTTTAGGTATGGTGAGGGTGTTCTCGTGCCTCTCAACAATTATGTTAACATTCGCGGGCATTCCGGCCATTAATCCCTGCTGGTTTTCGTCCAATTGGATAATCGCATCATAAAGCTGCACGTTTGATTCCGTGTACGCCTGAGGGGAGATGCTGCTTACCCTGCCGGTGAAAGTTTTGTTGGGGAAGGAGTTAACCGTAAATTCTGCCCTTTGTCCCACCTTCAGCCTGCCAATGTCAGCTTCGTTAATCTGGGCCTTGACCTGTAAAGCCTGTGAAATAACAACAATAAACCCGCCTCCGCTGGTATTATTGTTGTTGGCCACAGCTCGCTGGCCTTCCGAACCATTTATTGCACTTACAATACCGTTTATGGGGCTGACCATCCTTGATTCCGCAAGTTCTTTTTGGGCCATTTGAAGCTGGGCTCTACGGCTTTCCACCTGGGCGGCAGCCGCCGCGATATCTTCCGGACGATTACCCGCCTGAAGCAGCTTTAAAGATTCCTCAGCTTGCTTTAATTTAGCCTCCGCGGTAACATAGTCATTAACTACTTTATCAAGGTCTGCCTGTGAAATGTATCCTTCCTGATAGAATTGTTGATAACGTTCCAGGTTGGATTTTGCCAGGTCGTAGCTCGCCCGGGCCATTTTGACGTCTGCCTCGGCCCTGGCTATTTCTTCCGGCCTCGCGCCTTTCTTTAAGAGTTCCAGTTTGGCGGTCGCTTCCTTCAAATTTGCTGCAGCCTGACTTACCTGCGCTTCCAAATTAGCAGTATCCTGTTCGGCCAGAAGCTGTCCTGCGGTCACGCGATCGCCCACTTTAACGTATATTTTCTTAATTACTTCCGAGTTTTTGAAACTTAACGAAACAGTACTTACCGGCTCCACTATACCGCTGGCCGGGATGGTACTGGTGACAGTACCCCTCTTAACGGTTTCGGTAATGTAATTGCCCTCTGCTTTTTTGGCTCCTCCCAGAACATAAAAACCTGCCAGCGCAAGGACAATAATTGCTGATATCCCAATTATTATTTTTCTTCTTTTTAAGCCACTGGAAAGAATATTTAGTTGTTTCAAAAAGAAATTGGGCTCGCTTTGCATGACGTTTCCTCCTCGTATTCCGGTCGACAACCAGTTTAATCAATGCCCCTTGACGGGATTTTAACCGTCGAAGAGACACCGCCCCTCTCATTTTTCAGGTTGATCTCTCCCCGGTACATTTTTACGATCCGCTGGACTATGGTCAACCCCAGCCCGAATTTGCCCTCCCGCCCTTTATGGAAAGGCTGGAACAACTGGTCGAGGATGTGGGGCTCAATCCTGGAACCGTCATTCCAGAAAGAGAGGACTATCTCCGTTTTTTCATCGCTTAACCCGAGGCTGATCTCAAGACGCGAAACCGCATAACGCAGGTGATTTTCCAGCAGGTTCTCAATCATAACCCGCAGGACCTCTTCATCTCCAGAAATACTTACCGGCTGCAAATCCAGCTGGCATGATATTTCCGGCCGTTGCGGGCATAGACGCTGCACTATATTCTCAATCAACCTGTCTAATTTTACCTTTTTTTGAACCTGTTCCCGCGTTGCCAGGTAATCAAGTCGTGTTAAGTAAAGTAACTGTTTAACCAGCTTTTCCAGGCGTGCACCTTCCTCGTCGATCACCTGGATGCTGCCGGCCAGATCGCCTTTCGGGTAGACCCCGTCCTGGATGGCCTGGGCATAGCTGCGGATCACCATGACCGGTGTTTTCAACTCGTGGGAGATATTCTGCAGCATGGACTGCTGCATTTCATCCTGGCGAACAAGCTGCCGGCGCATAATCTCAATGGAGCGGGCCAGCCGGCCTATTTCATCACCCCGCTTTACATCCAGGGGTTCGTGCCAGTTGCGGTTTGCAATACGCTTTACATGCCGTTCCATTTGAATCAAAGGCTGGGTTAAGTAACGGGCAATAAAAAGAGAAGCAAACCAGCTGATTATCAGAGCAATGCCGGTAAATACCATAAAGTTGAGCAATAATGATTTTATAAACCTGTCTTCTTCCGATTTTCTTATAAGCGCAACCTGATACAGGGGACGCCCGTAGGCCTGCTCTTTTCTTATGACATAGCGAACCGTTTCCTGGCCACGATTATATTCATACAGTTGTATGGATGTTTGCTGTGATACGGCATTTTGCATAATTTCCTGTATTAACGAAGAGGAGAACATTTGTTTGGCCTGTTCGGGTATGGTTGTCCCGTCTTCTAAAACAATAAAATCACGAATACGAAAGTCCCGGGAACCTAGAACAGGTGGTCCGGGAGGTGGTCCGGGAGGTAACGCCTCTCCCCTGGCATTTTTTTTCGGCGGTACGTGTGGTTCCATCATGGTAACTGTAAAAAAGTTGCGAACCAGAAAGGGCATGATGAGTATGACAATCACATACACCAGCAGGCTGACCAGCGAAAGGGCCAGCCACATTTTTACTGTCAGCGAAATTTTTTTCATCAGGCATCATCCTGCGTTCAATAACAGGTTATTTATCGACCGGCAGTTAAAGAGGCAGCAGTTTTTTACCATCAGCGAAATTCTTCATTAGCATTCAACCTGTAACCAAAACCATAGATGGTTTCGATACGGAGATCCGGCATTTTTTTCCGCAAGCGTCGCACCAGATCATCCACGGACCGGTCGCTGCCGACGTAATCCACCCCCCATACGTGGTTGATAATCTGTTCCCGGGATAGGGCCTGTCCCCTGTGTCTGGCAAAATATAAAAGAAGGTCGAATTCCTTTGACGTTAATTCAATGTTGTCCTGTCCCTTAAGAACTATTCGCCTATCTTCATCCAGAACATAGGGACACAGGTTAATCAATGAGTTTTTTGGCGTTGATTTGTAAACCCGTTCCAGGAGACGGTGTACGCGAATAACCAGTTCCCGGGGTGAAAACGGTTTTGCCAGGTAGTCATCACTTCCCATCTCCAGGCCTATGATTCGATCCAGATCGGCATCCCGGGCCGATATAAAGATAACCGGAACCTCCGGCGACACCTCCTTGATGCTGCGCAGGAGCTGGTACCCGTCGATATCGGGAAGCATGATATCCAGAATCCAAAGATGGGGATGCTCTCCCACGGCCTGCAGGGCGGATTGGCCATCGTAAAAGGACCGCACTTCCCAGCCCTCTTTCTCCAGATAGGAAACCAGTATTTTGCTCAGGTTTACTTCGTCTTCAACCAGGTACACACGGTACAAGCGCCAGCCCCCCTCTCTTTTTCTGTAATTTATACCACGTATTATACCAAAAGCCGGGCCAGGACGCTCCTCACTGGCCGCCGGTCAGGCATTACCTGGGCAGCTTCCAGGGGCTTCAAGAACAATCTCCCGCTCAACCCGTAACCGGTAAGTTATGTTTTACTTTATATTAAGCAATTATGTGGCACCACACTTAAATTAATATATTACAGGTGGATTACGGAAAAATTATCAAGGAATTGTGGGAAATCGTGAAAACCGGTTTTTCGTGATCATATGCTTCTGTACAGGCCGGGCATGATGAGCATGACAATCACATCCACCTGCAGCCCGGCCGGCGAAAAGGCCGGCCGGTTTATCTACTTTAGAAAGGCACGGCGTTGTCCCGCTAACTCCCTGGGCTTCCGCATGGGACAACGCCGTGCCTTTGTAGTTAACACGCAGTGGGGCTATCAAAATTTTCCTGTCATTGATTTGTTTTCGACAGCATCTCAGACAGCCCCTTGTTTCTTTCCTGCAGCTGTTTCAAAAGCTGCGGCAGCAGCTCTTTAATCCTGGCTTCATCACCGGCCTCCACTGCTTTTCTAAACTCATTCATCAACTGCTTTTCTTCGTCAGCCTGGGACGAACCGGGTCCCGGCACGCGCGGGCCTTCTTTACCGAGCCCCAGCTTTAAGAGCTCCTCCCTCGCCTGTTCCGGTGTCAGCCTGCCGTTCTCGACATCTTTACGAATGGCTTCGACTTTTTCTTTCACCTCAGCGGGCAGTTGGGGCGGTTCCCCTCTGCCAAGCCCCAGTTTTCTGAACTCTTCCCTTGCCTGTTCCGGCGTCAGCTTGCCGTTCTCGACATCTTTACGGATGGCCTCGACTTTTTCTTTCACCTCACCGGATATTTGAGGTCTTTGCCTTTGCACCGGTGCCTTTTCCTTCAACTCACCCATTAATTGCTCCCGCTCAGCAAGGGCATTTTTCCACTCTTCCAGAATTTCCGGAGTATACTTGCCAACCATTTCCATCAGCTTTTGCTCATTTTGCTGGCGCTGCTCACTGTTAAAGCGTTGGTGGTAGGCAAATCCCTTTTTAACAGGCATATCCTTCCGGGCAGTGACGGCATTACCGGCAAAAGCGGCAGCTGGAACCAGCAGCGACAATGCCAGGGCAGTTGATATAATTCTCGTCTTCCATTTGTTCATTACTCATTCCTCCCTGTAAATATTTAGTATGTATGTGGCGCCACACTTAAAAATATACAGGTGGAATGCGGAAAAATTATCAAGGAATTGTGGAAAATTGTAAAAAACCAGTGCTCTTCGCACTGGTTCTAACCCTTTGCCTTCTGCCGCAAATAGGCGGAGATAAACTCGTCTATTTCCCCGTCCATGACCGCCTGGACGTTGCCCACCTCCACCCCGGTGCGGTGGTCCTTGACCAGGCTGTAGGGGTGAAAGACGTAGGAGCGGATCTGGTTGCCCCAGGCAATCTCCGTCTGCTCACCCCGCAAGGCGGCCAGTTCGGCCTCCTTTTTCTTCATTTCCAGGTCTAAAAGCCTGGCCCGCAAAAGCTTCATGGCCGCGTTGCGGTTGGCAATCTGGGAGCGCTCGCTCTGGCACTGGACCACGATGCCCGTGGGCAGGTGGGTGATGCGCACCGCTGACTCGGTTTTATTCACGTGCTGCCCGCCGGCCCCGCTGGAGCGGAAGGTGTCTATCTTCAGGTCCTCGGGCCTGATTTCCAGCTGCACATCCTCTTCCACCTCGGGCAGCACATCCACCGAGGCAAAGGAGGTGTGCCGTCGCCCGGCGGCGTCAAAGGGGGAAATGCGCACCAGCCGGTGGACACCCTTTTCCGCCCGCAGGTAGCCGTAGGCGTTGGGTCCGGCCACGGAAAAGGTGACGCTTTTTATGCCAGCCTCATCCCCGGGCAGCATATCCATGATGGCCACCCGGTAACCCTTTTCCTCCGCCCAGCGGGTGTACATGCGCAGGAGCATCTCCACCCAGTCCTGGGCTTCGGTGCCGCCGGCCCCGGCATGGAGGGAGACAATGGCGTTCCCCCGGTCGTAGGGGCCGTTCAACAGCACCTCCAGCTCCATCTTCTCCACCTGCCGGGCCAGCTTCTTCAGCTCCCCGGCCACCTCCCGGGCCACCGCCTCGTCCTCCTCCTCTTCCCCCAGGGCCAGGAGGACGGCCAGGTCCTCGTGGGCCCGGGCCAGTTCCTGAAAACGGGTGACCCGGTCCTTTAATGCGGCCAGTTTCTGCGTCACCTGCTGGGCCTGTTCCGGGTCGTTCCAGAAGCCCGGGTCCAGCATGGCTTCCTCCAGGCGCTTTATTTCCTCTTCCTTTTGGGCAATGTCAAAGAGAAACCCTCAATTCTTCAATGCGTTTACCCAGGTTTTCCAGTTCCCGGGACAGTTCGGCGTACATAACCTGTTCACCTCTTGTTGTTTGATGACTTTAGCCCGCCGCCGCCCGGCCGCAGCACTTCTTGTACTTTTTGCCGCTGCCGCAGGGGCAGGGATCGTTGCGGCCCACCTTTTGTTCCCGCCGCACCGGCTGCCGGGGGCCTTCCTCCTGGTAGCGGTTTTCCACCAGCTGCCGCTGCTGCGGCTGGGGGGCCTGCACCACGTTAACCCGGTAGATGTAACGGACCAGGTCCTCCTGGATGCTGGCAATCATGTTCTGGAACATTTCGTAGGCTTCAAATTTATACTCCACCAGGGGGTCCTTTTGCCCGTACGCCCGGAGGCCAATTCCCTCCCGCAGCTGGTCCATGGCATCCAGATGGTCCATCCATTTCTCATCTACAATGCGGAGCAGCAGGACCCGCTCCAGCTCCCGCAGCACCCCGGCACCCAGCTCCGACTCCCGGGCCTCGTAGGCGGCCAGGGCTTTCTCCTTGAGCTCTTCGACAATTTGCCGGCGCCCCATATCGGTGAAGTCCTCGGGGGTAAGCTTGTGGCCGGGGAGGAAGAGCTGCTCGGCATAATGCAAAAGCCCCGCCAGGTCCCACTCCTCCTCATGCACTCCCTCGGGGCAGTAGGTGTCCACCGCCCGCTCAACGGTTTGGGCGATGGTCTGCAGCACGACTTCCTTGAGGTTTTCACCCATGAGAACCTGCCGCCGCTGGCGGTAGATCACTTCCCGCTGCTGGTTCATCACGTCGTCGTACTGCAGGACGTGCTTGCGGATGTCAAAGTTGCGGTTTTCCACCCGCTTCTGGGCCGTCTCGATGGATTTGGTAATCAGGCCGTGCTCAATGGGCATGTCTTCCTCAATGCCCAGCCGGTCCATAATCCCGGCAATGTTCTCCGAACCGAACAGGCGCATCAGGTCGTCTTCCAGGGAAATAAAGAACTGGCTTGAGCCGGGATCCCCCTGGCGGCCCGCCCGGCCCCGTAGCTGGTTGTCAATGCGCCGGCTTTCGTGGCGCTCGGTACCGATGATGTGCAGGCCGCCCAGGGCCACCACCCGCTCATGCTCCTCATCGGTAATCTTCTTATATTTCTCCAGGGTGACCCGGTAGAGTTCCTGCACCCCGGGATCGTCGTCGCCCGGGTCGTACCCCTGCTGGCGCAGCTCGGCCTGGGCCAGGAATTCCGGGTTCCCCCCCAGGAGGATGTCGGTACCCCGGCCGGCCATGTTGGTGGCAATGGTCACCGCCCCCAGCCGCCCGGCCTGGGCCACTATTTCGGCTTCTTTTTCGTGATATTTGGCGTTCAACACCTGATGGGGAATGCCCCGCTTTTTGAGCATCTGGCTTAAGATCTCCGACTTCTCAATGGAGATGGTGCCCACCAGCACCGGCTGGCCGGTGGCGTGGCGGCGAGCAATTTCCTCCACCACCGCCCGGAACTTGGCCTGTTCGGTTTTGTAAACCACATCGGGCAGGTCCTTGCGGATCATGGGCTTGTGGGTGGGGATGACCACAACGTCCAGCCCGTAGATCTTGCGGAATTCCTCCGCCTCGGTGGCCGCAGTACCCGTCATCCCGGCCAATTTTTCGTACATGCGGAAGTAGTTCTGGAAGGTGATGGTGGCCAGGGTCTGGGACTCCCGCTCCACCCGCACCCCTTCTTTGGCCTCAATGGCCTGATGCAGGCCGTCGCTGTAACGGCGCCCGAACATCAGCCGGCCTGTGAATTCGTCCACAATGATCACCTGGCCGTCCTTGACCACGTAATCCCGGTCCCGCTTCATCAGGGCATGGGCCTTCAGGGCCTGGTTCAGGTGGTGGGTCAGCTGCATGTGCTGGTCGTCATAGAGGTTTTCCACCCCCAGCATCTTTTCCACCCTGGCCACGCCCTCCTCGGTGAGGGTGACCGAGTGGGCCTTTTCGTCAACCGTGTAGTCAACGTCCCTTTGTAACCTGGGCACCAGGCGCGCAAAGGTGTAATACAAATCGGTGGCCTTGTCGGCCTGGCCGGAAATGATCAGGGGTGTGCGGGCCTCGTCGATGAGAATGCTGTCCACCTCGTCCACGATGGCGTAAAAAAGTTCCCGCTGCACCAGCTGGTCCGGGTGGATGGCCATGTTGTCCCGCAAATAGTCAAAGCCGAATTCGTTGTTGGTGCCGTAGGTCACGTCGGCGGCGTAGGCTTTACGCCGTTCGGCCGTGTCCAGCCCGTGCACGATGAGTCCCACGGAAAGGCCCAGAAATTTGTAAATCCGGCCCATCCACTCGCTGTCCCGGCGGGCCAGGTAATCGTTCACCGTAACCACATGGACGCCCCGGCCGGTAAGGGCATTGAGATACACCGGCAGGGTGGCCACCAGGGTTTTACCTTCACCGGTTTTCATTTCGGCAATTTTTCCCTGGTGCAGGACAATGCCGCCCATCAATTGAACATCAAAATGGCGCATCCCCAGGACCCGCCGGCTGACCTCCCGCACCACGGCAAAGGCCTCGGGCAGGAGGTCGTCCAGGGTGGCACCCCTTGCCAGGCGCTCCTTGAATTCCCCGGTCCTGGCGCGCAAATCCCCATCGGAAAGGGACGAAATCTCCCCCTCCAGGGCATTTATCTGATCTACCGTCCGCTGCAAACGCTTTATTTCCCGCGCGTTGTCATCCAGCCAGTTGCGCAGTAACTTCAGCATCAAAAATCACCTTCGCAAATAAGAGGAACCGTAAAGGTTCCTCTTCCAAAATAACTCCGGTATTATTGTAGCACCCGCCGGGGATGGTTTCAAGTACAGACGGCTGCCAGCGGATTTCTAGAGGGTAAAACCTTTAAAACTCGGGCTCAATCAGGCCGTAGTTGCCGTCCCTGCGCCGGTAGACCACGTTGACTTTTTCCGTTTCCGCGTTGGAGAAGACAAAGAAGCTGTGTCCCAAAAGGTTCATCTGCATGACCGCTTCGTCAACCGACATGGGCTTCATGGCAAACCGCTTGGTACGCACAACCTGGGGGCTGTCTTCCTCCTCCTTCTTATTGTCCCCGGCTTTCATCTCCATGTTCTGGCGGCCCAGGCGGCGGAACAGCTTGCCCTTATAGCGCTCGATTTGTTTTTCCAGCTTTTCCACCACCAGGTCGATGGAAGCGTACATGTCTCCGGTGCTTTCCTCGCCCCGCAAAATGATGCCGTTGATGGGAATGGTTACTTCCACCCGGTGGGAATCCTTTTCCACGGTGAGGGTTACCTGCGCCTCTTCAATCAGATCCAGATACTTCACCAGCTTGCCCAGGCGCTTTTCCACATACTCCTTCAAGGCGTTGGTTACTTCCACGTTTCTGCCCCGTACCTGTACTTTCATCTGGTACCCTCTCCTTTCTGGTCCCTGGTATTTATATTATTCCCGAAAATAACCGTAATTCCTGCCTGTCTCCTGGCAAAAATGCCAAAAACCCCGGCCACCGGGCCGGGGTTTGTTCCCGTATTCTTATAACTTGACAACGTTGGCAGCCTGAGGCCCACGGGCACCCTCGACGATATCAAACTCCACGAGTTGTCCCTCGTTCAGAGTTTTGAACCCTTCTTCCTGGATGGCCGAGAAGTGGACAAAGACGTCCTTTCCGTCCTCCCTTTCAATGAAGCCGTAACCCTTCTCGGCGCTGAACCACTTGACTCTTCCTTGCATGAACATTCCTCCCAGCATAAAATCCCGTGGGTGCCTGCACACTCACGTAGGTGAATACTAACATATTCAACCCCTAATGTCAAGGCCTGCCATGTAATGAGCTATTTGCGTTGTCAACATTTTTGCCCTCTGGGAGGCTAACGCCCATACCAGACATGGACGTTTTCCAAGCCACAGGACAGGGAGATTAACCTAATATTGGGGCTAATGGCTTATATATCCTTAACTACCCCTGTCAAAGGGCATACTTACCCTAACACCCCCTTGGGGCGCCCTTCCCGTAGTGCAATTTCTCCGATTGGTCCTTGTCAGGCCGCCTTTACCAGGCTCCTCAAATTTATTCCTTGTTTTTGTCGTAACCGGCCTACGGCCATCGCCAGCATCACCATCAGGGCCAGTGCACAACGCAGCTTCATCTTTTTCAGGCCCCGGATAAAATGCTTTTCAAATCCATAGACCTCATCCAAACGGGCATTTACCCTTTCCACGGCCGTACGCTTCTTATAGGTTGTCTTCCATTTGTAACTGGACCGCGCTAAGGGCGTGAAGACCCGCCGGTCCTCTGCCAGAGGAATACGTACTCCACCCCCGTGCCGGGGTAAAATATTTTTGCCACTGCCCTAAAACGGCCTATTCATCTCTACTTCCGAACATCGCAATTGGCTCATTATTAAAAACAGGGGTGTGACATTTTCTCAGTCCAGATGAACGATCTATGTGGGTGACATTTTCTCAGTCCAGATAAAGCATTTTTTAGGTGACATTTTCACTGTCCGTTGACAGGCCTGCCATGTAATCGACCATACGTTACTCCTGAACCCACCCACCTCCAGCCGGGGAAATTCCAGGAGCTGCGCACAGTTGAAAACCGCACCCGGCACCGTCCAACCGGGATCGTCATGTCGAAAAACGCCTGTGGAAAAGTCTCCTGTGGATGAAAAATCTGTGGATAATGTGGATAAGCCTGTTAATAACCCGTCGGACAACCCTTTCGGATTTGGATAAACTGTTGGTGAGCGAAAATTTTGTCACAACAGGTTAAAATAAAGGACCGCCTGTATCGCCTTCTGTCGAACCGCAGCACAAAGGCCCGGCCAGGGTAACTACATAAACCGCAACTACTCCGGCCGCCAGAAGAGTACGGGTACATTCTCGAGCGGTAGAACCGGTGGTAATAACGTCGTCCACCAGGACCGCCACCGATCCCGGCGGAATATCACCGGCCAGGGCAAAGGACCCGGACAGATTGCTCAAACGGGCGGAGCGCGGCAGTCCCGTTTGGGGAGGGGTTTCCCGCACCTTGCGCAGGGCCGGCACAAGGGACCAGCCCAGCGTCAGGGACAGCTCCCGGGCCAGCCATTCGGCCTGATTAAACCCCCGGGCCTGTAAGCGTTTCCGGGAAAGGGGCACCGGGACCACAAGGGGAGGCGTTCCAGGGGGAACCAATTCCCGGGCCACCGCGGCCAAAAGACGTCCCAGGGGACGGGCCAGCCACCGCTCCCGGCGAAACTTCAGGCGCAGGACAGCTTCCTTCAACACGCCTTCGTAGGGACCGACAGCCCGGGCTGCGTTAAAGGGAGGGCACCCGGCCCCACACTGGGGACAGGGCAGGTGCGGGAAAGGAGCACCGCCCCGGCCGGTGGACCGGGAAGTTGTAACAAGAGCCCCACCGCCAGACCCTCCGGGCTCCTCACCAGGGGTGCCGGTTCTTTTTCCTGACGGTCTCTGAAAGCAGCCGCAAATAGTACAGCCAACCGGCATTCTGTTGTCTAAAAACATCTCCCGGCACCTGGAGCAAAGCTCTCCATCTTCCGCCGCGGCACCACAGAGGGGACACCCCCGGGACGGGGGAAATAATAGATCCAGAAAATCGGTCCACAGTTCCCGCAAGGGGATTAAAAGACGCTGCACCCCGATCAGCTCCCGTTTACCGCGGCAGTTCGGCTAACTGCTCGTACAACACCACGCGATCTTTGCCTGCTTTTTTGGCCCCGTAAAGTGCCTGGTCGGCCCGTTGCACCAGCGTGTTTACATCCACCGCATCCCGGGGGCAGGCCGCTACCCCCAGGCTGATCCGTACCTGCCGGGGCATGCCCTCCACCGCAAAATGATGTTCCCGCACCAGCCGCCTCAGCTCCCCGGCCAGGGCACCGGCCCGGGCGGCATCACAGCCGGGCAGGAGGACGGCAAATTCCTCCCCACCGTACCGGCAAACCACCCCCGCCTCACCCACGGCATCCCGCAGGAGCCCGGCCAGTTCCACCAGCACCGCATCCCCGGCCACGTGCCCGAAGCGGTCGTTGATCAGCTTAAAATTATCCACATCCAGCATGATCAGCGCCAGGGGTAGCCCGGCATCCCGGGTGCGCCGGTACTCGGCCCCCAGCCGGTGGGTAAAATAACGGTGATTGTAAATGCCCGTCAGGCCGTCGGTATTGGCGCTTTCCTCCAGGCGCTTCATTAAAATGGTGTTGGCAATGGCCACCGCCGCCTGGCCGCAAATGACGGAGATGGTGTGCAGGTGGTTTTCATTAAAGGCAAAGGGGCGCTTATCCCCGATGACCAGAACACCCACCGTCCTTGTGTCGGCCAAAAGGGGAATAACCATTAAAGAACGCAGCACCTGGAATAATCCCGGCTCCTGCCGAACCCGGGGATCTTCCCGCGCATCGTGAATAATTTCCGGCTCACCGTTTTCTACGACCCAACCGGTAAAACCCTCCCCTGAAAAAACCACGCTCTTACATAATTTTTCCCTGAAAGGACCGGCAGCCGCTCGAGCCTCAAAATAGCCCTTTTGCTCGGACCATAAATAAATTACCCCGCTATGATAAGACACCACCCGCCGGGTCTCCTTGAGCACCAAATCCAATATTTCCTGCACATCAAGCCTCTGGCTCAATCCCCGGGCCACGTGGTAGAGGGCCAGCAATTCCCTGTTGGTCAGCTCCATATGCACGTACAACCGCAAGACAAACTGTACCACCAAAACGGGCAGGAAAAGGAGAACCACACCAGACAACCCTGCTTCGCGGTACAAAAAGGCCATGAGCAGCCCTATGGGGATGCTGAACAGGCAGGTAAACCCGTCCCAGCGCAGGGCATCCCACCAGGAAAGCATGGGGTAAAGGGATCTCCTGGGGGCAACGTACAAAGAGACCAGCAGGTGATTCACCAGAAAGTAGGCCCCCGAAAAGGCAAGGAGGCCAACAGCCAGTTCCACCGTAAGCCGGTTGCCGGCCGCACCGGCAACCCGGAGAAAAACGTAGTTCCCGGCCATCACCGCCAGCACATGCTGGGCGGCATTGAAAAAAACGGTCCGCAGGGGATTGCCCCGGGGCAAAAACCCCTGGCTGATCAGGGTGGCCAGCGCCCCGGTCCAGGCCGCTGCCGACGCGTCGAAAAGGATAAAGGTGGCCAGAACCAGAGCAAAGCCCCCCGACAGCTGGCCGTGGGGAAAGTTGACCGCCAGCCACTCGGCGGCCACTCCCAGGACGATGAAGACTAGAAAATGCCCGCCGTAATCCAGGTCCAGAAAAGAAAAAAGGCGCGCCAGGCCCCACGCACCCAGGCCGATGATCAGCCAGGTGTAAGCAACGTGGGTAATGCGACGCATGCCCTTCAAACTCCTCACCTCAAGGGTCTATTTCGACAAGAAAGACCGATTACCTCCTCCCCGTTTTTCAGGCCGCCCAGCCCATCTGTCGTAATACGGGTGTGCGTAAAAGATTCCGGCCCTGCAATCCCCGGGCATCGTAATACCAGGCAGGTCTTTTCCCGCCAACCAGGCCGTTCCGGGGCTCCCCCGGCAGGCGAGCCAGCATGGCCGAAAGGGCCGCCTTTTCCTCACCGGTGGTTTCCCTGGCCCGCAGAGCGCTAAAGCCCAGTTTGCGGCCAAGGATACGGGCAATGCCAAAGGTATCGTCGCAACTGTGCTCATCCACCACCACGGCCATTTCCACCCGGGGTAACAAAAGTTCGCACCCAAAAGCCAGCCGGCGTAAAAACCCCTCGCAGGCCTGATCCTGGTTGCTCAGGAGCAACACCAGTTTTCCCCGGCTTTGCCCGGCATAACAGCGGTAAACCAAAACCAGGCGGCACACCTTCACCACTACCAGAACAAGCCACACAAGCCAGAGCGCCAGGAGAAACTGCACCAACAAGTCAATCACCCCTCAATCCGCTCTTGCTCCACCATATGCAGGACCGCGAACGGGGGTGAAAGGGTTACCCGGCGTTTTAAATGTCAATATTCAGTGAACCCGGTTGGATGCGGCGCTGTCCCCGCTCACTCCAGTGCTCCGCGCCGACAGCACCGCGGCTCGGTTCATCATGCGTCCTCGAGAGCCGAGCCGGCAGCCTCGCTTCACCGGGTGCTGTTACCGGCGCTTCGCAAGTCGTTCGCTCCGGACAGCGCCGCATCCTCTTCATAACGGTTTTACTGAATACTTTTAAATTGCTTAACTCAATGTCTATGTGCCTGGTCTCCTAAGCTCCCGCTTCTTTGCGCAAGATCTCGGCCTTGTCGGTGCGCTCCCAGGGGAGGTCGATGTCGGTGCGGCCGAAGTGGCCGTAGGCGGCGGTGCGGCGGTAGATGGGCCGGCGCAAATCCAGGGCTTTGATGATTCCGGCCGGGCGCAGGTCAAAATGCTCCCGGATCAGCTTGACCAGAAGCTCTTCGCCGACCTTGCCGGTACCGAATGTATCCACCATGATGGACACCGGACGGGCCACGCCAATGGCGTAAGCCAGCTGTACCTCGCACTTATCGGCCAGCCCGGCGGCCACGATGTTCTTGGCCACATAGCGGGCGGCATAGCTGGCGGAACGGTCCACCTTGGTGGGGTCTTTCCCCGAAAAGGCGCCGCCGCCGTGGCGGGCCATACCGCCGTAGGTATCCACGATAATTTTACGCCCGGTCAGACCCGTATCCCCCTGGGGACCGCCAATGACAAAACGGCCGGTGGGGTTAATGAAGTAACGGGTGGTGGAATTGAGCAGTTCCGGCGGTATGATCGGCCGGACAACCTTTTCGATCAGGTCTTCCCGGATCTGGTCCAGGGGAACACGGGGGTGATGCTGGGCCGAAATGACCACCGTATCAATACGCACCGGCCGGTCGTCTTCATATTCCACCGTCACCTGCACCTTGCCATCGGGGCGCAGGTAGGGCAGTTCCCGGGTCTTCCTGACCGTAGCCAGCCGGCGGGCCAGCCGGTGGGCCAGGGCAATGGGAAGGGGCATGAACTCTTTTGTTTCATTGGTGGCAAAACCAAACATCATGCCCTGGTCCCCCGCACCAATGGCTTCAATTTCCGAATCGGTCATCTCCCCGGATCGGGCCTCAAGGGCCCTATCCACGCCCATGGCAATATCCGGCGATTGCTCGTCAATGGAAGTGACCACCGCACAGGTGTCACAGTCAAAGCCGTATTTGGCCCGGGTATAGCCAATCTCCCGTACCGTTTCCCGGGCAATCCGGGGGATGTCTACATAACATTTGGTGGTAATCTCGCCGGCAACCAGAATCAAACCAGTGGTGACCAGCGTTTCACAGGCCACCCGGGCGTCGGGGTCCCGGGCAATAATCTCATCCAGAATGGCATCGGAAATCTGATCGGCCACCTTATCCGGGTGGCCTTCGGTAACTGATTCTGAAGTAAACAGCCTTCTGGCCATGACAACCCACCTCCATGTCTTGCGGGCAAAAACTGCCACGACTATTCTAGCAAATAGCCCGAATAGTGTCAAATTAAATCGGTATTAATCTTGAAAATCGGCAATAGCGCGGCCCAACCATATTCTGGCATACAGCAAATGCCCCGAATAGAACTGCTCCAAAATTAGACACATGCTGACAAATTCTGGACTTGACGGTACCCCCTGCCCGGGGTATAATAGAACCACAAGGCGAACACGTGTTCGGTCAAAACTCAAGGAGGTGTTTCACGTTATGGCAGTAAGCAAGGTTCCCAACACCACGGTCCTGCGGCTGGTGCTGCAAACCGGCGTTGACGGGGAGGGCAACCCGGTCTACCGCAACAAAAACCTGAATAACGTGCGCCCCGATGCCGCCGACCAGGATCTCTTTGATGTGGCCCAGGCCCTGGCCGGGCTGCAGGAATATACCCTGGCCGGCGTGAACCGGATTGACAACGCCCGCCTGGTACAGGTGTAACGATCAGCACATAGGGAGGCGGGGCCGGTTTGGATACAGGCCCCGCCTGTTGATCCCCCCTGTCGATTAGAAAGCAGGTTCCCCTGGCACGGCTAAAAGCCGGCCCAAACGTAAATATTCAGTAAAACCGTTATGAAGAGGATGCGGCGCTGTCCGGAGCGAACGACTTGCGAAGCGCCGGTAACAGCACCCGGTGAAGCGAGGCTGCCGGCTCGGCTCTCGAGGACGCATGATGAACTACCCGGAAGAAGACCTTTTAAGACATACTGTTTCAAGAGGTAACAACGAAGAATGATTAGTAGCGGGCAATCCGCAGAGAGCCAGAGTCGGCCCGAAGCGAACCGCGGTGCTGTCGGCGCGGAGCACCGGAGTGAGCGGGGGACAGCGCCGCATCTAACCAGGTTCACTGAATATTTACGCCAAAACAACAAGGAGGTGCATTTTTGTGGCTGTCACCACCACCCAGACCCTGCGCATGGTTTTTAAAAATCAAAGCGGCTCCAACTTCACCATCAGCCTGGACAACCCCCGGGATAACGTTACCGCCGCCGAAATCGAAGCCGTAATGGACCTGATCATCAGCAGGAACGTCTTTCTCACCGGCGGCGGCGCCCTGGTATCCAAGCAGGATGTGCAGATCGTCGACCGCACCACCAACGACCTGTACGACCCGGCCTAAACCATCCCCTTCAACATCCCGGCCCCCGGCAACACTGCCGGGGGCCGGCCTCCCCGAGCCAGAAATTTTGAGAGACGGAGGTGCTGCCTTGTGGAAACCATTTTGCAAGCTGTAGGCAACCTGGGCTTTCCTATTGTTCCCTAGTCACGACCAAACACATGTATTAAATTGAACGTATTACCTTCAATTTAATTTCTCCTTGCTGCTGCTCGCTCGCGCCGACAGTGCGCTCTACTTCCAGAAGGTTTACGTTGTAATGTATCTCGATTCGTTTTCCAGATAAAACCACCCTGTCTACAATCTGTGCGAGCATTTTCTTTTTAATGGGCACAGGAGATGACTTAAACAGCTCCAACCAACGCGGCGCGACTCGCATAAAAGCCTTAATCTTATCCTGCTCGCATACTTCCGTTTGCAACTCGTTTCTTACAGCAGAGAGGGATTCCTCTAATTCTCGGATATTTTTCTCCCACTTGGAGATTTCTGTGGCAATACGTTCTTCAGAGTATAGACTGCTGTGGGGGTCCGCAAAATACATGTTCAAGCGCTCAACCCATGAGTCCAGTATGCGCTTGGCCTTTGAGATTTCGCGGTTCAGTTCTCTTTCTCTTTTTTGAGCGATAGAAAGAGAGGCTGCCTGCTTTCCCCTCAGGTATTCCGCTAAATCACCAAGATCTATTTTTTGCAAAAACTGCTCAAGTTCGTCCATAAAAATTTTATCGATAATATGCTGTTCATATTGGGTTTGCCCGTTGCAGAACTGAGACCCCCGCCGGTTTTTCGTAGAGCAAACGTAGGCCCTCCTGATCTTTCCGTTTGGCAGGCGCCTTGTAGATGAAAGGAAACCCCGCCCGCATGAACCGCACTTTAAAAAGCCTGTCAGCAGAGATGTGCTTTCTATCGCTCTTCCACTTATTTTACTGTGTTCGGCAATTTGTCTCATATTTTGCGTTACCTTAAGCCAGGTTTCGAGCGGTATTATCTGCAACCCGGGAATAGGCAAGGGGTTCCCGTTTTCATCCCGGGGGATTATGATCTCAGGATTATTAAGATCATAAGAACAAGAAGATTTATCGCGCCTGGTTGAGCGGTTGTAGGCAGGCAACCCCGCCACAATAGGGTTTTGCATGACCCTCCTAACAGTATATCCTGTCCATAAACGACCGTTTTTCGTCCGGTAACCCTGCTGGTTGAGCCATTTGGCGATTTTATTTCCCCCCGCACCGTCCTCAGCCATTTCAAACATAATCTGAATTACCCGGGCCTCCTCGGGATCAATTTCTATGCTTACATTCTTCTTTTGCGAATACCTGAATCCGTACGGAGGCCTCCCCCCGGACCATTTGCCTTTTCTCGCCATGTCCATCATGGCCCGGGATACCCGGATAGACGTGTTCCGGGACTCCGTTTCGGCCTGCCACCCCTCGATAAACCTGATAAGCTTCTCGGCCTGATCTTCGATGTTGAGGACTTTTTCGTCTGCCACACTGATCACTGTGATACCGAGCTTGCTCAGTTCCCAGAGAACCAGGGGATATTCGAAACTGTTCCTGCTGAGCCTGTCGGCTTTAAACACCAGCAGGACGTCGAATTTCCCGGCGGCCGCGTCCTTGATGATATCCTGTATAACATCCCTGTTTTTGAAGGATTTCTTGTATGCGGATACGCCCGACTCGAAATACTCCACGGCCAGTTCCCAGCCCTTTTGGGCAACAAAAGCGTATACAGCGTGCTGTTGCAACGGAATGGTTTCTTCTTGATTATTCTTCACCTGTTTCAAAGTCGATACGCGATATAAAGCAGCAGCCCGCATAATTACTAACTCCTTGAACATGTGGTGCACTGGCCAGAATTAAGTCAATGACTTGCCGCTTGAATTTTTTCAGGCGTTCATCACCATCTTCGGTATTGGCCGGAAAAACATGCACCACCGTATACTCGCTTTTTTTGTGCTCTACCTTTATTTTCGATGAGCCTGTTGTGTTCTCCTTTATCCCTCCCACATTCAACACCCCCTAAATTGGCTTTTGATCGTCTCCTCTTCATATCCATAAAAAAACCGGGCAGCTACATGCCCGGGCAACCTTCAGCTAACAAGCAACCTGGCAATACAGTACCGATAGAACGGTACCAGTCTGCGGCCGAGGCCTGCCGGTAGCGGGTATTCCGCAAGATGGTCTTTCCGCCCGTAAATCGAAACGGCCCTGCGGGCTAACTCCCGCACGCGCTCTGCAGTCTTTTCCCGGCGTGGGAAATATACTCCTTCGATCAAGAATGAACCAAGCTTTACCGTGCAGGGTAAAGTCTTTCTCTCGCCGGTCCGCAGGTCCCACAGGTAAGCCACTGGACCTCTTGAGGTGAGGTGATCATTTTCGACTTTCCACACCTGGTCGGGAAAAGCATCGTCAAGCGGCCACCATCCAAAAGCAGGATTTCTCCCCAATATCCAACGCCTCCTTTCTTTTGTTTCTTTCAACCCCTGATCAGCCCGCTCATCGCCTCGCCCCGCTCCGGGCTGCGCAACCCTCCCTTCTTGCCTATCTTACCTGTCCCTCCGCATGTGCCGTACCATATCCGCTCCGCGTCACGCTCCGCGGCCCGGGCCTGGGCCAGCCACCGCCTTGCCATTTTCATTTTTTCCCCCTTGGTGAGCTCGTGCAGTGCCGGCGGCTCCGGCACCGGGGCCGCCGCCCGGGCGGCAGACACCAGGCTTTCCCGCAGGGTCTCCACCTCTTCGGGCAGGTAGGTCCTCGTGACGCCGTCCCGTAGGTCCTCCACGCTGGCAAACGGGTTCACGAACCCGGCTCCCAGTACCGCCTCCCTGGCCAGCCGTAGCGCCAGGCACAGATCACCCGCGTCCAGGGCTTCCCTGATGAGGAGTACTGCTGGCCCGGGTACGCCCACCATAACGCCCCTGATCAGGCGGAACTCGTACTCGGCCCGGCCCCCGGCCTCCGAGGGGGTCATGGCCTCGGCAGCCTCCCTGGCCCTGCCGGGGCAGGGGTGGTGCACCGAGGCCGCTCCGGGTAGGTACCTGGCACACGCCAGTTGCTCTTCCGCCACTCCGGCCTCCCTGGCAGCCCGGCGGAGGAGGTCGATCACTTCCAGGTCCCGGAGGGCTTCCCGCACGGCTTCAACATAGGTGCGCTCCTCCACGCGCTCGCGCCGTTTCCTTTCGCGGTCCTTTTTCCTGGCTTCTGGAGTGCGCTTCCGTTCCTGATCCTTTTGCCGGCGCCTGCGGCCGTTTTCTTGCTTGCGGCGTGCACGCTCCACCATATATGCTTCCCTGTCGTAGCGCTTCAGCGCCTTTTCCACTGCATCGGGGGAAACGGAACACCGCTCCGCCACCGCCACCAATGTCAAGCCGCAGAGGTAGAACCCGTCCAAGTAGCGATCCAGCATGTCGGTTTTTTGTGGAGGACAGGCTCTTGGACACACTTTACCCCACACCCTTCCGTCCCGCCTTTTAAGGGCCGGACCGCGATTTGTTTGACGTTTTGCTTCAGGTGTTCCGTACGGGGGCAGCGAAAATTGTTATGTACGCGGGCCGGGCCAAAATCCCGGCCCCTTTCCTTTCTGAAGAGAGTTAACCAACCAGTTGACTTTTTCTCTTTACTGTGATAGTTTGTGCTTGAGGTTTGTGGGCGAAAGCCCTTTTTCTTTTTACCTGCATGGCGTCGGGCAGGCTGATGATTCCCATTCCAGCCAGGGTTCCGGCCAGGGCTACCCATTCTACCGGACCCCGGCTGTCGGCCAGGCTGCCGCATACTGCCACCAGAATTAATCCTGCTATGAACGTTCATGCCACCTCCTTTCTCCGGGCGGTGGTTTTTGAATTTTCAGCAGCAGCCGCTGGTACTGAACAATCAACGTATCAAGACGCCGGCTCAAGGTCAGCAACCTGTCCTGTTCTTTCCAACCTGTTTCGTTTAGCCGCCGGCGCAGGCGCTCGATCCGTAGTAGAAGACAGAACTTGTTATTCATGTACCACTTCCTCTTTGCTGACGGGTCGGTAGGTGTTATTTCCCTTCGGTACCGGTATCCAAAACGGTCGTTTGACTACTGTTACATACATGTAATGGTTCTTCTAAAAAAATATATTGTTTGAAATCCAACCCATTATCTTGACAATACCGCATAAAGCAGCCTAAGAGTTTTGGTCCAGCTTTTGCCTGTGTATTTAAAACTCTATGAAGTTGAGCTACATCAATTCTTAACTGCCTTGCAAATTCGTGATAGTTCCCACCGGCTTTTACTTGCATTAGTTCTTTGATTTTTTCTTTATTCAGATACAAGACTTTCACACCCCCTGAACGTTACATAAAGTCAATATTGTTTATATGTAATACTATACTACTGTTGTTACATGCCGTCAATACTTTTTAAAAAATTTCTAGCGAGTTTTTCAATTACATTGTTTATAGTCAATATCTTTGTGTATAATTATTGAAGACAAAGGTGGGGATATCTTATGTTTGACAAAAAAGAATTTGCTCGATTACTAAATAAAGCAAGGGGAGACAGATCAATTAACCAGTATGCCTTACATTCTGGAGTCACTGCTGCCCATATTTCAAGGCTTTCCCGAGCTCTACTTGATTCTCCACCTACCCCACAGACAATAAAAAAGTTAGCTGATCATGCCTATAATAATGTTACCTACGAAGACCTCATGGCTGCTGCTGGTTATCTACCCGAAAAAGAACAAGATCCCAACGAATCGGCGGCCAGGACAATAGAGGCTGCCATCTCAGACGATCCGGAACTTCTGGAATTCTGGCAGGAACTCGTCAAGCGCGAGGATCTGCAGCTCCTTTTCAAGCAGGTTAAGCCCCTCACACCAAAATCCATCAAAAAGATAATCAAGGTAATCAAGGCCATCGAGGACGCCGAAGCCATGGAAGATTAAAGGACCGGCCGCCCTCGTGAAAAATTTGCGTATAAAACCACAACTGCTGCCTGCACGGGCAGCAGTTGGTTTATCGACACTATTCGACTGGATGTGACTAATTGGGACTATGCGTGCAGACGACTTGAGACAAAAGTCCAGGTATGCCGTTATCAGGGCCCTGCTGGAGGGCACCATCAGTCCGGATGAGGTCATGCGGTCATTCGATATTTTCCCCAGCCTGGCAGACCTGGAACCGGACGTTGCCGCCTTCGTCTACCGTTCCAGAAAGGACCGGTTTTACATAATAGTCAACCAGCACCTCAGCTATGAAACCAGGCAGGAGGTCTTTTTTCACGAGCTATGCCACATCATCGAGGACATGCCCCGTTCCGGCTACATACTGGGATTGGACATGCAGCGTCACGAAATAGAAATACGTGCAGATATGTTTTTCAGGGAAGTAGCGGCTGCTTACCAGGTTGCTGCGAGTAAGTAATTGTAAATGGAGGACAAAAACCGAAGAGGTGTCTAGATGGAATCTGTTGGAATTGCCGGTATTTTGGATGTAGAAACCACCGGGCTGGATTCAAAAGCGGACGAAATCGTGGAACTCAGCTTAATCCTCTTTACGTTCAACCGAAAAACGGGAGAAATCCTGGAAATCGTTGATGAGTATTGCGGATTACGCGAACCGTCTGTTCCAATCAGGAAGGAGACAAGCCGGATTCATGGGATTTATAAGAGGACGGTTCGCGGAAAGACATTGGACCATTCCAAGATAGAATCTATGATTGCCAGGGCCGAGTTTTTTGTGGCACATAATGCCCGTTTCGACTGGGGTTTTGTGGTGCGGATGTTCCCATCTGCCGCCGAAAAACCCTGGCTTTGCTCAATGAACGGGATCAACTGGAAAGAAAAGGGCTTTTTATCTAAAGGGTTACAGAACCTGTTGAAAGATCATGGCATCGAGCCTGAAACCAAGCATAGAGCTGGCCATGACACCAGAGCCACCCTAACACTATTGTCCATGTGCAACAGCAACGGGAAAACATATTTTTGGGAGTTGTTACAAAGTCCTTCCTATCAAAGGGAGGTCGCACGAAAAGAGGTTGCAGCTTCTACCGGACCAAGAGAGGAACCGAGAGAAGAAGCATCCCTCCAAAAGGCCTCTAAGGCCGGTGGGTGTCTGTTACCAATATTAATGGGGGCATTGTTGGTATTGGCTTTGTCTTGGGTAAAGTAAATTGCGTATTTACATAGCGTGCTCTTATAGAGAAAAAGTAAAAGCTCCCCATTTGTTGGGGGGCTTTCAACCTCTGTAGGGGCACACCAGGAACCCCTTCCCGACTATTGTTAAACCTCCGGTCGGGTGGCCAGGCGCTGGCTTAAATCTTCTGGTGTTTTACGCATTGAGGTTGTGGGTTTCTGTTCCGGCTCTCACGGAACCTGGCCGCGGAGGATGCACAAAAACTGGGCCAATGCGCATCCCCCCCTTACTATGTAATATCCAAATTTCGAAAAGGATCAAGTTTGGGTCACCAACTGCTCTTCTCGAGCCGCGAGCCCTGGAAAGATTTCCTCTACTGGACAGGGCGGATTTCGGCAGAGCAGTCCAGACTCAACAAGGCCGAGCGGAAAACTTCCCGCATCCTGCACCTGCTCTACCGCATCTGAGCGAAGAGGCTCAAACACGCTTTCATTGCCCTGGCCGCGGAAATTGCCCGCATTCTAGGACAAGCAGCACGGGGTGACCACGGTTTTCCTCGAAGACCTGACCGGCATCCGAAAAGATATAGACTTCGGACCGAAGAACCTCCTTGTGCATAACTTCTGGGCCTTCCGCATGTTGAGGAGGACCATTGAAGCCACCTGTGCCCGGTACGGTATCAGTGGTCGCAGTCGATCCCACCGGGACTTCTGCCGTTTGCGCAGCTTGCGACTCCCCGGTGGATCGGATAACCAGGCACAAGGCTTTCTGCCGAGAGTGCGGTTGTATCTGGCACGCCGATGCCAACGCGGCTTTGAACATACTGCTTGAGGGACCCGCGAAGAGGCACGGGGTGGAGGCCGAAACCCCTGCGCCAGTTGCACTGCGGTGGAACAGGTACCATTGGGTACCCCACGCTAAATCCGTTGACGGATATATGCCCAGTCCCTTTAAGTTCTTCTCAGTTATTTACCAATTCATTAACAGTGCTATCGGTTGGTAAATGTAAATCAGTATAAATTTCCTGTAAATTTTCATTTATTTTATCACTTTTGACTAACTAAAAAAATGTGTTATAATGAAAACTTTACTAAATTAGCATGTAACGTACACCTTTTCTTCCACAAGCCTATTTCTCAAGGCAAACTTGATAACAGATTCGACTTCAGCAGAACAACCAGAGAATTTTACTCTGCGCTTGAATTTTACAAATCCTAGTTCTTGGAGTAGCTTACCAAACGCCTCATCACAAAAAGAGTGTGATGCCATTTCTACTCCGGTAAAATCTAATAATACTTGAGTTGAGCTTTCTAGCCTCTTCAAAATCAACTCCCTAACTCTCTTTCCTAATGCTCGGGTTGTCAGGTGAGTGCTAATACTTCCTAGCATGATCATTTTTCATCCGTCTCCCCAAACAAATCATCAAGTTCGGCATCCATCGGAAATTCGCTATCCAAAATTCTCTTAGGATCAATGGGATGTTTTAAATTGAATACCAAAGAAACTACTGTTCCTTGCCAAAAGGGGTAGCATTTCACATGAGCATCGGTGTTTCTTAAGGTATATTGTGCACTTCCGGAAATAATGTCCATTCGACCAAAATTTTCTTTTATGAATCTTCGACATATAAAGAGACCTTGCCCGGTATTGGTGTGCGGCTTGCCTGTTACTCTTTTCCCCACCGCAGTAGTAATGGCTTCTTCGTCGTCCCTAATCTTCCTGTAAATAGGATTTCCTTTTAACGATTCTTTAATACCAATGCCACAATCTGCTACAGCAATTTCGATTTCCCCTGCACCTTTGTATGTTTGTGCGCAGACAAAACCATTTATTGGCGAATTACTATGATGAAATATGTTATCTATTATTTCACCGAGAGCATGAGAAATGGCTCGCATCATTTTTTCTTCAAGTTGTACTTGTTCTTTAACGATTCTGGTAAGTTGACTTGTTAATTTATATGCTTCCAATTCGTCTTTTACTTCCCTCAACTCACAAAGAGATGAGGATTCTACTTTTGGACTTACTGTCTCTTTTATGATCCTGAATTGTTCATAAAACCCCATTCGTTTTAGGTATTGTTTTACATTATCATCTTTTGGTTCCCTGAGATAATACTGATCTGCAACTTTTAAATACTTTGAAAGCTTCATTAAAGATACGATGGAAACGAGTCCTGCTGGTCGTACAAAATCGATCGGGGAAAAGTCGAAAACGATCTTGCCCACCGGATTATACCTAGCATTCCAAAAAGATGCAAAATCTATTTCGCATAAACTATCCACGCTTAATACAGTTGGAAGGGGAATGATTAATTCATTCTTTCCCACCCTACTACTCCCCTCTTAAAACCAAAAAGTTCGAGAGTTGCAAATGTGAGAAAAGATGGATATGCAGGATTTTGTCAAATATCTTTGTAGCCTAAAATCAATTAAAATTGAAGAATATCAGCCCGTTTGTCCCCAATAATTTTAGAAAAATAATATTAGCTAAATTTTATTTTAGAGATCTTTTTTCTGTCCACTTTCTTTGTTCTCCAAAAACAATGGTTTTCGTGGGATATCTATTCAACAGATCGGTTTTTCCTTTACATCTCAAACTCTTTAGAGCTATTTTGGTATAATTCTTTCTAGTTTTCCTCGGGGGCAACCGCACTTACGAGCTTTTCATCCGCAGTCCAGTACTCACATTCTTCCCTTGTCCTCTCCGCCACCACTTCAGCAACGGCCATGAAAGCCGCGTCGTACAGGGTGGGCAGGTCAAAATAACGGCTGATCTTCCACGCCCGGTCCATACTCGCATCGTCGCCCAGGTTCCAATGATATTGCGGTAATTGTATCACCGCATGGAAACAAATGCAATGCCTGTAAGGAAAATTTGTCTCTTAAAAATTTTGGAATCAACGGTCCTAGCTCAAATAAAGCGACCTGAGCAGTTCCCGCTTTTTCTCCTTATCCCCGCAGGTGGACCAGTCGCTCATCCCCGGCTCCACCTTTTTCCGGCCGGACCCGCGGTCAGATCTCCCCCCGTCCCGTTCCCGATCTCCCCGTCGGGCAATGGCCTGTACAACAGCCTTCAGGTACAAAAGGGGCTTCTCGATCTCCTGAACGGCAGTTGCGAGGGAGAGCTCGTTGATTGCTTCCAGTACACGGTCATAACCGTAGCGGTTGTAAAGCGCCCCTATGAAGGCATAGTCCCCCTTTTTTCCCTCCACGCCCTCCACGGCACGGTATTCTTTGACCAGTTCAGCAATCAGCTCTTTGCTCGACGGCACTCCATCCACACCGGTTCTTTCGTTCCCCTGATCTTCGTCCCTCTTTCTCTTTCCTGCTGCATCTGCTGCACCCGCCCGTGGGTGGCTATCGCGTTGGTCTGCTCTGTTTTCAGGTGTGGCACTGCCGCCGGCAGCGCCGGAGGCCTGAAAGGCCGATGCGCTGTCGTTTGTATCTGAACGAAGTGAGGATACAAACGACAGATCTTTTTCTTGTTCATTGGGTATTGTTATCTGGGTATTGTTAGAGTCAACCTGCTTTACCAGGTTGTCAATCTGATTTACCAGGTGGTAAACGTCGTTTACCACCCCCCCACCTTCACCGGTTTTATTTTTTACCGGTGGTAAATCTGCTTTACCACCCCCCTCCTCCGAACCGGAGGCATACGCGGCCGGTGGATCCTTGAGAACGTATACGGTTGTTTCGTACTCTTGATTGGGCCGTTTCCGAATGATCTTTTCCAACCATCCTTTTTCCTCAAGTTCCTTGAGAGCTTTTATTACCGTCGGCTTGCTGATCTTGCAATTCCTGGCTATAGTATTCAGCGATGGCCACGCATGACGGTCTCCGTTGGCACACCTGGCAAGGTACAATCTCACCAGCATGGCGTTGGCTGAAAGGTCCGATTCGAAAACATCGTTGTAATCCCAGAACCAGTTCTTCCTTCTACCGTCCTGCAAAGTCACATTAGGCTCCGTGACGATTTCCTGCTTGACAGCGGCCGGTTTTTCCACTACCATAACCTCAGAGATCTCCTTTCTTTGCCATCCGCTTGCAGGAGCGAATGGCATTTTGTTTTGAACCTCCCTCCCGGAAGTCCATAAAAAAACCCGCGTGTACCTCACGCGGGTTCTCTTTTTTACCACGGCAATGCTGCACGTCTGGTACCGGCAGCATCGTCCGGGGTTTCTTTTTGCTCCGCTGCCATTTCGCCTGCGGTCTGTGCTTCGGCACCCAGTTTTTGTTGTTCAGTTAGGGAAATACCGGGCCCTGCAGCTTGCTTCAACCGGGATCCCCACGCCCGGGAAAATTCTGTCTGCCGTTCTCCCATCACGGTTCCTTTCATCGGCTCATCCTGTAACCGATTCTTTCCCAAGGGTTGAGTTCTGTTTAAACTCTTCAGTTCTTTCGCTTCCGGAAACTTTTCATAATCCAGCACCCGCAGTTTTGCGGGGGGCGTACCGTCCGGCAGGAAGGCCAGGCAGAACTTCGAACGCAT